>JBEKUT010000170.1:0-13866 GCA_049514735.1 Bryobacteraceae bacterium
ACTTATCTCGGTGGCGACGCCCGGCGCGTCAAAATTGCGAACGGCGATCGAGTGGACTCGTACTCGGTGGATGAGATTCAGTCGATTCAATTCGGCGGCCATCATGACCGAGATCGTGATGCACAGCAGCCGCCTCCTCCTCAGGCGTACGCGCCAAGTCCCGAGGGTCTGGAACGGCGTACCGACGCTCCACCCAACGCGTATCCTCCTCCGCCGCCCAATGGAATCGTGATTCCGTCGGGAACGGCGCTGGTTGTACGAATGATCGATCCGGTCGATTCGCAGAATGACACCCTCGGTCAGACTTATCGCGCCAGTATTGATGAACCCGTCGTGGTTGATGGTCAAACCTTGATTCCGCGCGGCGCCGACGTCATTGCCAAATTGGTTGACGACAAGCAGTCCGGCAAAATCGAGGGCCGTACGGTCCTGACGCTCGATCTCTTGCAAGTGCAGGTGAACGGCCGCATGGTGGATGTCAACACTACCGATGTCAGTCAGCAAAGCGGATCGCGTGGTGCGCGCAGCGGCAAAGTGATCGGCGGCACCGCGGTACTCGGCACTATCATTGGAGCGCTCGCCGGAGGCGGCCGAGGAGCGGCGATAGGCGCTGCCTCGGGCGCCGCGGTCGGCACGGGGGCAGAGGTGCTGACCAAGGGTCAACGAGTCCGCATTCCCTCCGAAACGCGTTTGACCTTCACGCTGCAGCAACCGCTGCAGGCATGATTGGGTCCGCGGTTGCGCTCGTCACAGGCGGCAGCCGCGGCATCGGGCGCGCCATCGCAATCGAGCTTTCGAAAACCCATTTCGTAGTCGCGACCTATCGCGGCCGGCGCGACGCGGCCGAGTCGCTTGCCGCTGAGACGGGCGCGGATATTGTCCAGAGCGATATCTCGTCCGGTGCCGACCGGCGTGCCCTGGTCGACCACATTCGGCGTGAGCATGGACGGCTCGACCTGCTGGTGAATAACGCCGGCATGGCGCCGCGCGAACGCCGCGACATCCTCGAAGCTACCGAGGACAGCTTCGATGAATTGATTGAGACCAATTTGAAGGGGCCTCATTTCCTGACGCAGGAAGTGGCTCGTTGGATGGCCGAACAAGGGCACGGGCGGATCGTGTTCGTGACCTCGATTTCGAGCTACACGGCTTCGGTGAATCGCGCCGATTACTGTATTTCGAAAGCGGGATTGAGCATGAGCGTCGCGTTGTATGCGCAACGGCTGGCGCGCGACAACATACAGGTGTTCGAAATCCGCCCCGGCATTATTCGGACCGACATGATTTCGGCAGTCGAGAAATCTTACGACGAACGCATCGCCAACGGCCTGTTGCCGCAGCCGCGCATGGGCGAGCCCTCGGACATTGCGCGCGCCGTTCGGGCTATCGCCGATGGCCAGCTCGATTATTCCACCGGCCAGGTTATCAATGTCGATGGAGGCTTTCACCTCCGGTCGCTTTAGGCCTGCAGCTTCTCTTTCAAGAATGGCAAGCCCTGCACGCCATGAAACTCATGGACGCCACTGAAAATTTCCTGCTTGATGTTATTGGGAACGCCGAACACTTCGTACACTTTCTTAACCCGCCGATAGCTTTCGCGTGTCGCTGCCACGGGGAAGATGGGATCGCGATCGCCGCCTTCTGAAAACAGCGGCCGCGGCGCAATCAGGGCTGCGACATCGTACTGCTCGCCCCAGTTGAGAATGCCGGGGACGTAATTGTCGATGCAATGCGGCATGCTCATGATGCTGTCGCGAAAGGTGTTGAGATAGCCGCTGACGAACGCCGCCTGAATGCGTGAATCGAGAGCCGTTGCAAACAGAGTGCACGTCCCGCCGCCTGAAATGCCCATGCATCCGATGCGCTTTGAATCCAGATCCGGCCGCGTCGCGATCCAATCGATAGTGCGCATCACGTCGTAGACGCGCCAGCCGATCATGGTCTCGCCGAGAAGCAGCGCCGAGCCCGCGGCCGGCTCGCATGCCGATGTCCCCAGTCCATGAGCGCTGGTCTTGGCGTCGCGCCGGCATCCGAAAGCCATGGGCTCAATGGCGACGGCGGCCATGCCGTGCTCGGCAACTTGAATCGCGAAATCGTAGGCATATCCGACCTTCGTAGTGCGATCGTTGCCATGTTCGTCGATTCCGACAATGTCGTCGACGCCGCGGCCATGGCCGGGATTGCAGACAACCGTCGCATGCGGCGCACTGGACGCTGTGGGAGTCAATACATACGCAAGAACACCGACGCCGGGCCGGCTCTCGAAAATGAATTTCTCGCGCTTGTAGGCTGGAAATTCGCGGACTTCCAGAGTCTGCGGTTTGAGTGCAGGGCGCGCGTCCGGGAAACCGCCGACAAGCTCGACCACCTTGGCTCGGAATTGCCGCTGCCAAACTTCAGCCTGTTTTCGATTCGTGGCTTGGAACGTCAGCTTCAAAGGGGCTTGGCGTTGACGATCCAGCGTCCAGGCCACGGGATCGAACTGTTTCGCGTCGAGGTTGGCGGTGGCGCCGTCGAGCGCTCCATTATATTTTTTCCCTTGCGCCCGTAAAGCCGCGCCGGCGAGGGCGGCCACCGCGAGTTCACGCCGGGATAGTCGGTTTGGCATAACGTTAGACTGGTAGGGACGGGCAGATTCGAACTGCCGACCTGTCGCTTAGGAGGCGGCCGCTCTATCCATCTGAGCTACGTCCCCGTAGTAGAGCTTTCTTAATTTTAAACCACTTCGAATGCAGCTAAACAGGGCGTCGGAAGTACTTGCGCATCGCCTGCGTCTCCGTTGCGCTCCGTTCCGAGCGGCCAACTGGGACTGCGGCCCACCCAAGGTGCAACCGAGCCGTGACCGGCAGGGAGCGGTCGCCCCAATCATACAGCAAGGGTCTGGCAGGACTGCGCCTAGGCAAGCACCGGACGCGATTGGAAAATTGGATCGAGGTCGAGCTGCCAGCCCGGTTCTTAGCCGGGTGCTGCCAATTGACGAGGCTGTTGCTCAGCGCTGGGGGGCAATCGCGGCGCACGCGCAGCGAAAAGGCCGGCCCTTGGCGGTGATTGACGGCTTACTCGCGGCGACGGCGCTGCAGCACACTCTAACTACTATCGTGTCCCGCAACGTCCGAAGCTTTGCAAACGTTCAGGTGTCGATCCTGAATCCCTGGATGAGGTGAGCGTTCGAAGTGTTGCCAGGTACGGTCTTTCAGCGATGATGGTCGTTTGTTATCGTTTTTCAGGAGTTGAAACTGTTTTTCAGGGACCTGTTGTTCCGGTTTCTGCATCAGAAAGGCGGGAGCGTGTCGAAGCGGGCGCGCATGCGTGAGCTGCATGGCCGCATGAGCGAGTGTAGTCCGGATATCGCCTGGCAGCGGAAAACAGACGACAAAACCCGATCGTCTGTTCCACTACGAGTTCGCGCTACGATGAAAACAAATGGAAAAACCGAACAGCTTCGGCGCGGCAACCACTCTGCGCGTACGGGATAGCCAGTACAAAATCTATAGCTTGGAGGCGCTCGAAAAGGCTCATGTGGGGACCATTTCGCGCCTTCCCTATTCCATAAAAATCCTGCTCGAAAACCTCCTGCGCTGCGAAGACGGCCGGACGGTCAAGCATACCGATATCGAGTACGTCGCGAAATGGAACACCAGCGGGCCTGCCCAGGAAATCAATTTCCGCCCCGCGCGCGTGCTGCTGCAGGATTTCACCGGCGTCCCTTGCGTAGTGGATCTCGCCGCGATGCGCGACGCGCTGAAGGCCATGGGCGCCGATCCGAAGCTCGCGAATCCGCTGATTCCGGCAGACCTCGTAATCGACCACTCCGTACAAGTCGACAAGTTCGGCTCCAGCGACGCTTTCGGCTTCAACGCTCTGCTCGAGTTCCAGCGCAACCAGGAACGCTACGCCTTTCTGCGTTGGGGCCAGACGGCGTTTCAGGATTTCCGGGTCGTGCCGCCCGACACCGGCATCGTGCATCAGGTCAACCTCGAATATCTGGCGTCGGTGGTCTTTCGCGATCTCAAACAAAATCCGGTGCTCGCGTATCCGGACACGCTGATGGGCACCGACTCGCACACTACCATGGTCAACGGACTCGGCGTCGTGGGCTGGGGCGTGGGCGGTATCGAGGCCGAAGCTTGCATGCTGGGGCAGCCCATTTCGATGCTGCTGCCGCAAGTGGTCGGGTTCAAGCTCAAAGGCCGTTTGCCGGAAGGCTCCACGGCGACAGACCTTGTTCTCACGGTCACGCAGATGCTGCGCAAGAAGGGCGTGGTCGGAAAATTTGTCGAGTTTTATGGCCCTGGAGTGAGCGCGCTGAGCCTGGCCGACCGCGCCACCATCGGCAACATGGCGCCCGAGTACGGCGCGACTATCGGGTTCTTCCCGATCGATGGCAAGACGCTCGACTATCTGCGGCTTTCGAATCGTCCCACGGAGCTGGTCGCGCTGGTGGAGGCGTACGCGAAGGAGCAGGGACTGTTCCTGACAGAAGATTCGCCCGAGCCGATTTACAACGATACGATCGAGCTCGACCTTTCTAAAGTGGTTCCGTCGATCGCCGGACCGAAGCGCCCGCAGGATCGCATCGATCTGCCCGACGTCAAGAAAAACTTCGTTGCGACGCTTGGCGGCGAAGGTCAACGGACTGCCATGGCTGAGATCGATGGGCGCACGGAAATGCTCCAGGACGGGTCGGTTGTGATTGCGGCGATTACAAGCTGCACGAATACATCGAATCCTTCCGTGATGGTTGCGGCGGGACTGCTGGCGAAGAAGGCGGTCGAAAAGGGGCTGAAGTCGAAGCCGTGGGTGAAGACGAGTCTTGCGCCGGGATCGAAGATCGTCCTCGACTATTTAACTGACGCCGGCCTGATGCCGTTTCTCGAAAAGCTGAATTTCTATCTCGTCGGATACGGCTGCACCACGTGCATCGGGAACAGCGGACCTTTGCCCGAATCGGTCGCCGCCGCGGTGAGCAAAGAAAAGCTGGTGGTTGCCGCGGTGCTCAGCGGGAATCGGAATTTTGAAGGACGCATCAATCCGCTGGTGCGGGCCAATTATCTGGCGTCGCCGCCGCTGGTGGTCGCCTATGCGATCGCCGGGCGGATGGATATCGATATTCAGAAAGAACCGCTCGGCATCGACGAGAACGGAAAAAAAGTCTACCTGAAGGACATCTGGCCGACCGCGGAAGAAGTGGAAGACGTCGTCCGTCATTCCGTGCGCTGCGAGATGTTCCAAAAAGAATACTCGGAAGTTTTCCAGGGCGATGCAACATGGAACTCGATTCATGTTCCAATCGGCGATTTGTACGATTGGTCGGATTCCTCCACCTACATCAAGAAGCCACCGTATTTCGACGACATGGCGGATCCAACGAAGGCGATTCACAACCTCAGCGGTCTCCGCGTGCTCGCGTCGTTGGGCGATTCGGTGACCACGGATCATATCTCGCCGGCGGGCAGCATCCCGGTAGACAGTCCGGCGGGAAAATACCTCATCGGTCTGGGCGTGAAGCCGGCCGATTTCAATTCGTACGGAGCTCGGCGCGGCAACCACGAAGTGATGGTGCGCGGAACTTTGGCGAACATCCGTCTGCGCAACCTGCTCGCGCTGGGAACGGAAGGCGGCTGGACGACGCACATCCCCAGCGGCGAGAAAATGTTCATCTACGACGCATCCATGCGCTACCAGCAGGAAGGGACGCCGCTGCTGATCATTGCGGGCAAGGAGTATGGGTCGGGTTCGTCGCGCGATTGGGCGGCGAAGGGCACGCTTCTGCTCGGCGTGAAAGCGGTCATCGCGGAGAGCTTCGAACGCATCCATCGCTCCAACCTGGTTGGCATGGGGGTGCTGCCCATGCAATTCCTGCCCAACGAAAATCGCGAGAGCCTCTGCCTGAGCGGTTTCGAAACGTACTTCATCGAAGGGATTCCCGAAGCGATCAGCCATGGCAAACACGCCAAGGTGCGCGCGGCCGGTCCGGATGGCGCGGAGGTCAAGTTTGAGGCGGTCGTGCGCATCGACACCCCGCAAGAGGTCGAGTATTTTCGCAATGGCGGAATCCTGCCGTACGTGCTGCGCCAGATCGCCGCGGCGGTACCGCAATCGGCGGCTATCGGTTGACCATGTGGACATCCGACGCGGAACTGTTCGCGCTGATGCGCGAGCGCCTTTTCACGGCAGTGGTCGGAGACATTCTCGACGAGCTCGGGTTGCTGCATCAGTTCCTGCCGCCCGCCATGCGGCCGCTCGACGAGAACATGATTGTCGCTGGCCGTGCGATGCCCGTGCTGGAGGCGGACCTGCCGGAAGGCCGCTCGCCCGCCAAACCATTCGGCCTCTTGATGGAAGCCCTGGACGATTTGAAACCGGACGAAGTGTATATCGCGGGCGGAAGCATCGCGTGCTCTTACGCGATGTGGGGCGAGTTGATGTCGACACGTGCCCGCGTTCTCGGCGCGGCTGGCGCGGTGTTGAACGGTCCCTCGCGCGACACGCGCGCCATCCTCGAAATGAAGTTCCCAGTGTTCTCGACCGGCCGCTACGCGCAGGATCAAAAAGCGCGCGGCGAGGTGCTCGATTTCAGAATCGCCATCGATATTGAGGCTGTTCATGTCGAGCCGGGCGATATCGTTTTCGGCGATATCGACGGTGTCCTCATCGTCCCGCGCGCCGTGGAGCGGGAGGTACTGACACGGGCGCTGGAAAAAGCAGCGAAAGAGAACACGGTCCGAACAGCGATTTTGAACGGCATGAGCACCGTGGACGCATTCGCCAAACACAGCGTGATGTAAGAGCTATTTAGACAGAATCTTTTTGGCGGCTTTCGCGAGCGCCCGGAATTCCTCGTGACTTGAAGAATTAGGAGCATACTCGGCGATCGTCAGGCCGCTATTCACGGCCTCCGCCACGGCGATGCGTTGACAGATGGCGGGCAGAACTTTTTTCCCCATCTTCTCGAGCGATTCCGACAAACCGCGGCCGAGGTTGGTGTTCATCAGAACCTTGGAGGGGACAAACCGGATGCGCGGCTTCTTCGAACGCCGGGCCGCGCGAGCTTTCAACATCAACCCCAGCGCCTCCTTTAACGCAAAAATGTCGAGCGGCGAAGGGCCGCAGGGCAGCAGCACAAGGTCGGCGACCATGGCCGCTTCATAGGCGACCTCCGGCATTCCGGGAGGCGTGTCGATGAGGACAATGTCGGCGTGCTTCTCCGCCTTGTGAGCCAGGGTGCGGAGATCCTCCCCTCCGTTCTCTACCTTCTCCACGCAGCGAGCCAACATACCGTCGCCCTGGGCGGCCCAAGCGACGAGGCTATGCTGTGGATCGGCGTCCAAAACGGCGACGCCTTGGCCCATGGCGGCGAACTCGGCAGCCAGATTGCCGGCGATGGTAGACTTGCCGATACCGCCCTTCCGTCCCGCGACCGCGATGATAGCCATGAAAGTTACTATACGTCAGAAGTGTGACGAAAGCGCGGCGCGGAATTAATCGACGGGTTTTTAGTACCCGACTTACGCTAAACTCGGGCTATGCCCGATCCGAGCCGGACACTCGAAGTGTTGGTAGTCGAGGACAATCCCGGCGACGTGAAACTGATCCGGGAAGGCCTGAAAAGGTCTACGGCTAAGCTTCCGCTCAACATACGGGTAGCCGAGGACGGAGAGCAGGCATTAAATCTGTTAATTCGGGACAATTTTCAGCCGGACATGATTCTAATAGATCTAAACCTGCCTAAGATCGACGGGCAAACCGTTATCCAGCGGGTGCGCGCCGAGGGCGTAGATCTTGTGTCCACGCCGATTGTCGTTTTCAGCTCCAAACAACATGGGATTCAGGAGGTCCTGGACGCCGGCGCGACGGCTTATATCGTGAAGCCATCGGGCCTGACGGATTACCTGAAAGCGATTGAAAAGGTTGCCGTCTTATGGCTTCAGCCGCTCTCCAAGCCGGCCGACTCCCGCGATTGAAGTTAAAATTGTAATTGGGCCGCATGTTTAGGGTTGTAACGTACCTGCTCATCACCGTGTTTCTGATCTCCATCGTGAGAGCGGTGATAGGCATCATCCTCAAGGGATTCTTCGAACTTTTCTCCCCGCCCCGCCAACAGCAGGCGTCGAACAGACCGAAGATCCCGCTCAGCGGGGAACTGAAGAAGGACCCGGTCTGCGGCACGTACACATCCACGGCGACGTCCCTCAAAGAGATGTATGGCAAAGAAACCGTCTACTTTTGCTCGGCGCAATGCCGCGACAAGTATGCGGCTTCGCACTGAAAAAACACAATGACACTTGCAGAGATTGCCAACCGGCTGGGCTGCAGCCTGGCGGGAGATGGCGGCGTGGAAATTACCGGCGTCGCAGGCATGGAGCAGGCCGCGCCCACGGAGCTGACGTTCCTGGCGAACCCGAAATATGCTCACAAGGTGAAGTACAGCCGCGCGGCAGCGATTCTGGTCCACGAAGCTCTGCCGCTCGCGACGCCTTTGAGTTTAGTCTCAGGCAATCCCTATCACGATTTTGCGCGTGCCCTGGCGCTGTTCTATCAACCGCCGCGCCCCGCTCCCGGCATTCATCCGCAAGCCGCGATCGCCACGACCGCACGCATTGGTGACGGCGCGTCCATCGGAGCGTTCGCGGTGGTCGGCGAGAACGTTGCGATCGGACGTAATGCGATCCTGCATCCCCACGTCGTGATCTACGAAGGAGCGCAAATCGGAGACGACTTCCTGGCGCACTCCCACGCCGCCGTTCGAGAATATTGCCGCATTGGAAATCGCGTGATCCTGCAAAATGGGGTCGTGGTCGGCGGCGATGGTTTTGGATTCGCGAAAACGGCCGTGGGCACGCACTTCAAGATCGTTCAATCCGGCAAGACCGTGATCGAAGACGACGTCGAGATCCAATCGCTTACTTCGGTGGACCGGGCCACAGTGGGCGAGACGCGCGTTAGGCGCGGAGCTAAGATCGACAGTCTGGTTCAGATCGGCCATGCCTGCGTGGTCGGCGAGGACAACATTATCTGCGCGCAAACCGGGCTCGCCGGCAGTTCGATTCTTGAAAAGAACGTTCTGTTAGCGGGCCAGGTTGGGATCTCGGGTCACCTGACGATTCACGACAACGCCGTGGTTTATGCGCAAAGCGGCGTCGGCGGCGACGTAGCGGCGGGCAGCGTGATTTCAGGATCGCCGGCCTTCGCGGCTCGCGACTGGCTCCGTGCCATAACGGCCTTCCCGAAGCTGCCCGACATTCTAAGGTCGATGAGACAATTGGAAAATCGCGTTCGGGAACTGGAGCAACGCGAATCAACCGAGGCCTCAAAACTCGAATGATAAAAGACAACCAGACTGGCCGCCGCCCGGTAGCCTATCTCAACGAGTCCTTTCTGGAGAGCGCGGACGCGCGCGGGCTCCGCATTCTATCGGAGTATCTGGAGCCTCTCTCCCACTTTCGTGAAGAAAAAATTCAAGACACCATCGTTTTTTTCGGCTCCGCGCGCATCACCGAAGACAGCCCGCTGGGCCACTATTATCAGGCGGCGCGCGACGTGGCGCGTCTGGTAACAGAGTGGTCCGAGCATCTCGAGAATCCCGCGCATCGCTTTGTCGTATGCTGCGGCGGGGGCGGCGGGATTATGGAGGCGGCGAATCGCGGCGCGAGCGAGGCCGGCGGGAAATCCATCGGCCTCAATATCGGACTTCCTTTCGAACAGCGCCCCAACCCTTATATCACGCCGGAATTGGAATTCGAGTTTCACTACTTCTTCATGCGCAAGTTCTGGTTTGCGTATCTCGCAAAAGCGCTGGTGGTATTTCCAGGCGGTTTCGGCACGCTCGACGAGTTATGCGAGATTCTCACGCTGGCGCAGACGCAGAAGATTGAGAGTAAGATCGTGATCGTGCTCTACGGTTCCGAGTATTGGAAAGAAGTGATCAACTTCGACGCGCTGGTGAAGTACGGCACGATATCGCGGTCCGATCTCGACCTGTTTGAATACGCCGACACGCCGGAAGACGCGTTCGCGATTCTTCAGGAATTCCTCACGGAACATTATCTAAAGCCGGAGCCTGAGCCGCCCGCGGCCGAAGCGCCCGAAATCGCCAGGTCCCGCGTGTAACGTGCCCGAGAGCCTGACAACTCAAATTAGAACGCGGCTCCGCCTGATCGGCAAGCTGGAGAAATCCTTTGGGATTATTCTCTTGCTTTATCTAATTTTGCTGTTTCTCACTCCGGGCAGCGGGTTCGTCGCCTTACTTCAAGTGGTTTTGGTTCTGCTCGGATTCTGGCTGCTCGTTCGCGTGGCCCGTGTCGGGGTGAGGCGGGCTATTTGGCGTCTCAGGAACCGGCTCCTGATGACGTATATGTTCATCGCCCTGGTGCCGATCCTGCTCATCGTCATCTTCGTGAGCATTGGGACCTACGCGTTGTCCAGCCAGTTAGCGGTCTATCTGGTCAGTTCGGAATTGGACCGCCGCATTTCGTCGCTGGATTGGTTCGGACGCGCCATCGCGGAAAGCAGTCAGCAGCAGCGCATGCAAGTTTTGCACGGAATCGGGGAAGTCTTGCGGCAGCGGACATCAGATCCTTCCATCGTGCTTCGAGAAGGCGGAGCGATCGTGCGCTGGCCCGACAACCAACCGGCCGTTCCGCCGCCGGAGGGTTGGGGCGACTCGAATGGCATCGTCGTTCGCGACGGCCGCTTCTTCGCATGGGCGCATGTTGTCCGGGGCGGCGCCGACGTCACCATTACCGCTCCGCTCGGCCGCGATTATTTGAGCAGCCTGATGCCAGGCCTCGGTGAAGTCTCCCTTTTCGTGCTTTCGAACGATTCCAGAGCGCCCCACCCCGAAAAGTTTGGCGAAGATACAGCCACGCGGCTCGATCCTCCGGTGAATCGTCTTGACGTCGACCTGCTGGGCGGATCGCTGATGCCGTTTACCTATTGGGATTCGCCCGGCAAGATTCATACGGACGCGCTGATTTCCGTGCACACACGGCCGTCGGCCCTTCTGCGAACCATTTTCAACGCCAAGGTGGACGCGGTACAACAATTCATCCCCGTGGCGTTGTTCGCTGTCGGCATTCTTTTTCTCTTAGTGGAAGCGTCCGCGCTGGTGATTGGCGTCTCGATGGCCCGCACCATTACGGCCGCCGTACACCAGTTGTACGCCGGGACGCAACGCGTCATGGAGGGCAATTTTTCTCAGCGTATTCAGGTCCCAACCAAGAGCCGCGACCAGTTAGCGGAGCTGAGCCTGTCGTTCAATACGATGACTGAGAACCTGGAGCGCCTGCTCGTCGTGGCCAAAGAAAAGGAACGCCTGCAAACCGAGCTGGAAATCGCGCGGGAGGTGCAGGAGCAGCTCTATCCGAAAGAAATTCCGTCGATGAAGACCGTGCGGCTCACGGCGTTCTGGCAATCGGCGCGCGTAGTTTCAGGCGACTATTTCGATTATCAGCGCATTGGCGAGGATCAGCTCGCGCTCGCTATCGGGGACGTGGCCGGCAAAGGAATTTCGGCCGCGCTGTTGATGGCCACCATTCAATCCGCGATGCGCATGGAAGTCCGGGGCACGCTGGCGATGGCCGCGCCTGGCGGGGTCGCGGTGCACCACCTGTCGGCGGCTCGCGTGGTCTCCGACCTCAATCAGCAGCTTCATGAGACGACGCCAACCGAAAAGTTCGCGACATTTTGTTTCGGTATTTACGACGAGAAGACCGGCCTGTTCACCTACACCAACGCCGGCCATTTGCCGCCCATCTTGGTTCACAACGGAGGCGCTACCCGCCTGGACGTGAATGGCATGGTGGTGGGCGCTTTCCCCTTCGCCCACTACGACGAGAGCACGGTGCAGCTTCATCATGGCGATCTTCTGGTCTTTTTCACGGACGGCATTACGGAACCGGAGAACGAATACGGAGAAATGTTTGGTGAAGACCGGCTAACGGAGCTCTTCGTGAAGAACGCACACCAGCCCGAGGATGAGATTATCAGGATCGTGATGGAGGCGGTTGGCCAGTGGAGCAACGCTCCGGAGCGGCAGGACGATATGACGCTGCTGCTCGCGCGGCGCTTGTAATGCCCGGTTCGCGTAGAATTCAGGTGCACGGCCATCGCGGCGCACGCGCCGTGCTGCCGGAGAACACGATCCCTGCATTCCAGTACGCTATTGAAGCCGGCGTCGATGCGATCGAAATGGATTTGGCGGTGACGAAGGATAACGCGATCGTCATCTCGCACGACCCGGTCCTTCAAACTGGCTCCGCCATCCGCGAAATGACGCTCGCTCAGGTCCGCGAAGACACGAACCTGCCCACGCTCGATGAAGTTCTCAGCTTATCTACGCAAGGCTCCTTCGATTACAACCTCGAGACCAAGAGCTTCGCCGATAAACCGTGGTACACGCCGTCGCCCGAAGAGTTCGCCGGGCTCGTTATGGAACAAATCCACAAGCACGGCCTCGAAAAACGCGTAACACTTCTTTCGTTCGATTTTCGAATTCTAGCGGCCGTTAGGACGATGGCGCCTGAGATCCGCCGCTCCGCGCTGATGCACTTCGATCTCCGCGCCTTCGACAAGATCGCTCAGGACGGCGCGCAGGCGCAAATCGTCTCGCCACACTATAGGCTTGTAACGAGGAAGAAGGTGCAGGCCGCCCACGCCGCGGGAATCCAGGTGGCCGCGTGGACCGTGAACACGCCGGCGGGTTGGGACAAGATGATCGCCGCCGATGTGGACGCCATAGTATCCGACGATCCCGCCGCTTTGATCGCATATCTTAATGCCAGGTTCATTTCTTGAAGACGGTACGAAACGTAAGCGCCAGGAGGCCACCAATTTCGCCGATCGTGGCCGTTCCGATAAACTTCAGAACGGTCTCACTCAATTTGAATCCCCATAAGGCGAACCCTTGAAAGAGGAAAATGGCGACCGAAGCCAAGAGTAGCGAACCGTAAGCCCTAATCAGAAAAGCAACGATCTTTTTTTGAATCTCGATAGTGTGCTCTGTTGTAGCCCTGGTTACCCAGTCCTTGGTTGAAACTGTGACCGTGGCAATCCGCTCCGCGTGAGAGGGTGACGATGACGCCATAAAGAGAGGCCGGCAGGCCAAAGCTTACCGGCGCCCACTCCTACCCGCATTGCTTTGAGCGGCCGGTTGCTGCTCGGCTTGGCGCGCCGCTTTTGCGATGCGCTCCAATACCGGCATCAGCAGCACTCTATACTTATCGTTTTGTTCATCGACGGAAGCAAGAGATCTCCCGTTCTTGACCTCGTCGAGCGCCCACTCAAACAGCGTAAGGGAGTTGTTGAACAAATCCTTGTAAGTGTCAATGCCAGCCTGTGCCATCAAGATTTTCAGCTGCTCGACCTGCGCCTCCGGCAACTCAAGTTGAATCCTCATGTTTATCACCGTCCTTTGAAATATCGCTCTTATAGAGCTTCCTAACGATCGCTATTGAAGCGGTTGCCTTCACCTCGCTCAGGGTGATCAGCATAACCTCTTCAGTTGGCAAGAAGAGCTTGGGTTGAAGGTACTTTGTCTCGCGTACAAAGGATTTCGAAAGTGTCCGCGCTGGTAAAGAGTGTATTTTCACAGTCCTCTTTGCGGCGGGGGCAGCCAAAACAGCTCACCCGCCGCCCGAATTGTTTGAAGGTGTAGTCCATGATGGTCACTCTTTTTCTCCCGTTTTCCTTTCCTCGAAAAGCCCCTCTCTTCCGACCTAAGCTCACTATATGCTCCTCTCATGTTGTTGTCAAGGTGTTTTACTGATGATTTTGCGAGTGGCTGGCAGTCGGGTCCGTTCGGTTCGCCAAGGCAAAACGATCGCTAACGCCGTCCAACAACATACTGCCCATAACGCCGGTTGAAGA
>JBEKUT010000171.1:0-20067 GCA_049514735.1 Bryobacteraceae bacterium
AAGAGACCGCTAGGCCGGGGCTGCCGCCGGCCAACGCGATTCGACGCTCCGGATCGGAGAGGCCGCGTTCGCGGACGAACGCACGCATCTCATCGTTCGACAGAGGCGCGAGTTGAAAGGGTACGGAACGCGAACGGATGGTCGTCAGAAGGTCGTAAGGATTCTCGGCCGTCATGATGACGATGAGGTGCTCCGGTGGCTCCTCCAGCGTCTTAAGGAGCGAGTTGGCGGCCTGCTCGTTCGCGCGGTCGATGTGATCGATCAGAAAGACGCGGCGGCGCCCATGCAGGGGTTTATACTGCGCGAGATCCTTGAGCTGGCGCATCTGCGGGATCGAGATCTGGCGCAGCGGTCCATCGGGAGGGAAGGTTATAAAATCCGAATGGGTTGCGAACAGCAGCGGGTCTTCGTTACGCTTTTCAGCGGTCCATTTTTCGCGGTCGGCCACGATGGCCTCGTTATCGGGAAGGCTGAGGTCGTCTTTCTCAATCTTCTGGGCGTCGCCCAGAAGCGCGGCGGCGAATCGCCGGGCTAAGGTAGCTTTGCCGAGGCCTTCCGGTCCCGCGAACAGAAGAGTCTGCGGAAGACGTTCCTGGCGGGTAAGTTGCTCCAATGTCTGCGCGACAGACGAGTTGCCTTGAAAATCTGGGAACATCACCTAACATGGTGCCACGCTGCCAGAATCTGAAACGCGCTGCCATTTCTTGATGGTTTCGACGAGCTGATCCTTTTTCAGGGGCTTCGGGATATAGTCGTCCATGCCGGCTTCCAGACAACGCTCGCGGCAGCCGGCGAGGGTCTCGGCCGTCAGCGCGATGATGGCCACGCGCTCATCCGAAATTTCGCGGCGGCGTATCTCCCGCGCCGCCTCGTAGCCGTTCATGTCGGGCATCTGGCAATCCATCAGAATGAGATCGTAAGGGAGCATGTCGAACATGTTGACGGCTTCGCGTCCGTTCCCTGCGACGTCGGCGCGGAACCCGAGTTTCTCGAGCAGTAGCGTTGTGAGTTTTTGGTTCACCGGGTTGTCTTCAGCCACGAGAACGCGAACCTGCGTGTCGGTCTTGGACTTCAGGTGCCGGGGATCCCTCGGATGAGGCGCCGTCTGCAAGACCTCCCGTTTGGACCACGCCACTGCCAGCGTGTTCAGCAACTGTGAATGGCGGACCGGTTTCACGAGACAGCAATCCACATCGCCGCCTTCCAGGCGGTTCACGACACTCCAGTGGCCGATAGAAGTCAACATGATGAAGACCACATCGCGGATTTCGGGATCGGCTTTAATCGCTGCAGCCAGCGTCGCGCCGTCGATGCCTGGCATCTTGTAATCGGCCAGGACAAAATGATAGGGATCGCCCTCGGCGCGCGCTTGCCGGATTGCGACGAGCGCCTCTTCGCCCGACGCGAAGCTCCCGTTACGCATGCCCCAGCACGTAATCTGCTCGTGCAGCACGCGGCGATTGACGTCGTTGTCGTCGACGATCAGCACCCGCAGCCCGCTGAGATCGTGGACCGGCGCCGCGGCTTTGCAGGGCTCCACGCCGAGCTTCAATGGCAGAGAAAACCAGAACGTCGAACCCTTACCCGCTACGCTCTTCACTCCGATGGACCCCGACATCAACTCCACAAGTTGTTTGCTGATCGTCAAGCCCAATCCCGTGCCGCCGTAGCGGCGCGTGGTGGACGTATCGGCCTGGTTAAACTTATCGAAAATCGAAATAAGTTTGTCCCCGGCAATTCCGATTCCCGTGTCGGTGACCGCAATGTGCATCCGAGCTGTGGAAGCATCCTGTGACTCAGACGTCACTGCAACTAGAACGTGGCCCGACTGTGTGAACTTGATGGCGTTCCCGACCAGGTTGGTAACCACCTGGCGGATTCTGCCGGCGTCTCCGATGCAGTGGCACGGAACAGCCGGCGGATAGCTGAGAATAAGGTCGACGCCTTTGTCCTCGGCGCGCGAAGAGAGCATCTCCGTCACTTCTTCCATGACAGAGCGCACGTCGAAAGGGAACGATTCGATCAGAAGCTTCCCGGATTCGATCTTTGAGAAATCCAGAATATCGTTGATGACGGCGAGCAGAACCTCGCCCGACCGGCGCACGATATCGGCGTACTCGCGCTGCTCCGTGGTGAGATCCGTATCGAGCAGGAGCCCTGCCATCCCAATGACGCCGTTCATGGGCGTGCGAATTTCGTGGCTCATGTTCGCGAGAAAATCGCCTTTTGCACGGCTACCGGCCTCCGCCTGTTTCTGCGCGAGGCGCAGGCGCCGCACCAGCCACACCATGCACAACAGCGCCGCAATCAGGACTGCGGCCGCGATGGACAACATGAAAGCATAACGCCGGGAGCGTTCGTAAACGAAGATGGTGGAAGCTTCCGTGTTGATGTGCGTGCCCCAGTGGAAATCGATTCCGGCAAGCACTCCATCGTTCGCCATGGCTTCAATCTCACGGCGCAGGATGGCGCCGGCGGCCGGAGCGTCGCTTCGCAGCCTTGTTGAACCGATTCCAAACCAGAAGATCGCGTCCGAAAGCGCCACCGTCCGTAGGGGAACATCCTGGCATTCCGGTGGAGTCCAACCCTGCAGCGAAGTCTGCACCAGCACGCCGCCCTTCACCGCGTAGGAGCAAACGTCGCGGACCACCTCCTTAACAGTTGGTTCCACGACCAGCTTCGCATTCGCAAAGTTCGCCCGTGCCACGCGCACATCGACGTTGATGTCGCTTACGGCGAGGGCTCGCGTGCCAAGATCCTTCGGATCGGCGATGCCGGATGCCTCCGTGGTCAGCAGAACGTAACTCATTTTCGCCCAGGGTGCGCTAACATGCATCAGCCCGCGGCGCTCCGGCAGGTCTCCCACTAGCGGCCACAAATCGACGGCGCCCGATGCGAGAGCCTTTTCGGGACCTTCCGGAGAATAGACCCACTCCAACCTGATATTCTTGCGGCGGGCGGCTGCCCGAAGCACATCCATAGCTGGGCCGGCTGGATTTCCAGACCCATCCTGGAAAAGATAAGGCGGCGCGTTCTGGAACCCCATCTTGAGGGGACGGTTAAGGGCGGGGGGCCTGGCGCTGAAATAAACTGCGCCAGTTGTAATTCCGCAACCGATTACGATCGCTGGAATGGCCCACGATGCCCGACCTATGGTCACTCAGTTAACATCGGCCGTAAGTGTCTCAGGCTTGAGGCCCTGGCCGAGCTTATTGCAGTTGATCGAGCGCTTTCGAGGCTTGCGCATGCCCCGGATGCTGCCTGAGAAGTTCGCGCAGCAGCGCCCGCGCTTTGTCCCGCGCATTCTCCAAAACATAAACGCGGGCCAGGTTCAGATAAGACTGGTCGAACCCCGGCGTCACGCGAATACATTCTTCAAAGGTCCGAACCGCTTCGTCGCGCCGCCCAGTCCGCAAATACAACACTCCGAGATTGTTCAGCGCCTCGGGATAGACGGGCCGAAGTTGCAGGGCTTTGCGTAGATATTCGGATGCCCGCCCCGCGTCGTCGGTCTGCGCAAACACCATACCCAGGTTGTAATTCACCTCGGGATCGCGCGGTTGGATCGCAATGGCGCGTTCCAGAGCAGCGCGCGCTTCATCCCAGCGCCCCTGCTGGCGATAAGCGTTCCCGATGTTTTCAAGCGCGATCCAGTAGTTCGGGTTTATCTTGAGCGCCTCTTGGAAATAGCCGGTCGCCTCGTCGATGCGGCCTTCGCGCGTGGCGAGCAGACCGAGATTATTCCAGGCGTTGGGAAGCGTCTCGGGATAACTCCCGTTAAGTTTCACTGCGCGCTTGAAGCTGTCTCGCGCATCATTCAGCTTTTCTTGTTTCAGATAGACGCTGCCCAGCCCGTAGTGCGCCTCCGCTCTTGATGGGTCGTCGCGAAGCGCGCTGCGAAACGATGCTTCCGCCTGCTCGTAATAGCCGCGCTCGAAGAACGCCGAGCCGAATGAAAGGTAGTTTCTTCCGAACTCGTACGTTGTCGAGACTCCCGCAAACGGCAGCGCTTTGGAGAGCCGCTCGGCTGCGCTGCGAGGAATCCGCCGGATGTCTTCCTCCACATGCGCCTCGCTTATCGGTCCCCGATAGACCTTCACGATGTCGCCCCCTTCGTCGATCAGGAACGAAATCGGAAGACAGAGATCACGCCGGCGATCGAAGAGGTGATGGTAGAGGATGTTGTAAATTCCACTGATGTCGTCCGACGTTTCGGCGTTCACCGTGACCAACTGAAACGCAGCCCGGGAATCCATGCCCGAAGCCGACGTCGAGAGAGTGAGAAGCACGGGTTTGCCGCGGAGCGAGGAGAGTCTGCGGCCCTCTAGTGTGAAATCCGGCGCTGCAACAGGTACGAGCAGCCACGTCTCGGATGTAGCCGGCAGGATCTCAGTTGGCTGTCTCGAGGACTGGAGATGGGCTGGCGCCCGGAACACTTCGATTCGTTTCGGCTCGTCGCCTTCCTCGATCCAAATCCTATGATTGATCGGAAGACCGTGGACCTGCTGCACCAGCCCGCTCGGCCAACGTATCGAAGCGTTCACTGGACCTTTGGCCGCGCCTACGCCGAAGAACATCTCCTTGCTGTGTTGTGAAAGAAAACCCGATCCAGCTTGCAGAAGCTTTGTCTGACTGCCCGATTCCGTTTCCACTGTGACGGCCGCGCCAATTGCATCAGGATGACTCTTGCGCCCACGTAGGCGAAACGCGATCGACGGCGCCAGTTGCTCCGTCACGTTCTTCAAGAGGCGCAACTGCGGACCATTGCGGTTCTTAAGAATTAACTCCTGACGTCCGTCATGGTCGAAATCCGCTAAACCGAACGCTCTGCCATCTTCCACGAAGTCGAGACCCAATGCGGCGGAAACATCGGAGAACGTTCCGTCGCGATTGTTCGCGTAGAAAACGTTGCGCTCATATCCGCTCCAGCTATAGTCGGAGCGCACCAGTTCGTTGATCGCATTCCAGCCCTGTTCGTACTCACCCGACGGCTTTGCTTCATTGGGCGAATTGGCAATCACCTGACGCCAAAAGAAGCTATTCAAGTCTTCACGGATGGGACCCGAAAGCATCCCGTTGGCGATGTAGAGATCGGGGAAACCATCATGGTCGAAATCCCACGCGTCACTCGACCACGCCCAGCGACCCATTCCGACTTGAGCGCGGGCGGTGGTATCTGAGAACGTGCCATCGCCTTTGTTGCGAAAAAGCGAATTGCCCATCGCATGCTTGCGATACAACTTGCGAATTTGCTCTGGCGAGTCTTTCAGAAACTCCGGCTGTGTAGAGATACGTTCGCCCGCGGCGGTCCACATATTGGCGACGTAAAGATCCTCGAACGTGTCATTGTTGTAATCGAGCCAGCACACACTCATGCCCGCGCCGATATCTTCGACCCCCGCTTGCGGAGCTATATCGGTGAATGTCCCGTCGCCATTGTTGCGATACAGATTCTTGCGGCCAAAGTCATTCACGACATATAAATCGGGCCATCCATCTTTGTTAAAATCACCCCACCCGCAACAGAAGCTATAACGTGTATTGTTCCGGTCAAGCCGGGTTTCCGCGGTGACATCGCGAAAGGTCCCATCGCGATTGCTCCGCATCATGAAGTTAGGCGGACCATTCTCAGCGGCGTAATAAGGCGTCGGATAATTATATTGATCCGTACCTTGGTAATAAGTGTAAAGACAGAAATAGATGTCGAGCCAGCCATCGCGATCGTAGTCGGCTGCGGCCGCGCCAGTGAAGGTCCCTCGTGGAGGCGTGGCGAATTGAAACGCGTCGCTATGCAGGCGGAACTTGCCGCCGCCTTCATTCAAAAACAATAAGGGCCCGTTGGCGCGGACCACAATCAGGTCCTGTCTTCCGTCGTTGTCGAAATCCGCGAAAATCGCGCAGGCAGTGTTCTCCAGGATTCCAACGCCGGAGGCGGCGGTGATATCCTCGAAAGTCCCGTCACCGCGATTGCGATAAAGCCGGTTGGGTAGGCCGGCGGGTTGGCAAATATAGAGGTCGTCGAAGCCGTCGCCGTCGATATCTCCCACGGACACGCCGTTGTGGCCATAAATGTCGATACCGCTCGCGCCATCGAGAACGGTGCGCCAATAATCCACCCCGTGGAGCATTTGATCGGCGTAAGACGAGTTAGTGCCGAACGCAGGCTGAGTGACATCGATGTACCATGGTTTCGCCGACCGGGCGCGTGTTTCACCGACCGCCTGCCAGCGGCGAACGCGATAATCTGACCACTCAAGTTCCCACTCACCGCTCCGTTGTTCGCGATAGAAACCCGGGCCACTGCCCACTAACTCGTAACGCACGCGAGTTCTCAGGCGCTGCGGACTGAGTGCATCGATTCTTGTAACTTGAAACTCGGCAGTTATGATCTTAGAAAATCCGTTCAGTGCGGCGTGTAAGTCGCGCACGAAGGCCTCCGGCCCGAGCGAGGTCTGTTGGGAAAAAGTGACTCGCCGAACTTCGAGCGCGGGGCCGGAACGCACAATCTTCGATTCGAGCGGCAGTTGAGGAGATCCCAGGAAATCGGCAGCAAGAAACTTACTGGCCGTCACAACCCCGCGCCGTGATTCCAATATGCTCCTGCTCCATTCAGAAAGAATCGCAGCAATGCGATCGTGATAGACCTCCGTGACAAATTGGTCGGAGCCAGCCTTGGTCTTCACCAGAAAAGAATCGAGCGGCGTCTGTTCTCGGTAATGCGGATGGAAGTGATATTCGCCGTGGACCCGAGGCGGAAAGCCGCCCAGCGCCGCAGCGGAAAGCGCCTGGACAAATCTCCTCCTTCGCAAATCAGCCGATTCGAACATCTCAGCGGCTATGGTAACCGGCGCTGCTCTATGCTAAAACTGGGCGTTTGAAAGGCATGATCGTCAAAAGCCTCTTCGCGCTTGCGCTGCTCGCCCCGGGATACGCCGAAGACACGCCGGAAATGCACCTCGGCAAGGGCTACGATGCGCTGAGGCAAGACCGCTACGAAGCCGCGGCCAGCGAATTTCGCGCCGCTCTCCGTCTCGATCCCAAGTTAGTAATGCGTGCGCGTTTCCCCCTCGCGGTCGCGCTCTTCGAACTTAAGGAACCAGCCGCGGCGCGTAAGGAGTTCGAAGCCGTGCGACAAGAAGTTGGAAACCAACCGGGGGTCGCGTATTACTTAGGCCGGCTCGATATTCAAGATCAGGATTACGCCAGCGCCATCCGCGACCTTACCACTGCCATAGACAAGCCTCCTTTCCCGGACACCGCCTACTATCTCGGATTCGCGTGTCTAAGACACGGCGATTTAGAGGCCGCCGAAAAGTGGCTCAACAAAGCCGCGCAAATCAATCCGCACGACAGTCTCGCTCAGTATCAACTCGGATTGGTGTATCGCAAGGAGGGTCGCGAAGAGGAATCGAAAAAAGCTCTGGCATTTTCTGAGGAAATTCGCCAGCGTGAGGGCGATGAGACCCGGCTGCGGACCGAGTGTGCCCAAAAGCTGGACCAGGGCCGACGTGAAGAAGCGCGCGCGTTTTGCCAGAAGCTGTACGATCCCGCCAACGTGGAGAAGCTGACTTCGTTGGGCGCCATCTACGGCCAGCACGGCGACCTGGAAGCGGCGCTGATCCCACTCAAACGGGCTGCCGAACTGGAGCCCCAGACGCCGCAAGTGCAGTACAACCTTGCGTGGACCTATTATCGAATGGGCCGGTTTGAAGACGCGCGCGCCCCTCTGTCCGGTGTGGTCGAGCGCTGGCCGGACCTGTTTCCAATCCATTCACTCTATGGCGCTGTTCTATTGAATCTTGGTGACGTTCTCCCCGCATACGACGCGCTGAGCCGCGCGCACCAGCTTAATGGACAAGATCCCGCAACCACGGAAATGCTCTATAGAGCGAGCCTCGAACTCGCCAAGAGAAGTGAAGAGGCGCGCAATTATCCTGACGCGATTCGATATCTGGAAGAAGCGGTAAAGCTCCGCCCGGACGACGCCGCGCCCCATCTGGGATTGGCCGAAATCTACAAAGAGACTGGCCGCACTGCCGAATCTGCGGCGGAACAAGAGCGCGCTGACCGTTTGACTAAAACGCGCGAGACCGCGCGTTGACCCGGCCGCTGTAGCCAAGCGACACGTTGTTTCAAGAACTATTAGTTGATTTTCAAGGATATTACTTCGGCATTTGACATGCACGCATAAATGCCGTGCCCATTAGAATACTACTATGTCTTGCGCTCTTAAGCGCGCCCGGGGTGCATGCGGCGTCGTCCGGTTTCCTGCTCGGAATCGACTACAGCGAATGGATTCTCAACAACGAGGTTGCTACGCAGATTGCAACGGACAGTTCCGGAGCGCTCTACATCCTGTCACCGTCCTCAGTAACAAAGTTGTCAGCGGACGGTAAGACCATATTGTGGCAAAACGCGCTCGGATTCACGGCGAACACGATGGCGGTCGATCCCAATGGTGGTGTCTACGTGTTACCCGTTAGCCAGCCTGGCGATACTTCTATTCATGTGGCTAAGCTGAACGCCAATGGAACGGGTCTTGCGTGGAAGACGACGGTCGGTCTCGCGACGCCAAATGTTGGATGGCGGCCGGTTCTCGCGGCCGACTCCCAAGGGCGCGCCTACCTGGCTGGCGTCTACGATCCGACGAACAACCAAGGTGAGATAGTTCGATTGAACGCAACCGGAAGTTCGATCGACTTTGCCCTTAAAATAGCGGGCTGGCCCACATCAATTGCGGTCGATACATCGGGAGCCGCGTTCGTTGCGGGAAATAACTACATTATGGGCTTTCTAGAATCGGTAACTCCCGGCGGCTCCGCTGGCTTCTACTCAAACCTTCCCCAACAGTTCTACCCCATAGTTGCTTTGGACGCAAATGGAAACGCCATTGTGTCCGGGTCGGGGGTACTGCAGCGCTTTGATGCTGCGGGCACCGCAATGCTATCGACGGCCGTCCCCGGTGGACTGTTTGCGGTAGACGCTTCCGGGAACGCATACGTCACCGGAAACGCGAGCCAGTTATATCCGGTCAAGAATGCTCTTGCGACCTGCGGATGGAATCCGCCATCGCTAGATGCCCCATCCGACAACACCAACCTGCTGACCGTGGTGGCGCCGGACGGCTCCATCCTGCAGACCACCTACCTCCAAAGCAATGCGGTGTATCCTTCGGCGCTCGTGGCCACGGGTCCGAATTCGACCGTCTTTGTGGTGGCTACCGCAGCCGCGGATTTCACACCCACGCAAGGCGGTCCGTTCCCAGCGGGTCAGCCCGGAACGAGCTTTCTGTTGCGACTCTCACTCCACGCCAACGCGCAGACTGTTTCGTTGGCATGCATAGGCAACGCGGCAACCTACGACATACTACAGATCGCCCCAGGAGAGATCGTCACGTTGTTTGGAAACGGTCTCGGACCGAAGCTGGGAGTACAGACGCAGGCAACGCTGGAAACCCCCTTCCCGACCCACGCGGCAAATGTCGAAGTGACCTTCGACGGGACTCCGGCGCCGCTGCTTTGGGTACAGGATTCTCAAATCAATGTTGTGGCGCCGTGGCCGCTGACGCCAGGACAAAACACGCAGGTCTGCGCGTCTTATAACGGCATCAAAACGAATTGCCTGACCTGGCCGGTTCTGCAAACGGCTCCGGCGGTGTTCACTGTGGACGGCGTCTATGCGGCAGCGCTAAATCAAGACGGGACCGTCAACTCCGCGGACAATCCAGCCGCGCCGGGTTCCATTGTCTCGGTGTTCGCGACGGGCATGGGTCCGATCGCTCCATCCCAGGCCGACGGATCTCTGGTGGGGCTCCCGCTACCCAAAAGCGTTTTGCCGGTCGAGGCGGGCGAACAGGAGAACCTCACCCCAGGTATTTTCGGCCCCGTGCTCACCGTCCCTCTGACGGTCACCTATGCGGGACCGGCTCCCTACCTCGTCGCCGGGACAACCCAGATCAACTTCCAGGTTGTAGACGCAGAGTATGGTGGCGGAATCTATGTGAGCGTGCCTTCAGGAATCGCAGGCGTGCCTTTGGCAGCCAGCCAGTACTTCCAGATTCACGTTGGTGTCCCATAGGCATCGGCTGGCCGCGGTAGAGGAATCCACCATTCAAGCCCTCCTCGTGATAGCCTGATGTCATCTAATTGCAACACATTAGAAACACCTTGACATGCCGCGTTAATCCGGCGATACTGGCCCATTATCAGGGCCCGCGAAGTCCCCAGTTTTGCGAATCACAAGTAGTAGCGCATTCGTGCCGTAAAAACGGTTTCGAGAAGGGTGGGTATGCATACTAATAGAGCGTTTCTGGCGACGGTCGGTTGTTTGCTGGCAATCTTAGTTCATCCAGCTCTTTACGGTCAGGCGACGGGCAGCATTTCAGGTACCGTTAACGACGCGACAGGTTCCGCGGTTCCGGGCGCCAAGGTCACTGTGACTGCTCCAGCTACGGGATTCGTCCGAACGGCAGTCACGGACGAAAAGGGTCAGTTCGTCATCCCTCTTCTAGGCGTCGCGACCTACACGGTTCGCGTCGAACTGGCGGGTTTCCAGACTGCCGAAGCCGCCAATACACAACTGCAGGTGGACGAACATCGCGAACTGGATTTCAAGCTCAATCCCGCGTCAGTGCAAACCAATGTCGAGGTAACCGCGACCGCCGTGGCAGTGCAGACTTCTGACGCCACGCTGGGCCAGGTGGTCACCGCACAAGAAGTTGCCGATCTGCCTTTGAATGGGCGCGATTTCGTCCAGTTGGCGACACTCACAGCGGGAGTGACTCAGGAAACAAATCCGAATAGCTTTTTCAACGGCGGCCCGAGCAGTGAAGTTTCGGCTCGCGGATCGTATTCTCTTTCCGTCGGTGGATCGCGAGCCAGCAGCACGGATTGGTTGCTCGACGGCAATGACAATAACGAACTGACTGCCGGCGGCATCGCGATTCTGTCTTCGATTGATTCGATTCAGGAATTCAAAGTCCTTACCTACAACTATTCGGCGGAGTGGGGGACACGCGCCGGCCCGACAGTCCTGGTCACGACGAAAACAGGATCGGACCAGCTCCACGGAACGGTCTTCGAGTTTTTCCGCAATACCGACTTAGACGCGCGCAGCTTCTTCGCGGCCAACACGGAAAAATTCAATCTGAATCAGTATGGATTTTCGTTGGGCGGCCCCATCCGCAAGGACAAGACATTTTTTTTTGGCGATTTTGAACAGAAGGACCAGCGTCACGGGATACCGTTTACCGGTCTCGTTCCAACGGCGGCGATGAGGACCGGCGACTTTACCCATGATGCGTTCGGCAATCCCAGCGCCATCACCCTGATCAACCCGAACGCGACTCAGATGGTGAATGGAAACCCGGTCTACGTCCCGTTCCAATGCGATCCTAACGGCAACGCCATCCCCGGGTTAGCCAACGGAAGCCAGGGTCTTGGCGTCGCCTGCAACAAGATTCCTCAGAATCTGATTAATCCCATATCTCAGAATCTGATCAACCTGTATCCGTTGCCGAATGCGGATAATTCAGCGCTCGGGTACAACTACGTAAACGAGCCCGTGAGAAAGCTCAACGAAGGCAAGTTCGATTTCCGCTTGGACCAAACCTTCTCCGAGAAAGACTCTGCATTTGCACGGTTCAGTTACGATCAGGCCACGTCCTATGTTCCCGGCGGCTCACCGGGATTTGCCGAAGCGAGTCCCTTTGCTAGCAATCAGGGCATCCTTAACCATGCCCGCAACGTCGCCGTAACTGAGACCCACGTTTTTTCTCCCAATACGGTAAATCAGATTAGCGCCGGCTACAATCGGGTTTTCGACTACATATCGTCACAGGGCACCGGCACTTGCGAAGCGAGCAAGCTCGGTATCCCTGGCGCCAACCTCGGTGGCGTGAGTTGCGGTCTCACCTCCATTCAACTCGATGGCGGTTATTGGTCGTTGGGCGACCGCGGTTACTCGCCATTCCAGGGCGGCACCAATGTCTTCTCCATTTCCGATTCATTCGACATGATTCGCGGAAGCCATGACATCCATATTGGCGGCGCGATTCGCGCGAATCAGATGAATGTGCTGGCCTCGGGCTTTCAGGATGGATACTGGATTTTCTCGGGCCTCTGGACCAATGAGCCGATGGCGGATCTTCTGACGGGTCTGCCCAGCCTGGCCATTCACGATCAAACGTTCAATGGGGATATCACCGGCCGGCGCTGGAAACTCTTCCGCCCTTTCGTTGAGGACAACTGGCGCGTATCGAAAAACCTGACGTTGAATCTCGGCTTGGCCTGGGCCCTGGTGACCCCCATCAGCGAAGTCGCGAACCGCCAGGCGGATTTCAATCCGGCCAACGGACAGTTCCTGATCGCGGGGGTGAATGCGAACTCCGCAGCCGGCATTCATATGGATCTGACCGCGCTGGAACCGCGCCTCGGCGCGGCCTGGAAGCCGTTTGGAGGCCAGTCGACCGTAGTGCGCGGCGGATACGCAATTTTTCACGATTCGTCTTGGAATCAGGGCGCTCAGGGATTGTGGCAGAATCCCCCCTACTATGCCGAATCCGACGCCTTCGCCTTCGGTGGCTCGTGTACATTCGCGACCTCCGCTTGCGCCTCGAACGGATTGACGCCATCGGCCATCAGCGTTTCGAACGGCTTTCCCATTTTCACGTCCCGGCCCAACCCCGCCGATTTCAGCGGTACGCTGATTGCCGAAAATACAAATTTCAAGCAGGGTAGAGTCCAGCAATTCAACGTCAACATAGAGCATCAACTGCCCGGCCAGATTGTGCTGACCGCTGGTTACGCTGGCTCGCGCAGTTCTCACATTCTGGTGGATGGTAATAACATCAACGTGTCGTCTCCAGGCGCCTGTGGGAGCGTAGCGGGCTACACGCTCGGGTGCGGACCGGGTGGCGCTTCATTCGGTGTGCCGTATCCCGCCTTCCCGTATTCGACCATCTCGAACAACTACGACGCCGGCAGGGCACATTACAATTCGTTTCAAATCAAAGCCGAGACAAAGAGTTCGAAGTACGGTATCTACGCGCTTGCGGCGTACACTTACGCGAGAACTTACGATAACGGGCTCACGGATGGCTTAGGCACTCCATTGGGAGCGACTTACTTCCCGCTCCCCGGATGGCAGCAACTGGATTGGGCCTTGTCGCAAATCAATCTCAACCAGAATTTCACCGCCAGTATCATCTACACTTTGCCCTTCGGCAAAGGCAAGAAATTTGGTAACAACTGGAATCCCGCGGTGAACGCGATTCTAGGGAATTGGGAGTTTACCGTGATTGAAAAGGCCACTTCCGGATTTCCGATTTTCGTCGTCGATAGCAACAACGCGTCCGGCGTGAATTTCCAGAACAACGGCAACAGCCTCAACCGCCCCAATCAGACATGCAGTCCGGCGTCGGGCGGATCGAGCCTCAGCGAGTTCTTCAACACCTCTTGCTTTGCCGCTCCGGCCGCCGGCGAAATTGGAAATGCGTCGCGAACTCCAGTTTCCGGCCCGGATTTCGTCAACACCGATTTTTCAGTGATCAAGCATTTCGTGTTGCCTCGTGAGGGGATGCGGCTCGACTTGCGAACCGAGTTCTTCAATTTGTTCAATCATCCGCAGTTCGGCAGTCCGGGAGCGGACTTGAATTCCCCGGCCACTTTCGGCGTCATAAACACTACGGTGAATAACCCACGTCTGGTTCAATTTGCCCTGGACTGCTCCGGCCCCGGCGGCAGTAACATGCAAACGCTTCTCCTGCTGATTCAATCGAAGCAGGTGGAAGTGCTCGGCATCACCGTGGTCAGCGGAGATCAGTGGCGCGACGAGGAAGTGGCGCACACGCTTCGCCTCTTGGAAATCATCGGACGAACGGACATTCCTGTCATGGCCGGGGCAGCTTTCCCGTTGGTGCGCACGCGAGAGGATACGCAACTCTGGCAGGAGCGCTACGGGAAAGTATCTTATGCCGGCGCCTGGGACGAGCGTTGGTGGCATGAGCCTTTTGTCGTGCCAGCCCTGCCTGAAGGATCTCCCACAACTAAGGCGTCCGATGAAGATGCAGCGCACTTCCTGGTCCGGATGGTTCACAAGTTTCCCAACGAAGTCACCATCTACGAGGGCGGCCCGATGACCAATCTCGCTCTCGCCATTTCTCTCGATTCGCACTTCGCGGAACTGGCGAGCGAACTGGTCTTCATGGGCGGGAGTCTGAATCCTGAAACCAGCGATCCTGAGTTCGCCAATAATCCCCGGCATGAATTTAATTTCTGGTTCGATCCTGAGGCGGCGGAGATCGTGCTGCGCGCACCGTGGAAGAAGATCGTGTGCACGCCAACCGATATTTCCATCAAGGCGCGCTTGACGCCCGCGATGGTGAAGCGAATCGATGCGAGCGGAACTCCACTCGCGCATTACATCGCGCAGTTTTATCAGTCCGGCATTGGGTACGATTATATGTGGGATGAACTGGCCGCCGCGGCATGGATCGATCCCAGCGTGATTACGCAGCGCGAAAAGCGCTATATGGCTGTGGACCTCAGCCGCGGCGCGGGCTATGGGAATACGCTGACGTGGACCGAGACAGATAGACCGAAAAATGCCGGGCCGCAGGTCGAAATTCAGATGGATTTAGACAAAGAAAAGTTCTACGAGATGTTTGTGAAGCTAATGAGCGCCCCGTCTCATCGCTGACTCGCTTCACCCGCCGCCACTCGCTGATTGAACTCCGCCGACCGGTTCCGCGGCACGCTCAGTGACTGCCACCGTTCATGCGCGAAATGTTTGGCTAGCAATACGATCTGACCCACGTGATACGCGTAATGCGACGCCTGACGGTTGATTGCTTGCATCACGGAATGCGCTTCGCCGCGGATCGTAACCGTGCGTCCGAGATCCGCGTCCGACAACGGCTCCAGCGCTTGGAAGACGCGGGCCCAGGCGTCCTCCCACGTCTCTAACAATGCCTCGCGAGTCGCCGGCGGGTCCACAAATTCGCTATCGCGGTCGCGGCCGGCTTTCTCCCCGTCCGTTGTTAGAAAATCGGTCCAGCGGGATCGCATATTGCCGGCCACATGTTTCACTACGATTGCGATTGAGTTTGCTTCGTCATCCAGGTTTGCGAAGAGCTGTTCGTCTGTAACCTGCTCCATGGCGCGCTCGGCGAGTTTCTTGTAATACCGGAATAGCGACAAAGAATCTTCAAGGTAAGACGTGGTGAATTGTAGTGCCATAGTGATAGCTTATTTAGGAACGCGCAGAGAGATCACAAAATTCAGTACGTCCCGCCGTTCGCGCTCTGACTCCTCGGCTGACTTCTTGGCCAGTTTCTCATGAATATCCAATTCCTCTTGTGACTTCAGCTTCTCTCCGGTCCGTGCATAGGCCACGCCGAGGCGATAATGCGCCTCCTCCAACTCGGGGTCGATTTGGATGGCCTTCTGGTAACAAGCAATAGCGTCGCTGAAATTCTTCTCTTCCGCGTCCAGAATCCCAAGTTGCAGATAAGCGGCACTCAGCTTTGGGTCGAGACGCACGGCCTTCTCCAGCAAGGATCGCATCTGCGCCAGAGTTGCGGCATCTCTGTCGCTCTTCCAGCGCCTGAAGAGACTGGCCGCGCAATAATATTGGGCCACGGCATTGTCCGGTTGAAGCTTTGCGAACCGCGCGAACCGTTCTACAAAACCATCCGGCTGCATGATTTCGAGATTCAGAATTTTGCCCAGGAACAGGTAGGGAACCGGATCGAGAGGGTTCAGGTCCGCTGCTTCAAAAAAGCGCCGCGCGGCCTCCTCGTAAGATCCGTGCATGTAGAAGGCTACCGCGAGTCCGAGCTTCATCCTCACTGAACGCGGAAACAATCGATCGCCCTTCGTGAATACCTCGATGGCCGGTTCGGCCGCGCGGTGCTTCAGCAACTCCGCTCCCCAATCGAAGAGATTGGGCTCGCTCGGCTCCAACTCTGCCGCGAGCTGATACTCTTGGACTGCTTCGAGAGGCTTTTCTTCGCGCTCGTCAATGTCACCGAGCCGGTGATGGAACTCCGCTTCGGGCAAAGACGTCTCAGTTGCGACTGCCGTGGGCGCGGTACTCAATGACGTGGCCGCCTTAGCCAGCGCTTCATTGGTGCGCACCACCGCATCCGAACCATGTCCGCCGCGATTCGTTACATCTGCTACTCCAGCAACGACGAAATGCGGTTCATCGAAGAAAGCCGGCTCATCGGCGGTGAGAGTGAGGTCGAGCTTCCTCGCGTCTTCTTCCACAACCCCAAATGGACCGGACGACGCGTCTTTGTATCCCGCCATCGCGGCACGCAGACTATATGTTCCCGCTTGCAGCGTCGAAAAACGATAATGCCCCTCACTATCCGTGCGACCCGTCAACATCTGGACACGTTCGTTGAGCTGCAGGTAAACGACCGCGTTTGCAAGAGGAACACCGCGAGAATCTCGCACGGTACCTTCCAGAGTCGCTGCAATTGCCGAAGCAGCTAGCAGCGCCATCAGCCCGACTGTCGCGCGCAACCACATCATGAAGCCCGCTTCTTCGCTCGCGCAGCCCGCCGCTTCGGCACTTTCCCGATGCGTGGATCTCTCGCCAAAACAAGTTCGCACGCATGCAGCGCCGCTTCCTCGAAATCCACGGCATCGGCCGGAAGTACCTGCCACGCAGTAACTTCCTTCTTGAATATATAAACGGACCGCATGTTGGGAAACTCGCGCCGCAGACTCTCGTGGTGCTCCTCCGTCGTGGCGAGCCACACCCCATTGTCTGGCGTCCCATCGCGTTTGTCCCGCAATATGAGAACGATCTTGTCTCCAACATAGACCGCGAGACAGCCGAACATCGAACGGATCTCCGGCGATAGTGGCGCGATCGCGTCGAGCACGAAATCATGCGGGACGGCTTTGCGCTGTTTGATTGCGGATTTTCCCCCGTCAGGCCGGAGTGTATGAGGCTTCGCCATGCCGCGCTACTTCAGAGTCTTATCGCGTTGCACCAGGAAAGTGTTGGAGACCCACCGCGGAGTGCGCACGTAAAGGTCGGGCTGTACCTCAAGCACGGCACACCCCTCTTCACGTACAATCCGGAAAATAGTCGGCTGCGGCAACAAATGCATCTCACACGTGTCCGCCGGCGCCTTACTCCGCAAATATTTCCTGGCATCGAATTCATAGCCGAACGCATAGGTCGGAACTTGAAAGAAAGCTAGGCCCCCGTCGTTAAGACTTCGTAAGAGCATCCTGAGAATATGCGCAATCACCGGGGGAGGATTATGCTGCAGCACGATAACGCTAAATACTACGTCGACATGCTCCAGGTTGGACAAAGATGCTATCGAATCGATCCTGTGGAGTGTAACGTTGGAGCGCTTGTCCTTAAGCAAATGCCGCCGCGCCAACTCCAAATGTGGCTCCGATATATCGTATGCAAATACCCGTTCAAATGCAGACGAGAGACCGCCCGTAGCGCGTCCCACGCCGCATCCATATTCGCAACAAGTACGAATTGAAGCCGCGTCGATATGGTTCCGAACCAACCATGCCAGTAAACGCTCGGCCTCCCCTTTGCCGCTGTCGTAGAACTCAGCCTCGTGCGAATTGAAAATATTAGAACGAAACTCATCGGAGGAAATGACCGACCAGTACGGTTCTGTGTTCCCAAGTTCCCGCCAGCACCGCTCCACTCGCTCAAACATTTGCCGGAGAACGGACGGTTCCAAATCCGTATCGATCGCGAGCGGGGGACAATAATCGACATCGGTTTGAATGGGGCGCTGCGTGCGGATCCGGAACTCGGGCGACTGCAGGAAGCGATCGCGCAGTGCGTCGAGGCTCTCTACCCTGCGATGGTCTTCGACGACGGCGGACGACTCCGGCTCACGGCCAAGCAACAGGCGGTAGGCCATTTCAACATCTTGTTCCGACAACATAGAAAAGCGATAAAGAATACTAGCACGGCGCCTTCACAAAAAATCAGGCGCCATTAATTTCAGGGCTTCCTCCGTCACTCGTTCCACGCTGACCCGCGTCATGCAGCGGTGATCGATAGGACACTCGTGCAGCAGACATGGACTGCATTCCACCGGTTCGCGGACCACGCGCGCCAGCGGTCCGGTCGGGCCGGTGCCGATGTCGTCCGTGGCGCCAAAAATCGCGACGGTCGGAACGCCCAATGCCGACGCTATATGCATCGCGCCGGAATCGTTCGTTAGAAAAACCTCGCATTGCGAAGCCAGATCGATAAACTCTCCCAGGCTCGTTTGTCCGGCATGATTGATGACGTTGTGTTCTTTCAAGAGACCGGCGACGCGCTCACACAATTCGCGCTCGCTGGCCGATCCGAATAGAGCGATCTCTCCATGCCGCTCGACAGCGATCCTTCGCGCAGCTTCGGCGAAACGCTCCGGCAGCCATTGTTTTGCGGTCCCATTCGCCGCGCCCGGGCTCACGCCAATGACGCGGCGCACATCTCTTCGTCCGCCCCCTTCGAGATGAATCGCGTCGCTTTCCGGCATAAACTCGATGACGCCCGCGCGGCGCAGTAATTCCAGATAATAGAAACGCTCATGCCGGGGAATTTCGCCCCGTTTCGGCACAGCCACTGCGAGCGTAAGAAGAAACCCGCGCCGATCGCGGTTATAACCGATCCTCTCGGGAATGCCCGCCAGCCACGCAATCAGCGCCGCTTCAAAGGCGTTCTGAAGCAAAATGGCGCAATCGAATTTTCGTTCGCGGAGGGCACGGGCGATCTGCCAACGGCTCCGATCGTACAGGATCACTTCATCGGCGAAAGTCTCGCGCCGATACAAATCGGCCACCCATGGTTTCGCCAGCACCGCGATATGCGCCTTCGGAAAACGCTCGCGAATTGCACGCAGCGCCGGAAGACCCATTACCGCGTCGCCCACCCAGTTAGTGGCGCGAATCAGGATGTTCTTGTAATTCACAATTACCGGCTCAAGCCCAAGCGCCGCCGCGAGCGGCCCTCTTCAAGAATCGACCGCGTCCGGCGCGGCCGAAATACTGGCCGTTATCTACGATCACTTCTCCGCGCGACAATACGGTGCGAGCATTTCCCTTCACCTTCCATCCTTCGAACATCGAATAGTCGACGCGCATGTGATGCGTTCGTGCCGAGATGACGTGCTCGGCCGCGGGATCCCAGATGACTAGGTCGGCGTCGCTGCCAATCGCGATCGTGCCTTTGCGCGGATAAAGCCCAAAGAGGCGCGCGGGCGTTGTCGAGACAACTTCGACAAATCGATTTAACGACAGCTTGCCCTGATTCACGCCGTGATGAAAAAGCAACTGCAGCCGGTTTTCAATGCCAGGACCCCCATTGGGGATCTTCGCGAAACTGTCGCGTCCCAGGATCTTCTGATCCTCATAACAGAACGGGCAGTGATCCGTCGAGACCACCTGAAGATGGTCGTGCTTCAATCCATCCCAGAGCTTCGGCAGATTTTCTTTCTCGCGTAGCGGCGGCGTGAAAACATATTTAGCGCCTTCAAAACCGGGGCGTTCCAATTCCTCGATGGAGAGCAGCAAATATTGCGGACAGGTCTCTGCAAACACCGGCACTCCGCGATCACGCGCCGCGCGAACCTCATTCAACGCGGCTTCCGACGACAGATGCACGATGTAAACCGGCGCTCCCGCAATCTCCGCCATCGCAATCGCGCGATGCACCGCCTCAGCCTCCGCGGTCACCGGCCTGGTGAGCGCGTGATACACCGGCGCCGTTTTTCCTTCCGCCAACGCTCGTTGCACAATCACGTCGATCACGCTGCCGTTCTCCGCGTGCATGCAGATCAACGCGCCGTTCTTGCCGGTGCGCGACATAGCTTTGAAGATGGTTCCGTCATCCACCATCAACACGCCCGGATAAGCCATGAAAAGTTTGAAGCTCGCGACCCCCTCGGAAACCATGGCGTCCATGTCTTCGAGGCCCGCGTCGGGCAGATCCGTGACGATCATGTGCAGACCGTAGTCGATGGACGCCTTGCCGTCGGCCTTCTTCCACCAAGCGTCCAACGCATCGCGCATCTTCGTGCCCTTA
>JBEKUT010000172.1:0-13650 GCA_049514735.1 Bryobacteraceae bacterium
GCTGCATTATCGAAACTACGGGATCAATTTCTATACCACGCGAGACGAGTACGTTTCCTGCTGGTTCAACTCACTCGGTTTCGAACCAACCCGCGATACCGTGTTTCCCGAAGTCGGCAGATTCGGAGTCCAACCCATCGATGTGCGCCGCTTCGACGAACAACAGTGGATTGCGACGTTTAAATTGCCGCCCGGTCTCGCGCCAGGATGGCATGAAGTCAGGCTGCGAACTGAAGGGAGCCCGTTGAGCGAGCCGGCTCGCATCGCCGTCGATATCCCGGCCGTCGTCAAAGAGCTCAGACTCGAGAGCGTCACCGACGGCCGTACCTGGACGCCCGCTGAAGTCATCAGCGGCTACCTGACTGTCTGGATCGCCGGACTCCCTGACAATGCCGACCGCGGCAACGTGCGCGTCCCAATCGACGGCCGCAATCAGGAAATTCTTTTTGTATCTGCGCCCGACGAGCAAGGCCTGCGCCAAATCAACGCGAGCCTGCGCCCGCTGGTCCGTCCGGGAATCCACGAACTTGCCGTCGAGTGCGGTGGAACGCGATCGAATAATATAAACATTCGCACCTGCTAGAATGAGATTCGGTTCCGATGGAACGGGCTGGTCGATCCCTCGCCAAACTGAAACTTTCCGGCACGATTTCCGCTGACGAACTCGCTATCGCGGCTTGGCCGGCGGCGGTCGGCAAACGTATCGCGTCACATACGCGCGCAGTTGCGCTCGTTCGCGGCAACCTGGTAGTCGAGGTGGAAGACGCAGTCTGGCAGAAACAACTTTTCTATCTGCGCTCGCACATGATCCGAAAGATCCGTGAAATATTGGGTGACACGATCGTTAGCGAAGTTGAATTTCGCATCGCGGTCAAGCGGCGTCCTCCAGGCGTCGCGATGCAGGCTGCGCCGGCATCGACCGACGATGCCGATGGCGACGATGCCGACGGTATCGGGGATCCCATTCTTCGCATCCTATATAAGCAAGCGAGGAAGAAGGCTATCGGGTGAAAATAACCGAGAAAGAGGTCCGCTATGTGGCCGACCTCGCTAACCTGGATTTAACCGACGAGGAAGTTCGCAGGCTAAACCACGATTTGGACGAAGTGCTGACGCATATGGAAGCTCTGAACGAGCTCGATACCAGCGGCGTCGAACCGATGGCGCAAGTACTGTACGAAGCCGATCCGAATGCCACGTTGCGCGAAGACCGTGAAGGTCCGTGCCTTGGAACAACGATTGCCCTCGCCAACGCGCCCGCTTCCGGCAACGGATACTTCAAGGTTCCGAAGGTGATCGAGCGATGACGCTCACCATCGCACAGGTGCAGGAAGGGCTGCGGACAAAACGCTTCAGTGCCCTCGAACTGGCGAATAGCGCTCTGCAATCGGCCGAAACTGAGAATGCCAAGACAAATGCCTTCCTGACCTTTTCTACTGAACGGGCATTCGCAACGGCAAGACGCGTCGACGATGCGATTGCACGCGGCGACGATCCCGGTCCACTGGCCGGCGTGCCGATTGCAGTGAAAGATGTCATCGTCACCAAGGGACTGCGCACTACTTGCGGATCGCGCCTGCTCGCGAATTACGAACCTCCTTACGACGCGACCGCGGTCATCCGGCTGGAGCAGGCCGGCGGCGTCATTATTGGTAAAACGAACTGCGACGAGTTCGCCATGGGATCGTCGAACGAGAACTCGGCGTTCGGACCCGTGAGAAATCCTGTCGCGCTCGACCGCGTGCCCGGTGGATCGAGCGGCGGATCGGCTGCCGCAGTGGCGCAAGGTTCGGCAGTTGTCGCTCTTGGTTCGGATACCGGCGGATCGGTTCGGCAACCGGCGTCGTTTTGCGGCGTGGTCGGAGTGACTCCGACTTATGGCCGCGTTTCGCGATATGGCTTGGTGGCGTTTGCAAGCTCGCTCGATCATATTGGTCCTTTCGGCCGTACCGTTCGCGATGCAGCAATGCTTCTTCGAACCATTGCGGGACGGGACGAAATGGACGCGACATCCGCGTTTGCGCCGGTTCCGGATTACGTTGCCGCGCTCGACGGCAACGTGAAAGGCGTCAAGGTCGGCCTGCCCAAAGAATATTTCGAGGGCCTTTCGAGCGAGTCGGGCGACCTTATTATGAAGGGCGTCGATACGCTGAAGGGCCTCGGTTGCGAAGTTCATGAAATCAGCCTCCCTGCGACGAAATACGCGATCGCTTGTTACTACATCATTGCTACCGCCGAAGCGAGTTCCAATCTGGCTCGCTACGACGGCGTTCGCTACACCATGCGCGCGGCGAAATCGGACACGCTGAGCGACATGTATCGCCGCACGCGCGGCGAAGGGTTCGGCGCGGAATGCAAACGCCGCATCATGCTCGGAACATACGTTCTGAGCCACGGTTACTACGACGCCTTTTATTTAAAGGCGCAAAAGGTAAGGGCGCTGATCGCCGAGGATTACAAGAAAGCGTTTTCCGAAGTAGATGCGATCGTGGCGCCAGTCGCGCCGTCGCCGGCGTTCAAGATCGGCGAAAAAGTAGACGATCCGCTCGAAATGTACCTGTCCGATATCTACACTATTACCGGCGACCTGGCCGGCATTCCCTGCATGAGCGTCCCTTGCAGAACGACGGCCGGCGGACTACCGGTCGGCATGCAGATACTGACCAAACACTTCGACGAGGCCGGTATGTTCCGCCTCGCCGATGCTTTCGAAAGAACCACGCAATAACGAGACTGAGAGGAGATCAACATGGCGTTTACACTACCTAGCCTGCCCTACGCTTACGATGCGCTGGAGCCGCATATCGACCAGAAGACGATGGAGATCCATCACACCAAACACCATCAGGCGTACATCACGAATCTCAACAAGGCGCTGGAATCGGCGCCCGATCTGCAAAGCAAGACCGTTGAAGAACTGCTGGCCAACAATTGCGCCATCGTTCCCGAGAACATTCGCACCGCGGTCCGCAATAATGGCGGCGGACATATTAACCACTCGATGTTTTGGGTGATTATGGGACCCGGCAAAGGCGGCGCGCCGGTGGGCAATCTCGCCACGGCGATCAACAGCACGTTCGGCGGCTTCGACACGTTCAAAGAGAAAGTGAATGCCGCGGGCGCGGCCCGTTTCGGATCGGGATGGGCGTGGCTGCTGAAGACTGGGAGTGGTCTTGAAATTTCGTCCACCGCGAATCAGGACAGCCCCGTGATGGAAGGCAAGTATCCCGTGATTGGCGTCGACGTTTGGGAACACGCTTATTATTTGAAGTATCAGAACCGCCGGCCGGAGTATCTCGGCGCATGGTGGAATGTAGTGAATTGGGAGGAAGCGGAGAAGCGCTTCAACTCCGGGAGGTAACGCTGAACATCCTGACGCTGACAGGCGTCTCGAAGCACTACCCTGCGCATCATGCCGTAACCGGAGTCTCGCTCGAAGTCGAGAAAGGAGAATTTTTCTCACTTCTGGGCCCCTCCGGTTGCGGCAAAACAACCACTCTTCGACTGATCGCCGGCTTTGAAGATCCCACCCGCGGCGAGATTTCTATCAACGGACAATCCGTCCAGCATCTTCGTCCTTATCAGCGCAACGTCAGCACCGTATTTCAGAATTACGCTCTGTTTCCTCACTTGACGGTTCAGGATAATGTCGAGTTCGGGTTGCGGCGGCGCGGCGAGAATAATATCGCGGCGCGCGTGCGTGAAGCTCTCGAGATGGTGCAGCTTGGGGGCAAAGAATCGCGCAAGCCCGCGGAGTTGTCCGGAGGTGAGCGGCAACGCGCGGCACTGGCGCGATCGTTGGTGCTGGCTCCCGATGTTCTGTTGCTGGACGAGCCGCTGTCGGCGCTCGATCCGGCGCTCCGCAAGCAGGTGCGGGCGGAGCTGAAGAGCCTGCAACGGCGGGTCGGGATTACGTTTCTGTTTGTCACGCACGATCAGGAAGAGGCGCTTTCCATGTCGGATCGAATCGGCGTGATGAATCAAGGCCGGTTGGAACAAGTGGGGACGCCGCAGGACATTTATCTGCGGCCGCGGACTCGATTTGTCGCTTCGTTTCTGGGCGCGATTAATTGGATTAATGGGATTGGCGTGCGGCCGGAGGCGACTCGGATTGCTCGGACGGGCGTGACGGATGGGGCGCGGCCCGCTGTTGTCTTGCATTCGACCTTCCTCGGAAATATTGTTCAAGTGCATGCGCGTTTGGGCGATGGGGCTCCGGTTATGGCGGAGGTGTCGCGGCTGCACGAGCCGTTTGCTCCGGGCGACACTGTTCATGTCTGGTGGAATCCTGGCGACGAGCTGACCTTCGAATGAACAGCCGTTTGCGTGCTTGGTTTCTCTTTCCATCATGGGCGGTGATGCTCCTCTTCTTTCTCGCGCCGCTCGCGATTATCTGTTTCTATAGCGCGCTGACTCGCGGGCCTTATGGCGGGTTTTCCATGCCCTGGACCTTTGAAAGCTATGCGCGGCTTTTCGATTCTTTGTATCTCAGGATTCTGGGACGGTCGTTTTGGATCGCCGGCGTTTCTACTTTGTTTTGTCTGCTGCTCGGGTTTCCGCTGGCTTTGTTTATCTCGCGGTCCGGTGAGCGGAAGAATCTGTATCTCACGTTAGTGATGCTGCCTTTCTGGACCAGCTTTCTGGTTCGCACTTATGCCTGGATGTTTCTGCTGCGCGACACGGGACTTATTAATACCGTGCTTCAGAAGATCGGACTGATTCACGATCCGTTGCCGCTGCTTTATAACGACGGCGCGGTGATCTTAGGTCTGGTTTATGGTTTTCTGCCGTTCATGGTGCTGCCGCTATATGCTTCCCTAGAGCGGCTGGATCGCAACTTACTCGAAGCCGCGGCCGATCTGGGAGCGCGGCCATTAGCAACCCTTTGGCGTGTGACGATTCCGTTGTGCTCACCTGGTATTCGGGCCGGGTTTATTCTCGTTTTTATCCCGTGTTTGGGTGCGTATCTGACGCCGGACTTACTGGGCGGCGGTAAGTCGGTAATGGTTGGGAATCTGGTGCAGAACCAGTTCACGACGGCGCGGGATTGGCCGTTTGGGTCGGCGATGTCGCTGGCATTGATGGCCATCGTGATGCTCCTTTTAATTGGGCTGATGCGGCGCGGCGATGAGGGGCTGTTGTGAAGCGCGCGGCCCTTTCTTTGTACGCGGCTGGCGCGTTTGTGTTTCTGTATCTGCCGCTCGCCGTGCTCGCCCTGTTCAGTTTCAATTCTTCGCGATTTACCGTGTGGGAAGGATTTTCGCTGCAATGGTATGCGGCTGCTTTTCATGACACGCAACTTACGGATGCAGCGTGGAACAGTCTGCTCATCGCTGTCGCCGCCACCGTCTTGTCGACTATCATCGGGACGCTGTGCGCTTATGGTTTGTGGAAGCGCAATTCGCTGGTCTTGACCGGATCGTTGTATCTCTCGCTGGTGACTCCCGAGATAGTGACTGGTATCTCTCTGCTGGCTTTTTTTCAATGGACGTTTCGGTTCCTTCGCGTCCATCTCGGAATGCACACGGTGATTCTCGCTCATGTTTCTTTCTCCATTGCTTATGTCGTAATAGTCGTGATGGCGCGGCTGCGGACCGTCGATCCGAAGCTCGAAGAAGCCGCGCTCGACCTGGGCGCTAACGAATGGCAGGCTTTCCGATTTGTCACTCTCCCACTGATTCTGCCGGGCGTGATTGCCGCGGCGCTGTTGGCGTTTACGGTGTCGTTCGACGATTATGTGATCACGAGCCTGGTGGCGGGCGTCGATTCGGAGACTCTTCCGATGGTCATTTACGCGTTCGCGCGGCGGGGGGTGAATCCGGTAGTTAACGCCATCTCGGCGCTGATTGTGTTTGGATTCGGCGCTCTGATTCTGCTGTCGCAAAGGTTCCAACGAACGTGAATCGGCGCGTGTTTCTGTTGGGCGTTCCGGGGTTGGCGGGCTGTATGCGCGAGCGGCGGCCGCGGCTCAATGTGTTTAACTGGTCGAGTTACATCGCTCCGGAGACGGTTCCCAAGTTCGAAACAGAATACGGCGTGCGCGTGCGCTATGCCGTTTACGAGAGCAATGAAGAGATGCTGGCGCGCGTGATGGGCGGCAATTCCGGTTGGGATATTGTTTTTCCCACCGATTATATTGTGAAGCCGATGATCGAGCAGGGCCTGCTGGCGAATTTGCGACATGATTTACTCCCTCATTTAGGTCAACTGGAGGCGCTTTTCCTGCACCCTTCCTGGGATCCGAGTCTGCAGTGGTCCGTTCCTTATATGGTTACGGCGGCCGGCATTGCGTATAATCGCAAGCTGATTCCGGCTCCGGCGGCGTGGTCCGATCTATGGGAGCCGCGGCTGCGCGGGCGAATTACGATGCTCGACGATCCTTTCGATGTGTTGGGCGCTTGTCTCAAGCGAATTGGCTGTTCTATTAATTCGTCCGATTCTTCGCAGTTGAAGCGGGCTCAGCGTGAGGCGATGTCTCAGAAGCCTTTGCTGCGTGCGTATCTGAACGCGGAGGCGCGCGATCAAGTGGTGAGTGGCGATGTGTTGGCGGCACAGATGTGGAATACGACGGCGCAACAGGCGATGGATTCGTCGGCGGATGTGGCTTTCGCGTATCCAATGGAAGGCTACGCCACTTATCCGGACTGTTCCGTGATTTTGCGCGAGAGCCGGCGCGTGGAGTTGGCGCACAAGTTTGTCGATTTCTTGTTGCGTCCCGAGATTGCGGCGGCGAATGCGTTGGCGGCGCGGACGACGACGACGAACGCGGGCGCGCGTGCGTTGTTGCCGGAATCGTTTCGAAATAACAACACTTTGTATCCTCCTGCTGAAATTGTGGCGCGGGGCGAATGGGCGGAGACGTTGTCACCGGCGTGTCAGCGGCTGCGGGATCGTTTGTGGACCGAAATCAAGTCGGCGTGAGAAGAGTGGGTATAGCGAGTTAAGTTTCTGATTCGTTTGGGTGTGTTAGTTTTGGATGGGCTCTGCGGAGGCTGGAAATGGGGTCCTGCTTCCGCAGTGGCGCTCATTTGCGTGGAAGGGTTTGTTTGCGCGCGATCTATTTCGGTTTGATTATAGCGGGCGGCGCAAAATAGTTTGGGAGCGATGCGAGGGGGCGAGAGCGGTAAGTAGGTTTGTCTTGAGATAGATAAGTGGGACGAAAAAAGGCAAAATAATTTTGGAACGGGTTTTTGGGGGAGGCGTTATGATTGTAGCGATGGCTACCGTCCGGATTACTCAAGCCAAACTTGTACGTGATGTTCGTGCATTGTTGGAACAAGTCCAGGAAGGCGTAGAGGTGATCGTGGAGCAAGATTCTCGCCCGGTGGCAGTGATTCGAGCGCCGCGTCGAAGCGGTCGTCCGATTTCTGAGATTGTGCGGCAGGCGAAGGAACGGAACTCCACAGTGACACTCGATCCTGACTTCGGAAAGGATTTAGAAGCTGTCATCGCGAGCCATCAACAGCCATGGACGCCGCCATCCTGGGAGTAGTTGTCGATTCCAGTATCGTCATCACTGCGGGGCGCAGAAAACTCGCAGTGCCGAATCTCGTCGAGTTCATTCAAGCGGCTTTGGAGAAATTGAGGTATCGCTTTCGCTTCCGCTCCCCTGAAGAACATATACGATTGGGGCAACCGCTCCCTGCCGGTCACGGCTCGGTTACGGGTCGAAAATTCTTCATCAACATTGGTGGGCCGCAGGCCCATGGGCACTCCCCTGAAGAACATATACGATTGGGGCAACCGCTCCCTGCCGGTCACGGCTCGGTTACGGGTCGAAAATTCTTCATCAACATTATTGGTGGGCCGCAGGGCCATGGACATTCCGTTGAAGAACCTACACAAGTCATTGATTTCACGAGACCGGCCAACGACGCAAGACGTCAAAATTCGCTCCAGCCACCACCGGGTTCTTCATCACCTTGGGTGGGCCGCAGGCCACGAACCCCGATGGCCTGCGCTACTTGGAGAGCGGGAGTTTGGTGACTCCGTCGGACGTCTCGTAGCGCAGTTCCCAGGCCGCGTCCTTCGACTTCTTGGCGGGTTTGGGGAAATAAAGGTAGCCGGCGACTGGGTGCACGGTTTTTCCGTCTGGCAAGCCTTTTTCCCAAAGCTCCTGACTGAGGACGCTGGCGATTTGGGTGGGGGATCTTTGTGGACCCGGTTGAGGCATTGGTGCTTCGTCGCAACCATATCCACCGCGACAGGGCTGCGGCGCGGGGCCGCCGATTCCTACTCCCGTTTCGGCTGTGGTGACGGTGCCGGTCGTTTGCCGGCCCGTGACCGGATCAGGGTAAGACACGCGGCCAACCGACATCCCGGTGGACGTGTTGATATCGTGCGGGCCGGAGCGCGGGGCCGGGACATCCTGCTTGCCGGCCACGACCTGCGCGATGGTGTCGGCGTCGACGGGACGCAGTGCCGCGTTGTTTCCGCCAACGGATAGAACGAAATCGTGAGGGTCAAGGTCCACATCTTTCCCAGGTCCGGGAAAAACGCCGACCTCGACCACGACGTAGCCGTGATGATTCAGGTCCGCTGCGAACATCTTCTTGGCCTGGTCCGGAGGAATCAGCGCGGCGCCGATCGAGAGATCCTGTTTCTCCTGGTGCGACGGGTAGCTGCCGGCATCGGCGCGGGGACGGATCCCAGGCGCGGAGGCCATCAGGAGCAATGCAGAAACCACGCCAGCGAGGACGGTCCTTTTCATTACGGTGTCTCCTGTGAATATTCTACGTGGATTGTGAGGAGCGCGTTTCGGAAGATCTAATATGAGTGTATACTCGGTTATAGTGGCTCGAAGGAAAAGTGAAGACAAGCGGAACGCGATCCTGGCGGCGGCGGCTCAGGTGTTCGCCGAACGGGGCTTGGGCGCGGCCACCTCCGCTATTTCCAACGCGGCGGGAGTGGCCGAGGGCACGCTGTTCACCTATTTCAAGACCAAAGACGATCTGGTGAACGCATTGTATCGCGACATCAAGATCGAGCTTGCCGATGCGATGATGTCGGGCTTTCCACGTAAGAAGAGCGTGCGGCAGCGGTTGGAGCATGTGTGGAATCACTACGTGGCTTGGGGCATCGCGAATCCGACGCATCATCTGGTCCTGAAGCAGTTGGAGGTTTGGGGCGGGTTGACGTCCGAATCGAAATCCGCAGGTTCGGCTCCTTTTGCGGAGATTCAAAGCATGGCGGAGGATGCGGTGGAGCAGCGCATCATTCAGGATCTGCCGCAACAGTTCATCACGGCGGCGATGCGCGCGCTGGCGGAGACGACCATCGAGTTTATGCGTCAGGATGCGGGGAAGGACGAGGCGTACCGGGCCGCAGGGTTCGAGATGCTGTGGGCTGGGATAGTCCGCAAAAAGGCAGGCCACTAGACCCGATGGGTGCCCTACTTTTTGTGAATCGTATTGAGTGAGTACATACTCATATATGCAGGAGAATTAGCGGATGGCGAAGTGGACAGTGGCGGATATTCCATCGCAACAGGGCAAGCTGGCGGTGGTGACGGGCGGGAACAGCGGGATTGGGTGGCATACGGCGCTGGAGTTGGCGCGGGCGGGCGGCGAGGTGATTCTCACTGCGCGGTCCGAGGTGAAGGGCCGGGATGCGGCGGAACGGATCAGGCGGCAGGTTCCCAAGGCCAAGGTGCAATTCGAGATCTTGGACCTGGCGAGTCTGCGATCGGTGCGGGCGTTTGCCGCGAAGATCGTCGGCGAGGCGAAGCTGGATCTATTAGTGAATAATGCCGGGGTCATGATGGTGCCGCGGCGGCATCTAACTGAAGATGGATTCGAAATACAGTTCGGAACGAACTTTTTGGGGCCGTTTGCTCTGACGGGTTTGCTGATGCCGGTTCTTCTGCGGGCAACTGCGCCTCGCGTGACGATGGTGACGAGCGGCGCGGCCAATATGGGGATTAAGAGGATCAATTTCGACGATCTGCAGTGGGAGAAATCGTATGGGCCGTGGAAGTCGTATTGTCAGTCGAAGTTGGCAGACCTTCTGTTTGCGCAGGAGCTGGCTCGGCGGTCGGCGGCGGCCGGAGTCAACCTGCTGAGCAATGCGGCTTATCCCGGGTATGCGCGTACGAATCTCCAGAGGAGCGGCCCAGAGAGGCCAACAATTAGTCTGCCGGAGAGAATCTTCGCTGGGATCATGTCGCAGGACGCGGCTCATGGAGCGCTGCCGACATTGCGGGCGGCGACGGCGCTCGATGCGGCCGCGGGAAGTTATTATGCGCCGGATGGGATTTTCCACGCGAAAGGAGATCCGGTGTTGATTCCGATTCCGAAGCCGGCCGAAGACATGGCGGCCGCACGGAGATTGTGGCAAATATCTGAGGATCTCACGGGGGTGGAGTTTAAAAGCGTCGGCTCCACGGCCGGCGCTGCCCATTACACAACTGGATCGCTGGAGGAGGACTGGCGCGCCAGAAGTTTGAGAACCAAAAGGTCCGAGGGATGAAAGCTCGCCACGGACACGTTATTCAAATCCTCATCGGTCTCCACGATGTGGCTACGGATAAGGGTTCTAAGCTGTTCCACGGACACACCCAATTCCTCGGCGGCTTCCCGTTCTGAGTATTGGCTCTTCGCTAACCTGGATACTAGCAATTGCATTCGGTCCTTTTCGGTTCTCCATTTGCATTCTAGGTTGAAGGCAGGGTGCAGCCCAATCAGTAAGAGGACTTAAACGACCTCTCATGATCCCTGATGGACTTTGGTACTACGCAGAAAAATCGCGAGCATCGAGGATGACACAGGTACCATAGAAAAAAGAGAATGGATTCGCCCCCGACGCTCGATCTGAAGAAGACCGTCAATCTTCCTCGAACCGATTTCCCGATGAAGGCCAACCTGCCGGTGGCCGAGCCGAAAATGCTCGCGCAGTGGGCTGAGACAGGGCTCTACGAGCGGATTCGAACCGCGCGCGCCGGGAGTCCGAAATATGTTTTGCATGATGGGCCGCCGTATGCGAACGGGAACATCCACTTGGGACATGCCTTCAATAAAATCCTGAAGGATTTCATCGTCAAGCTGAAGACGATGGAAGGTTGCGATTCGCCGTACATCCCGGGCTGGGATTGCCATGGCTTGCCGATCGAGATCAAAGTGGACGGCGAGTTGGGATCGAAAAAGGCGCACATGTCGATGGCGCAGATTCGCGCCGAGTGCCGCAAATATGCGCGCAAGTACGTCGAGCTGCAAGGCAAGGATTTTCAGCGGCTGGGTGTGTTCGGTCAGTGGAACAATCCGTATCTCACCATGAGCGCGCAGTATGAATCCGTGATTGCGGGCGCGTTCGTCGAGTTTCTCGACCGCGGCTACGTTTATAAAGGGCTCAAGCCGGTCAATTGGTGCATTCACGATAGGACGGCGCTAGCGGAAGCCGAGGTGGAGTATGAGAACCACACGAGCCCGTCGATTTGGGTTCGCTTCGCATTGCAGTCCGATGCGGCGTTGATCGATGCACGGCTCGCAGGGCGCAAGGTGTATGGGCTCATCTGGACCACGACGCCGTGGACCATTCCGGCCAACGTCGCCATCGCGTATCACCCGAAGTTCGAATACGTAGCGGCGGAAGTTGAAGGCCAGGTTTATATCGTTGCGCTCGAACTTTTGGATGCCACGGCGAAGAAGGCGGGATGGGCCAAGCCAAATATTCTGGCGGCGTTTCCTGGATACAAGATGGAAGGCGCTATTTTTCGGCATCCGTTTCTGGAGCGCGATTCGCTTGGAATTTTGGCCGATTACATCACGCTCGATCAAGGTACGGGCGCGGTTCATACGGCGCCCGGACATGGCGCAGAGGATTTCGATAGCGGACAGAAATACGGGTTGCCGATCTTCTGCCCGGTGGATCCGCGGGGCCGGTTTTATCGCGCGGAGGGCGCTCCCGGCGAGCTGCCCGAGGCGATCATTGGCAAGACGATTTGGGAAGGTAATCCGATCGTTATCGAAATTCTGAAAAGCGCCGGCGCACTGCTGGCGCTCGAACATTTCGAACACAGCTATCCGCATTGCTGGCGCTGCCACAACGCGACCATCTTCCGCGCTACCGAGCAGTGGTTTATCGGCATGGAGCGCAACGATCTGCGACAGCGTGCTCTAAAGGCGATTGCGGAGGTGAAGTGGAAGCCGGCGTGGGGCGAGGAACGCATCTCGAACATGATTGCGACTCGGCCGGACTGGTGCATCTCGCGACAGAGGATCTGGGGCGTGCCCATCACGGTTTTCTATTGCGAGAATTGCCAGCATCCATTGACAGATCGCAAGGTGCTGGATCGCGTGGTGCGTTTATTTGCTGAGTTCAGCGCCGACGTCTGGTATGAGCGCTCGGCCGCGGAGCTGATCGGAGTGGGCGTGCATTGCTCGCAATGCGGGCATGCAGAGTTTCGAAAAGAGTCCGACATTCTGGATGTCTGGTTCGATTCCGGATCGAGCCACCTGGCCGTTCTGACGCCGCAAAATGGATTGCCGTGGCCATCGGACATGTATCTGGAAGGCGGCGACCAATATCGCGGGTGGTTCCACAGTTCGCTTCTGGTTGGCACAGCGCTGCGGGGCGAGGCGCCGTATCGCGAATGCGCGACTAGTGGCTGGGCGCTGGATGGCGAGGGCCGCGCGATGTCGAAATCGGTCGGCAATGTGGTCGATCCGCACGACATCATTAAGAAATATGGCGCGGATATGCTGCGGCTGTGGGTCGCTTCGGTGGATTTCACGGAAGACGTTCGCATGTCGGATACGATCCTGCAGCGGATGTCGGACGCGTACCGGAAATTGAGGAATACGTTTCGGTATGCGCTGGGCAATCTGGACGATTTTGATCCCGCTTCGGATTCCGTGCTGGCGGCTGAAATGGTGGAGATCGATTTATGGATTCTCGCGCGCGCCGAGGAGCTGATCGGCAAGTGCCGCGCCTGGTACGACGATTACGATTTTCATAAAACGTATCGGGCCATTTACGATTTTGCAACTACCGATCTGAGCGCGGTTTACTTCGACATTCTCAAGGATCGCTTGTACACGGCAGCGGCTCATTCGCGCGCGCGGCGCAGCGCCCAGACGGCGCTCTATCGGCTGACGTATGCGCTGGTCCGTCTGCTGGCGCCTTTGCTTTCCTTCACCACGGAGGAAGTGTGGGGGCATTTGCGGAAGCCCGCTGGGGCTCCGGAAAGCGTCCACCTGGCGCTGTTGCCTGAGGCAGACGAAGTGACGGAAGGATTCACGACCGCGCAACGACGCCGGATCGAGAATTGGGACAAGCTGCTGCCGGTTCGCGATGAGGTTCTGAAGAGTCTCGACACTGCCCGCAAGGAGAAACTGATCGGCGCGCCTCTAGAGGCTCGGGTGCGGCTGACGGCCGACGCGGAACTGCATCCGCTACTCGAAGAGTACGCGGCAGACCTGCCCACGCTGTTCATCGTGTCGCAGGTGGCGCTGGAGAACGGCTCGGCGGACGGGCTTCAAGTGGCGATCGAGAGGGCGGACGGGCAGAAATGCGAACGTTGTTGGAAGTATAAACCTGAAGTAGGGTCCTATTCCGATTTCCCAACCATCTGCGGGGACTGTAAAATAGCTTTGACAAGCCGACAGCCCTAATGAATTATCGAATCGCTCCGTTTCTGATCGCGGCAGCCGCTTT
>JBEKUT010000173.1:0-13597 GCA_049514735.1 Bryobacteraceae bacterium
CGAGACACCACAAAGCGGAAGACTAGGCGGCAAGTTCCGTGAGAACGCTAATACGGTCTGTCCACGGTACAGGCCGGATGTCGTAATTTCGAAAAGCCTCTATGACAGCGCCGGGGATCGGCTGTTCGTCATTCAGAACGGCATATGCCTTTGAGTCCGAAGATCGGACTTGGCGCGTGTCGCCCCACCCATCGATAAACGGCAATGCGTTATCGCGGGTGGCTCGGGTGATGGCCTGCACGATGCGCTCCGGCTGCTTCTTAGATTTGGGTATGGCGAAATGAAAGTGATGGTCATAGCCACTGATGCCGGTAAACTTCACGCTCGGTGTGTAGCGAATGTCGTTTGCGTCGAGCCATGTCACAACGTCTTCATAAAAGAGGCTCTCGACAACGGGCTTGGCCAGATAGAAAAGATCGTTTACCGCGAGCATGGCCTGAACGAGATTGTGCTTGCGAAGTGGAAAGTTTTCAGGCGTCGCTTGCAATTCTATAGCTTCATGGTTCAGCTTCACGCCGAACCCGTTAAGCGTCATTTGCAAAAGGTCTTTTCGTTTTTGGGTATCCAGCTTGCATCCCGAAGCTTCAAGGTCATGAACGATGTAGCTATCGTCGGTCAGAACCAGAGCGCCGTCTTCGGTCCGGGCGTAAATCTGCAACGCGTCGTTATGCCGGTCTAAGTAAGGGGTTGTGATCTCAACCCACGAGCCGTTTATTTGCCGCAGCGTGGTTTTGTCTTTGAGCCATTCCCGGTAGTTTTTCAGAAGTTTTTCAATCTCGGCTACTGTCATGAGAAAAGCCCCTTCTGAATTGGAGGCACGTCCTTGATATTGCAATGGCGCATGAACGCCTCGAATGTGGAAAACAGGTCTTGCACATTAGGGTATCGGTCAACCGGGGCGGGGATGGCCCACTTGTCCCCGTAGCCTTCCCGGTAGATATGAAGATGGGGGCAGGGGACTTCGCGATCGTCTGGGTTTCGATGCGGCGGCCCGTCGAGGTCAAGGCGCATGAGAATGATAGCCTGCCGCACCCGGTTCTGATAGGTAGCCTTCGTCAGCTTGATCTGAGCACGGGTAATGTCGAGCATAAAATTCTCGCGCTTGTCAAAGGAAGTCAGCGCAATCGCCAGCCTGCCGCCGGGGGTCCGGGAATAGGCAGTCTTTATCGTCGACACGTTGCTTTTCCATTGCAATCAGGAGATCGGCTTCGGCCTGCGTGATGTCTATATCGGCCATAAGAAACGTTTTCTCGAAGATGGGGGCAGTTCTTCACTGTACGTCATAAACTGAGGGGTGGGGAAGGGGCGAACTTCCGCTTCCTCCCTCGGCGGGTCTAGCGTTGGGCAGATTTCGATTTCGCCATTACCTGTGGAGAGCCGATTGCCATTGAAGCTGGAAAGGCCCAGACCCTTGGGGATATGTGGGTCGCGCCCAAGCTGCGGGGCTACTCGTAAGGAATTTCCACCTTGGCAAAGCTGCCGGGTGTGGCGGCGTTGACTGCCGCGACAACGCGATCAATGTTGCGGTGGAAAGCCGGGCCGTTGCGGATTGCCACGTATTAAAATTGCAATCCGCCCGGCCTTTAAGGTTCTGTTGGTACGGAACGTTTTTGTCCGTGGAGAACAGTTCAGCAGTTCAGCAACGCGCCGTTGGCTAGGGTGTCCCATCCTCTTTCAATCGCTTCGACAACCGTGTGACCGTGGAGCGAGCGAGCGATGCTCCGGGGTGTGCCATGGTCAAAGAGGATGAGCATCGGCCGGCGTGGCATGCACAGGGAGCGGCAAGGGCGCCTCCAAGCTCTTCGCCGCGAAATTCAATACCGCGCTGATCTGCTCCCGCGTGACGGAGAATTCCTCCATGACTTCTTCCACAGTCAATCCGGATTCTAAATTCTCGAATACGGTGGCTACCGGCATCCGCGTATTTCTGAACACCCACGCGCCGCTACGCTTGCCGGGAATGCTCTCCACGGCAGGGCACTGCGACCAATCAAGAGTTGCCACGTGAATCCTCTTTTCCATCGTACCGTTCTTGCGAGGGCGGGGGCAAACGGCCGCTCCCTCACGGTCGTGGTTCGGAAATCCGCTCCCTGCCGGTCACGGCTCGGCACGGAAGGTCCGAGTGAACGGCGAGAACTGGCTAGTGGCGGCTATCCCAACGGCTCGTGATCACGCTGTTCCAACTTTGAATTGGTTTGGCCCGCACCTGGGCGCCTTCGTTGTTCAAACGCTCCACCGTTGCGGCCACGGCGCTCTCTTTGGCCTCGGTCTCATCCACGGCTATTACCTCGGCTTCCAGTGGGGTATCGCCTAGAACTTGCAACCTCCACGTCGTTCCCTCCATGTGCGTGAGGATGAGCCAGTTGTCTCCGATTCTCGTTGATAGTTTTGTCATTGGCATGACCGGTCTGCTATGTTAGACGGCGCAAGGGTCCTCAAAGTAACCAACAATCGATGTGAGGCCGTTGCTGCTATTCTGAAGCTTTCTATGAAAGATAATTTTTCTCGCCGTTCTTTTGTAAAGACATCCGCTGGTCTGGCGATTGCCAGCGTACCCGGCATTCTCCCAGCTTTGGGCGCAAACAACAAGGCCCAAATAGGCTGGATTGGCGTAGGCTCACGGGGTTACTACCTAATGGATCGCCTCTACACCCAGAGCAAGGACATGGTGCAGGTGGTGGCGGTCTGCGATACCTACACCGGCAATCTGGCGCGCGCCAAAGATCGTGTCCAGACGATGGGCGGCAACACGCCCAAAACGTACGAGGATTTCCAGCAGCTCCTGGCAGACCCCAACGTCGATTCCGTAGTGATCTCGACGCCTGAACACCTGCATTATCCCATGTTCATGGCCGCCATAAAGGCGGGCAAAAATATTTATGTCGAGAAGCCGCTGGCGCACACCATCGAGCAGGGCGAAGAGATGGTGGCCGCGGCGAAGAAGGCCGGCGTAGTCGTGCAGGTCGGAACGCAGAACCGCAGCAACTCGCTCTACCAAAAAGCTAAAGAGATGGTTGAACAGGGCATGATCGGCGATATACACTATGTCCGCGCGTTCTGGTATCGCAACTCGCTGGACGACAATCCGGCGTGGCGCTACGCGATTCCGGCTGAAGCGTCCCCTGAAAACACGGATTGGCAAAAGTTCCTGGGAGCGGCTCCGGAACGGCCGTTCGATAAGCAGCGCTATTATCAGTGGCGCCTGTATTGGGACTATTCGGGCGGCATCTCGACCGATCTGCTGGTCCACCAGACCGATATCACGAATTTTGTGTGCGGCAAAACGGTGCCTTCGACGTGCATGGCGTCGGGCGGGATCTATCGCTGGGTGGAGGACGACCGTGAGGTGCCGGATACGTTCAGCGCGGTTTACGAATATACGCCTACGAAGTTTCACATCAATTACAGTTGCTATTTTGGCAACGATCATTACGGATACGGTGAGAACTTTATGGGCAATGAGGGCACTATCGAGGTGCTGAATCGCCAGTATCTGAATTTCTATCCGGAGAAGTTTAACAACAAGGCTCCGGCGCGGGTCGCGGCAAGGCAGGAGCAGCATATCGCGCTGCCTGGCAACGACAACAAAGCTGTGGAAGCGCACATGAAGAACTGGATCGAGGCGATTCGCGGCGAGGCGAAGGTGATCGCGCCGCCGGAGATCGGGCAACAGGCGGCGATATCGGGGCACATGGCGACGTTGTCGTTCAGGAATCAGAAGAAGATTGTTTGGGACGACGAGTCGCGGAAGTATCATTTCATTTAGACCGAACGGCGTTCGTAGTTGTTCGTTCGTAGTTCGTCGTTGGAACGCGGAGTTTTGTTACCTTTGGATCTCCCTTTCTATGTCTACTGCTACTCCTATTACGGTCGCGTACGGCGACGGCATCGGCCCGGAAATCATGGACGCCACGCTCCACATTTTGAAGGAAGCGGGCGCCAGGATTGAACCGGAAATTATCGAGATTGGCGAAAAGGTCTACCTGCGCGGAAATTCGGCAGGTATCGACCCGAGCGCATGGGAATCCCTGCGCCGCACCAAAGTTTTTCTCAAAGCGCCGATCACCACGCCTCAGGGCGGCGGCTTCAAGAGCCTGAACGTTACCACGCGCAAGACGCTGGGGCTCTATGCCAACATACGGCCCTGCGTCGCCTATCATCCTTTCGTCAAAACGAAGCATCCGGGCATGGACATCGTAATCGTTCGCGAGAACGAAGAGGACACGTATGCGGGGATGGAGTATCGGCTCAGCGACAACGTGATGGAGTGCTTGAAAATCATCACGCGGCAGGGCAGCGAGAAGATCGTCCGCTACGCTTTCGATTACGCCATTCAGCACAACCGCAAGAAGGTGACGTGCTTCACCAAAGACAACATCATGAAGATGACCGACGGTCTCTTCCACAAGGTCTTCGATGAGATCGGCGCGGAGTATCCGGAGGTTGAGAAGGAGCATTGGATCGTCGATATTGGCGCGGCGAAGATGGCCGATACGCCGGAAGCTTTCGACGTTATTGTGATGCCGAATCTCTACGGCGATATTCTTTCGGACGTGGCGGCGCAGATTGCGGGCTCCGTCGGGCTGGCCGGTTCCTCGAACATCGGGATGCAGTGCGCTATGTTCGAAGCGATTCACGGGTCCGCTCCGCGGCGCGCCGGACAGAACCTGGCGAATCCTTCGGGACTGCTACTCGGCAGCGTTTTGATGCTCGTCCACATCGGGCAACACGATATTGCGGAGCGGGTGCACAACGCGTGGCTCACGACGATGGAGGATGGAGTCCACACGTACGATGTTTATACCGAGGGAGTGAGCAAGCAGAAGGTCGGGACGAAGGAATTCGCGCAAGCTGTGGCCAGCCGCGTCGGGAAAGAGCCGCAGACTTTGAAGGTCGCGCACTATAAACCGGCTCCCGAGAAGAAGGAACGCGCTACGGGTCCGGCTCGCACGGCTGCGGTCGCGAAGCTCGAAGGAATCGATGTCTACGTGGCCTGGCCGTCGCTGGTACCGAACGATCTGGCTGCGGCGATCAAAAAGGCCGATGGCGACGGGCTGGAGCTGTTGATGATCGACAATCGCGGCGTCAAAGTGTGGCCCGGCGGGATGTCGGAAACATTTTGCACGGAGAGCTTCCGTTGCCGGTTCGCGGGCAAGGACGGCGTGACGCAGCAGCAGACGCTGGCGCTTCTGGGCCGCGTCCTCGAACAGGGCCTGGAGATCGTCAAAACCGAGTCGCTGCGAAGCTACGACGGGCAGCCTGGCTATACGCTCGCACAAGGACAATAGCTTAAGCGATGACGCCACTGGCCGGCATCATCATGGGCAGCAAGTCCGATTGGGAGACGATGCGCCATGCGGCCGAGACGCTGGCCCAATTCGGCGTGCCGCATGAGACGAAAATTGTGTCGGCGCACCGCACGCCGCAGTGGATGGTGGAGTACGCGGAGTCGGCCGAGAGGCGCGGCCTGCAAGTGATTATCGCGGGCGCGGGCGGCGCGGCGCATCTGCCGGGGATGGTGGCCGCGAACACGCTGCTGCCGGTGCTCGGTGTCCCTGTCGAGAGCCACGCTTTGAAAGGCATGGATTCGCTGCTATCGATCGTGCAAATGCCGGGCGGCATTCCGGTGGGCACGCTGGCGATCGGCAAATCGGGCGCTCAGAACGCGGCCCTGCTCGCGGTCGCGATTCTTTCGAATCACGATCCGGAGCTGCGCGAGAAGCTGCGGCGCTATCGTGAAGAACAGACCGCTCGCGTGCGCGCCGACGAGTTGCCGTGAAAACGATTCTCCCGGGCTCGACAATCGGCGTACTTGGAAGCGGGCAGCTTGGCCGCATGTTCACAATCGCGGCGCGGCGCATGGGTTATCGCGTCCACACTTACTCGCCTGAAACCGACACTCCTACGGGACAAGTGGCGGATGTCGAGGTCACGGCGGCTTACGACGATCTCGACGAGGTTTCGAAATTCGCGAGCGATGTGGATATCGTCACGTTTGAGTTTGAGAATGTTCCCGCCGCGACGGCCGCTGCCGCGGAGCGTTGCGCACCGGTCCGGCCTAGCGGATCGATCCTGCACACCACGCAGCAGCGCATTCGAGAAAAATCGTTCCTGACGCGAGCGGGGCTTCCGCTGACGCCTTATCGCGAGGTGCGGTCGTTGGAGGATTTGAAAAGTGCTCTTGGAGAACTGGGCGCGCCCGCGGTTCTGAAATCCGCTTCGTTTGGGTACGACGGAAAAGGTCAGTTCACGATGAAGTCGGCTGAGCAGATGGCGGAGGCTTGGACGGCCGTGGGACGGCAGGAAGCGGTTCTCGAAGCTTTCATCGATTTCGCCTGCGAGGTTTCGGTGATCGCGGCACGGTCCGTGGGCGGCGAGTTCGTCAGTTGGGGCGTGATCGAAAATCAGCATAGCCGCCACATTCTGGATGTGTCGATGGCTCCGGCTCATGTTCCGGCCAAGACAGCTCAGGACGCCGTAGAGATTGCCCGGTGCGTTTTGGAGAAGCTGGAGGTGATCGGTGTTCTGTGCGTCGAGTTTTTCGTGCTACGCGACGGGAGCTTGTTGATCAACGAGCTTGCGCCGCGGCCGCACAATTCGGGGCATCTGACTATCGACGCCCATATCACGAGCCAGTTTGAGCAGCAGCTGCGCGCGGTTTGCGGGCTTCCTTTGGGATCGACAGAGATGATCCGGCCCGCTGCGATGGCGAATTTGCTCGGGGATCTTTGGGTGCCTAATGAACCCAATTGGCCGGCCGCGCTGGCGCTGCCCGATGTGAAGCTGCATCTTTATGGCAAGCTGGAGCCTCGGTTGGGCCGCAAGATGGGACATCTGACGGCTTTGAAAGCGACGGCGGGCGAGGCGTTCGAGTCAGCCGTGAAAGCGCGGCAATCGCTTTGGGAGAGGTGACGAAGCCGGCGCGGGGGGACCGCTCCCTTCCGGTCACGGCTCGGTCGGTCACGGCTCGGTCGGTCACGGTTCGGGCGCTCACGGCTCGGAAAACCATTTCGCGTAGTTCGCGTTGTTGCCTTCGCTTTTGACGCGAAAGATAAGAATAGAGCTGTCGCCAGTAGGTTGACGTAACGTCCATATAACCCTAACTTCCAGATGGGATGTTCTGTATAGTAGACGCTGCACGGGCTCGGTCATTTCTACAATGTTGAGGAAAATTTTCAGGCCGCGGCCGAGATTCCCGAAAAAAACTCTAGCTACTTACCTTGACTTCGTTGTTGACGAGTAAGGTGGAAAGATCGTCGCGGAACAGTACTTTCCAGCCCATCCGCTGTAGCGCTGGAACGAGCGGATCGTCGTTCGGCAGGAGGGCGTGGCTGAATCTGAAACGCTCCGGGTCCTGCCGCGAACTGTCGGCGGTGAATACTTTGAGCTTGCCTCGAAAACGATAAATCAAATAATCACTGTACTTTCGCGTCGACAGAAGGCGAATGTTTGGGGAAAGCTGGGCGACTTCGTTGGCGCCATAAACCGGGAATTCGTCGGGCAGAAATCCGGTGTAGGAAGCTATGGAAGGGATCTGCAGAAAGAGCCAGAGCAGCACGGCTGCAAAGGGGGCCAGTGCGATTCCAGAGAAACGTGCGTCGAGCAGGCGCCAACGGTCCGAGTAGGCGAGATATACGTTGAGCGCGCGGCGCAATCCGACGCGCAGATCTTTGGCGCGGTGCAGCGCGTGCGTAATGGCGCCGTTGGCTAGCGGCAGCATGACCAGCGCCATCAACGGCAGCATTTGTGGGAAGCGAATCGCGCCGCCAACGAAGACCAGCGCGAGTATGAAGTGGGCGAGCTTTTTCTCACAGAGCGCCAGCGTGCCTCCGGCCGCGGCGATGCCGAGCGCGATCCAGGGACCGGCGGCAAGGTGATATTGGAACGCGGGGCCGATCGAATCGGCGAGGTGCACGTGCAGATTCCACCCGTAGGGGTTCAGCAGGGTCGCGAGGCCGGAGAATAACGAGGCCAGCAGGAACCAGCGGCCTTTGCGCAGGTCGATTGCGGATTCGGTTTGCCAGATGAACGGTCGGGCCAAATGCGAAACGCCGTAGATCAGCGCGATGACGGGAAGGAGGGGGAAGCTCGTGTCCACGTTGGCCCAGAGCGCTCCGGCGCTCGCCAGGAGAAACGCGTTGCGGATGCGGAATTGGGTGGGAGCCTTTTCGAAATACAGGAGTGCGGTCAGGAGCAGCAGCCAACCGAAAATGTGCGGACTCGCGGTCCACTGCAGTTGGGTTGTCGCGAGCATGGGAACCGTGAGGATTAAGGCGAAGAAAAAATTTCCCCCGCATTCCCAATTCAGTTGGAACCATAGCCACGTGACGATCGCGATTGATACGGCAAATAGCCAGACCACGGCTGGAAGGCCCGCGTGAGAATCGGCGAATCCCATGGCGCAGTCCGATGCCCAGCCCCATGCGATCGACGTCTCGGTCCGTGGGACGTGACGGTCGCTGAGGATCTTTTCACCCATCACGATTTGCTGCCCCGTACTTGAATCGCGAAAAAAGGATCGAGGCGCGTTGCAGAAGAAGATGCAATAGACCAGCGTCAAGAGGGCCATGAAGAGTGCGAGATCGGGAACGAAAAGGCGTTTCATAAGAGGCAGGCCACAGAAGTCGATGGCCTGCCCTACCCGTATTTTTCGAGTTCGAGTTGGTCTCCCACGCCGGTCTGCGCCGTCTCGCACATTCCGGCGGGCAGCTCCAGCACGGAGTGCCCGCGAAGGCACAACGCGAAGCGCCATTTCGGCATCGCGCGGCGGATCTTGAGGACCTTCCTCTTGCGATTCAGGAACACGACATCGATTGGGAATTTCATCCCAATAGTGTGGACGCCTTCGCACGGAACGATCCACAGGCCTTCTCCAGAATCCAGTCCCGTATGCTTCAACAAGCCGCGATTACGGGTGGCGGCGGTGTCGGCGATGTCGGCACGGTCCGCGAGAATGGTACCCCGAGTCTGATTTCGCACACGCAGCTTTGGCAAACTTTATTTAACCCCGCCTTCAGCAAACTGTTGCGCTGGCGTAAGACTTGTGTTCTGCTGAAGGGTTCAGACTAACATGAAACTTCGCTACGTTGCGATCTCCATTCTCGCCCTGACGTGCTACGCGCAGGCGCCGTTCGCGCTGAAGAATGGCGACCGTGTCGTCTTTTTCGGCGACAGCATTACAGACCAGCGTCTGTACACGACCTACGTCGAGACGTATGTCCGTACGCGCTTCCCGCAACTGGACGTGGCGTTCATTCACTCCGGCTGGGGTGGCGATCGAGTGACCGGCGGCGGAGGCGGCGGTGTCGACGAACGGCTGGCGCGCGACGTGAACGCGTATCATCCGACCGTTGTGACCATCATGCTCGGCATGAACGATGGCAGGTATCGCGCGTTCGACGATCAGATTTTCAACATCTACACGGCCGGATACAAGCACATCGTTCAGAAACTGAGGGCCGACAATCCGGGCGTCCGCATTACTGCCATCCAGCCGTCGCCTTATGACGACGTGACGCGCACGGCCATGTTCAAAGGCGGCTACAACGGTCTTCTTTTGCGCTATTCCGATTTTTTGCACGAACTGGGTTCGTCGGAAAATCTCACGGTCGCCGATTTGAATCGGCCGGTCGCAGCCATGCTGGAGCAGGCGAAAGAAAACGATCCGGAGCTCTCGCAGAAGATCCTGCCGGATCGCGTGCATCCCGCGGCGCCGGGTCATCTCATCATGGCGGAGCAACTGCTGAAGGCGTGGAGCGCGCCGGCACTGGTCAGCGATGTTGAGTTGGATGCCGCCGGACGCAAGAGCGTTCGATCGGGAAACGCGGCGCTGAGCGATGTCAATTTCGGTACGGCTATTACATGGACGGAAACCGATCGGGCTCTTCCGATGGCGGTGGATCTCAGCGATCCGCTCACGGCGCTCACCGTGAATTCTTCCGACTTCATGGAAGCTATGAATCGCGAGGAACTGAAAATTACGGGACTCGCGGATGGAAAATACACGCTGCGGATCGATGGAGAAGAGGCCGGGACGTTTAGCGGCGCTCAACTCGGCGCGGGCGTCAATCTTGCGAATTTCGAAACTCCGATGTGGGCGCAAGCCGCGCGGGTCCACGCTTTGACTTTGAAACACGCCGGGATTCACAACACGCTGTGGCGCAATGTGCAGGTTCCGATGGAAACGGAGAAGGTGGCGACTCTGCAGGCGGCGCTGGACGCGCTCGATGCATTGGATCGCGACCTGATTCAGCAGCAGCGAACCGCGGCTCAGCCCGTGGCGCACCGCTTCGAACTCGTGACCGGCGATTCGAGCTACACGCCGATCTTCGACGGCGTCGATCTTTCGGGCTGGCATATCAGCCAGGTGAATCATCACGGCAATTCGCAGGGCTGGAAAGCGGATGACGGCGTGCTCACGGGCAAGCAGGACAAGCCTCGCAACGGCGGCATCATTCTGACCGATCGCAAGTATCGCAACGTGGAAGTTTCGCTAGACCTCAACCCCGATTATGGCTGCGACAGCGGCCTCTTTCTGCGATCGAACGAGAAAGGCGAGGCGTACCAGGTGCTGATCGATTATCTGGACGGGGGCGCCATCGGCGGCGTTTACGGCGAGGGCCTGAAGGATGTGAAGGAGTACGTGAATCCGCAATGGCGCGAGATCTTCAAGAACGGTCAATGGAATCACTTGCGCGCCCGCATTGAGGGCGATGCGCCGCATATTCAGGTCTGGTTGAACGGCATCGAAATCACGGATTGGACCGATACTGCGAATCATGCGGCAGGCGGGGCAGTGGACGGCATGATCGCGCTGCAGGTGCACGGCGGGAACCGCTGGATTCCGGGTTCGCAACATCGCTTCCGCAACATTAAGGTGCGGGAGTTGCCGTAAGGGCCACTTCATTTTTGTTTAAGCGCAAGTAAAGTTTATTGACTTCAACAAAATTAAAGCGTATATTGATTTTGTGAAGCAGGAGACGCCATCCTGGCTCGAAGCGTTGGACGAAGAGGACCTCCAGTTTTTGAAACGCTTCCTGGTAAGTTCGGGATCTCTGAAGGCGATGTGCGATGAGTATGGCGTCTCGTACCCGACGCTACGCGCGCGGCTGGACCGTCTGATTGCGAAGGTTCAGGCCGCTGACGATCCCAAAATCGTGGATTCTTTCCAGCGCAAACTGCAGGTGCTGGTGGCCGATGGAAAACTGTCGCCTCCGATGGCGCGAGAGTTGTGGAAAGCTCATCGCGTGGCGGCGGAGGAAGGATAAGGACCGGCATGATAGAACCTTGGTTCGACCCAAATCGATACGCGTGGATACCGGGAGTAGCTTACGCATGCGCGGCGTTGATCGTGGCTGCGTTTGTCGTCTGGCTGGCGCCTAAAGGGCGAGCGCGGAAACCGATTGTCAGGGCGTGGGTCTCGCTGTGGGCCGTTGCGGCCGCGTTGATCGTGACTGGGCTGGTAGCGTTGATGAGTGGACAACCGTGGGGCGTCTGGTACGGACTGCTGCTTCCGGGAATCATTGGCACGGTCGTGGTCGGCGCGAATCTTTTCGTGATCTTCAAACGCTATCGAGACGTGGAGGAGCGGCGGCTGGCATCGAAAGATTTTATGTAGCCGCTTGTTTACGGGCGTGCGAAATGAGCTCGGCATTCGTTACGCTCGCTGACGCACGCGGTTCAGTAACACTCTGAAAAAGTTGGGTCGAGTTGCAGAGCCGCGACGGTTACGGAGCGCCGAGTGCTACCGGGTCGGAATACGCCTCGGATCGCGTTTATTTCTTAAATCCCCAAAATACGGAGCAACTCCCGATCTCCTGTTTGTGCGCGTACAGCTTCGGCAATCCCAACTCATCGATGCGGTCGTCGTCGCAGTTGGAAATGGTGTTGTACGCGCCGGACTTCACGCGGCGGTCGAGTTCGGGCCGCGGCAGAATATGGAGGGGCGCGGCTTGCGCCATCGTCAGGTCGAGCTTCGTGCCGGCCTGAAACTCCATGCCATCGGGAACCGGGCGATGAGTCAGGAAATAGATGTGCTCGCTGGACCATAACGTGCCATCGGGCGGGGTGACTTCCTGCACCTTCTTAGCGATCGCCTCCATGTCGCCCCACGTCAGCGATTCCGTGTCATCGTGGAGAGCCTTACCGAGTCCTAACGACAGGAGAACAATTAGAACCGCCGCAGGCCAGATCGGCCGGTCCGGACGGTAGAGCCGCGACCCTGCGGCATAGAATCCCACCGTGGCAGGGATGGCCACGAAAGGGACGATCAGGAGGAAATACCAAGTGAAGGTGGGATGGGCGGTGCCGATTTCGAAGCTCATCATGATGGCTACGCCAGCGGACAAATAAATTTCGGCTCGCCGGGCACGCTCCCATCCGCTCGCGGTTGCAGTGAAGAGCAGACCTCCGATCGCAAGCAGTCCGAGCAGCATAGCCTGCGAAGAATCGATCCACGAAAGCAGGACGTCGATATCGTGTTTCGTCGCGCCTTCCCATCGCACGCGCCGGAAAAAGAGATGGTATTGAACGAGGTTGAACCACACGACTCCCGGAGCTTTGAGGAACAACCAGAGGACTGGAAAAAATGGCGGCACAGCGCCCGCTACGAAGGCGGCGAGCTTCGTCCAGCGATTTCCAGCGCGGTTGTAGAACAGCATCCATAGGAGGAAGACCGGAACCGCGGGCGCGGTGAGTAAGGAAGACGCAGCGGCGGCGCTGGCCAGCAATCCGGCACCGGCGGCGAACCAGACCGTGTCGCGTTCGACGGCTACAACCGTCATGCGAAAGGCGGCGACGCTTAGGAAGAGACAGATCGCGTAAGCCTGTCCAATGGGGCCGAACAGTACGACGGATGAATTTAATGCCACGAAACATGCGGCGGCCAAAGCGCCCGCCAGACGCCATCTGGGGTCTGGAAAACGCTTGGAGACGAAGCTGGCCGTTAGGAACACACTGCCCGCGACCAGCAATGCTGCAACAGCGTGGATGGCGCGCCAGCTCGCTCCGAAAATAGAAACCCAGAAAGCGTTCCAATAAGCATTCAAGGGCGTTTGAGGAAAGCAAAAATCGAGATAAGGACGCTGGCCGGATTGGATCAAACGCGCAGCCAGCACATGGAAGCCTTCGTCCCACGAAAACGAACGAGTCTCAGCATAGGCGAGAACGACGGCAAAGAGAATCGCCACGGTGCCAAGCAGAATGAAAAATGGCCGACGGCCGTCCGCTGTTTCTTGGTGTGCGTGAGCGCCGAGGTGGACTGAAGTGCTCATCGCGTTAACATGATTCCTATGCTCAAGCTTATCGCCATGCTTATCGTTATGATAAGCGCCTGCGCGGCGGTCTTTGCGGCCGATTCGAGTCCGGCCACGCGCGGCAAGTATCTGGTGGAAGAGGTCGCGAAATGTCAGTTGTGTCATTCGCCGCAAACCGAGACGGGCGAGTTGGACACAGCCAATTTACTGAAAGGGGCGACGCTCAATTTTCAGCCGATGCACGCGATCGAGGACTGGCATAAGACCGCGCCCGACCTAACAGGTGGAGGCCGGCTGATGCAACGCTGGGGCGAGGATGGGCTAACGAAGTTTCTCGAAACGGG
>JBEKUT010000174.1:0-13497 GCA_049514735.1 Bryobacteraceae bacterium
CACGCACGAAGTCCCTAACGAACGCGCCGCCGCCGGCAGCTTATTTCTGGAACCAACTCCGACGGTTTGGGACGCCCTGCAGGACCTGCCAGAAGCCGACGATTACGAAGAGCTGCTCGAAAGAGATTGGGCCCGCGCCAGATTCAAGAAACCGGCCGGTTACGGCGGACGCATGCGAGGCGAGACCATCGATCCAAACGACCATTCGATCAAGCGCAAATTCGAACCGGAGTTCTTAACGTCGAGTCTTAGAACCGTGCATACCGAACTTTCCAAGAAGCGGTTTCTGGGGACGAAGCACGGCGACACCGAACCGATAAGCAGATTTCTCAAACTCGACCCCGCTGGAATCTGCAACACTATTCGAGCTGGTACCGCCAGCGATCGAGGAGCTTTTTACATCGCCCCGGCCAATACATCCGTATTCGCCTCGCTGTATCACAGTTAGGGAAGCTGCACGGCTGCATTCCTATCCCGACTGGTTTCGCTTTCATGTCACAAAATGGCATGGATTCCGGCAGATCGGGAATTCCGTCCCGCCACTTCTCGCTCGCGCCGTCGCATCGAAAGTGAGAGAAGCTTTCCGTGACGACACCCCTGGGAATGGGGATCCCCCCTCGGCTCTCGGGGATACTGGGCTTTTGTCATTCGATATGTCCAAAGCCGCCGCTCATTACGGAGTTCCCGCCAACACCGTGCCCCAGCGCATCCGGCGCGCGGTATCCGCGCAATTCATGGACGACGGCGTAATCGCGTTGTTTGAGCTCTCGCTGGGCGGCCTCGAATCTAAGCTCATCGAAGAAGAGCACTACAAGTTCGTTCCTTCCGATCGGATCGGGTCAGAGGACCTCAAGCTCTACGGAAAACGGTAAAACTGGAGTGGTGTCGAATGGACCACGTACCTAAAGAAATCCGGTCTAAGATAATGGCCGCGGTTCACTCCCGCAGAAATACGACGACCGAACTGCCACTGGGGAAGCTGCTTTGGGCTCAGGGGATACGGGGTTACCGTAAGCACTGGCCAGTTAAAGGAAAGCCCGATTTCGCATGGCCCCGCCGAAAGGTCGCCGTATTCGTGGACGGGTGCTTCTGGCATGGCTGCGCATGCAAATACCTTCCTCGCACTAATACGGAATTCTGGCGCAATAAGATAGAGACCAACAAACGGCGCGATAAGCGCGTCGCCCAATCCTTAAGGCGGGACGGGTGGACCGTTCTCAGAATCAAAGAGTGTGCCGTAAAGAAGCCGGCCACGTTGGAGAGGATCGTCAGAGCCCTAAGAGCGTCGCGATAAGAGATCGCGCTACGATGTGACTGGCGCTCATTTCGTCGCGAGTGCGCGAAATCAACGCTGCTAGTTTCTAAGACTCTCGGTGAGCGCCGGAGGCAAACGATATGGCCACGGATCTAATTGAGCGAAAGGCGTCTGCAAACCCTACGAAGACGTTTTTCGTAAAGACGATCACGAAGGATATCCTTCTAGAGGACTGCATATTGGACCTAATAGATAACAGCGTGGATGGCGCATGGCGAACCGAAGGAAGCCGCCCAATGGGTTTGTCGGAAGACGCTGACTTATCCAAATACTCGATCTCCATCACGCTGTCTCCGACCTCGTTTCGAATTATAGACAATTGCGGCGGCATGACACTCGACGATGCCGTCGATCATGCGTTCAGCTTCGGTCGACACGCAACCGAGGCGCACGACGACTACAGCATAGGTGTTTATGGGATCGGAATGAAGCGGGCCGTGTTCAAGCTCGGCACCCAAATCAGAATCCGATCAACCTTTTCGGACGAGAATAAAGAACGTGTAGCCTTTGCGGTCCCGATAAACGCTCAAGCATGGGTCGCGAATGATACGCCGCCTTGGGATTTCGACATCGAATCGGATATGCCGCTGGCGAAGGACGGGGTCGAAATATTCGTGAGCGTTCTCACCTCTAACGCCGCCCGCGCGTTCGAGAGCGCCACCTTTCTACAAAATCTCAGAAGAACGATTGCGCGTGACTACACGCTCCACATGAACCGGGGATTAAAAATATCGCTAAACGACAAGCCCATCGTCGGCTGGCCAATTGAACTGCGCAGCAGCGAAGAATTCTCTCCGTTGCGCGTTGAGTACAAAGATCAGGTGGAAGGGATGGATATCTCGATTGAGATCATCGGCGGCATGTCGGCGCCACCGCCCGACAGTTCTGAGCCGGATGAAAAGGCCGACGTTGATAACCCGTTTGGCTGGTACGTCGCGTGCAACGGCCGAATCGTGCTTGCGGCAGACAAAAATATTGCTTCGGGATGGGGTGTTGATGGCTGGCCAATATGGCATCCACAATACTCAGGCTTCCTCGGATTGATTTTATTCACGGCCGCCAATCCGGCGGCTCTGCCGCTGACAACGACAAAACGGAACGTAGACACGACTTCCGAAATCTACAGTCGCGCCCGTCCCCGCATGAGAGATGTCACAAGAAAGTGGATCGATTACACCAACGCTAGGAAACAGGCACTCGAAGAAGCAAAGATCAAAGAGACTCAGGCCACTCTAGTTTCTATCTACCAGCTTCGAAAAGTGGACGCCGTTAAGCTGCCCGCTCTCACCGCTAAGGCCGCGCCACCTCCGGCGAACGTCCATTATGCGGTGCCAGTGCCCAGAATGCGAAAGCTAGCCCAAGCCCTGGGAAGCATCAATCTCGCGTATCGAGAGGTCGGGCTCAAATCGTTCGATTACACCTACAACGACTTAGTTGGAGACGAGTAAATAATGGCTTCGTTTGATGCGATCAACTACAGCCTGCGCCCCAGCAAGAGCATCCAGAGACAAATCGTGTTCGACTCCGTACGCCTTTTACAGGATGTCATGGAATTGGACCACCTCGCATATATCGGGTTCGGATCCATATGGTTCACAGATTTCGTTCTCGCGCACAAAGTCTTGCGGATAACCGATATGGTTTCTATCGAAGACGACGATATCGGCTACGTGCGCGCGAAGTTCAACTCGCCCTATTCTAGTGTGCGCGTAGAACACGGGCTTTCGACGGTTGTTCTGCCGAAACTATTCGCAGACCCCGCGCTTGCGGGGCGGCCGTGGATGCTCTGGCTGGACTACGACTACGAGTTGGACGAATCGGTTCGGGACGACGTGCGCTCAGTCATTGAATATGCCCCTGCCAACAGCATTCTAATTATTACCTTCAACGCGGTAGACAAGAAATACGGTCATAAACCATTCGAAAGATGCGATCGTCTGCGAGGGCTGTTAGGGTCAGCCGTTCCAGACGAACTTCAGCCGGCGTCCTGCAAGAACGAACAAATGCAGGTAACGCTCGCCGAGCTAGGCTTGGACTTCATGAAATCCACAGCCGCGGACATCGCCCGGCCAGGTGGTTTCGTGCCCGCGACCCGCATTCTTTACCGCGACGGAGCACCGATGGTAACGATCGGCGGCATTTTGCCGACTAAAGGGGCGGCACGAGTTGTTAAAGACTTGGTAAACGGAAGCTCATGGCCAGCCTGGCGGCCAAGGCCGATCACCGCCCCTCATCTGACGATGCGAGAAGCGGCAGTGCTTCAGTCGCTGCTGCCTTGCGCTACGAAACTAACTCGGCAGAACGTTCGGGATCTGGGCTTCGATCTGGACGAAGACCAGATTGAGGCCTTCGAGACATACTATCGTCAGTACCCGGCATTCGCCCAGATCGTCTCTTAAGAGAATTTCAAGATGGCCCTGGGCGGATCCACGGGTAAGAGACCAGTAAGTTCGACAGAATCGCGAAAAGAACAGCGCGATGGGTTAGAAGGGGATGAGGTCGCAGGTCGCAAGCTTGGTTCAACAATCTCGAAGCCGTATTTACGAGTGCAGGAATTCTTTGAGGAACATTCTATTTCCTTTCAATAGCTTCCAGACGCGCCGCCACCCCGCCCGCTCACACCTCGCCTACTCTAAATTAGGAATGCGATTCGGACCTGCGTCCACCGACCTCCGCAACGAACTGCGGAGGCAGACCCCTCTTTTCTGCCTCCGCAAGACGCGTTCCTCAACCGCAACTTAAACGGCCTCAATAATTTAAGTCGGTGTACCAACCTTTTGCAAAAAGAAACATAATAGACAGATGGCGCTCCACTTGAGTCAACGATTGAAAACGGCAATCGCGGAGATAGAACCACGGCTGCGAAACATCGCCGAGCACGAGGCCGACCTTCGTCCGGGCGAAGGAGCGGGCTGGAACCGCAAGCAGGAATTGGGTCACCTCATCGATTCCGCAACGAATAATCGAGTACGCTTCCTGTTTGCGGCGCTCAACGGCAGTTACACAGCTCCCACCTACGACGGAAACGGCTGGGTCGCGCTCGGCGGCTATTCGGATGCTTCCTGGGCCGATCTGGTGGAGTTGTGGATGCTCTTGAACATGGCTCTGGCTCGCGCCATCGAACGCATTCCAAATGAATCCCTGTCCGCCCAATGTACGATTGGGCAGAACGAACCCGTCACGCTCGCGTACTTGATCGAAGACTACATCCGCCACATGAGTCTCCATCTGGAACGCATCGCCGCCCAAACATAGCGCGGCGTCTTATGAGCAAGTCGACATTTGAACAAATAGGAGACAAGATTCGCGGCCTGCGCCTTACCTCTTCGAGAGGGGCCCTCAGTCACGAGACGCTGGCGACCCTGCTTGGCGTCACGGCCGGCAGAGTGGCGCAATGGGAAACCGGAGCGAGCCAACCTACACCGGAAGACCTCGGCAAGCTCGCGCGCTTCTTCTCAGTCCCAATCGGCGTCTTTTACCCAGATTTGCCAGGAGAAGGCGTTCGTCTAGTCGCTCTAACTCCCGTGGCCGCTGGTCTGAACGAGAAAATCCTCAATCGGGTCTTACACTACGCCCAGTTTCGCAATGCACCCCCGCTCCAAGGGAGCGGAGATGCCGCCATTGTTTGTCTCACTCGCGGATATCCGGATCTGAGAGACTACGATCTATTGATCGAGAGGAACCGGTCGATTTACGAAACCATGAATCGCCACCGGACCCGCCAATATCCTCTTGTTGTTTGGCACGAAGGAAATATTCTTCCCGAACACCAACGTTATATTGCATCCCAGGAGTTAAACTCAGACCTGCGATTCGTCGACGTCTCTCCCGTATTTCAAGCCCCGGAGGGTCTCAAAGAAGAGGACTTGGTGGAATACTGGACGTTGGGCTATCGCCTGATGTGCCGCTTCCGTTCGATCCGATCGAATCGCTGATTAGATCCGGCGGCGATTTTGCCACGGCCTCCTTTATTGCTGAAACACACGATCTCACCAATCGGACCCTGGCCCCATTCGCGCAAAAGCTTGCCATTACGCTGCGGCCGGAGATAAATGAAGCCAGCGTCTACAATCACGCGTTCCCCTACACCAATGTCTACGTAACTCGGACGGCCTTTTGGCGGCGGCCGGAAATCCAAAGGTTTCTCTTCGAAGTGACCTGCAGCGGCGAGTTTATTCGCCTTCGTTGGGGTGATGCTCCAGTGATGGGGATTGCATTGAATATATTTGCCGCGCCAGCAGATATATATCGTATGTCGCAAGTTGGCTATCGGCATGCCAGTCACAATTACACCGTTGAGCCGGCCAGGTACTGACCCAGCGACAGTTCAATGCGAGCGGACCAGATCCTTCAAAAACTTCAGGCCTTCGAAGGCGATTTCGTCGGGCGTCGCGGCAAGATCCCGCCAGATACAAGCGGCCGCGGCGATCTCTTTAATCGCAAATCCGAAGCTTTCAATGACAATCCATCCATCGTAGTCGAGATCCCGCATTCCGTCCCGCAGTTCCTGCCAGGCGACATGTCCGCTGCCGGGGATGCCGCGATCGTTCTCGCAGGCATGCACATGCTTCAGCCGGCTGCCAATCGTTCGCAGACCTTCGGCAATCGATTTCTCCTCGATGTTGGCGTGGAAAGTGTCGAAAAGTATTCCGGCTGCCGGGTGTCCAACCGCTTCGCACAAGGCCTTCGCATCGAAAGAAGTGTTCAGAAAGAATGTCTCGAAACGGTTGAGAGGTTCGATCGCCAGCGTTACCCCGTTGCTCTCCAGGGTGGGAATGAGTGAGCGCAGGCCATCGATGGCGTACTGCCATTCGTCGTTGGTGCGGCGGCGGCCCGGCAGGTACCCTACTGGCGAGCAAAAAGGGCCAACAAACACGGAAGCGCCGAGATCCGCGGCGGTGCGGATGCCATCTTCGAGGAAGGCGATGGCATCGTCATTATTGGCGCTCGCGAGAGTGAGTCGGCCGGTCAAGGCGCTGCAAAAGGTGCAGGCGAGATCGTTGGCTTCTATTGCGCGGCGGATTTTGGCGGCGGGGAAGTCCTTGAAGTCGAAGCGCGAGATTTCGACTCCATCGAAGCCGGCTTCTTTAATTTTCGGGAACAGGTCGAGATGGGGCAGGTCGAACGCGGCGGTCCACAGGAGGGTGTTGATGCCAAATCGCATGTTGAAGGCTCATTTTACGCCACTCCGGCGTTCGGCGCGCTGGAATGGAGGTTGAGAACAGATGGATAATGAGGGGATTCCGCCTTGGAGGGGAAGTGACCTCACTCTTGAACGACATTCGCTACGCCAACCGCACGATCCGCCGGACACCACTGTTCACTCGACATTTGCAATCGTCGCCGCAGTCCAGCGTCGCATTGGCAGCCTGTGTTATTCCTGCCTTCCGCGCTTCGCGAGTCGATCCGTTAGTAGCGCTCCGCCATTTATGAATTGCTATGATCGGTTTGCATGTGTCCGTCGAGACCACCGTCCGGTCTCTCTAAACGACCATTTCTACTTTTGCTGTTCCGGCGCGAGTTCTTCGCGGCGCGCGGACAGGAGGATGCCTTGAAAGACGTTAAGCGAAAGCTCATGATTGCCGGTATGACGGCGTCGACCGCCGGTCTGTTGCTTCTGATAACAGCGAGGACAAGTCCGGCGCAATCGGACGATGCGGCGCTGATTGCCAAAGCCAGAGCCATTCACGATCATGTCCTCAAGCTCGACACTCACAACGATATCGAGACCTCAAACTTCACCGCGGATTGCAATTACACCATGCGCCTGACGACGCAAGTCAATCTGCCGAAGATGGTGGAAGGCAAAATGGACGTCTCGTTCATGATCGTCTTCGTCGGCCAGGGCCCGCTGACGCAGGAAGGATATGACGGCGCATATCGGCAGGCCGTGGAGAAGTTCGACGCCATTCATCGCCTCACCGAAAAAATCGCACCCGACAGCATCGGCCTGGCGTTGTCGCCCGCCGACGTCCTCCGACTGCACAAAAAGAACCTTCGAATTGCGGTCATCGGCGTCGAGAACGGATATCCCATTGGGACTGACCTCGCAAGGGTGAAGGAGTTTTACGACAGAGGCGCTCGCTACATGTCTCTGGCCCACAATGGCAATAGCCAACTCGCCGACTCGAATACGGGAGAAGTCCAGGGTTATCTCTACAACAATGGATTGTCGCCGCTCGGCCGTCAAGTCATCGCCGAGATGAATCGCTTGGGAATGATGGTCGACCTGTCGCATCCATCGAAAGGCGCCAACATGGAAGCGATGCGGATTTCTAAGGCTCCTGTGATTGCGTCGCATTCCGGGGTGCGCGCGCTGGCCGATGTCAGCAGGAATATGGACGACGAGCAGTTGCTGGCCCTCAAGAAAAACGGAGGAGTGATCCAGGTGGTGGGCTTCGCGTCTTATATAAAGCCCGAATCGAAAGAACGCTCCGAGGCCCTTGCGAAGTTGGGTGACGATTTCGGGGCTGCCATGCGGGCCGGCGCACACGCGCGAGGCGGGCCAGCGGATGCGGCCAAAGTCTGTCCAGTGGAGGACCCTGCCAGCCCTGCCACTCAGAATGACGCGGCACGCAGGCGAGGATTTCTAGCGTTTCTTCCTCCCGAGCGGCGAGATGAATTCGAAAAGCGAATGGCTGATATCGACGTGAAATTCCCGCCTGGGCCTCGCGCCAACGTCAAAGACTTCGTGAATCACATCGACTACGCGGTGAAGCTCATTGGAATCGATCACGTTGGCATTTCGTCGGACTTCGATGGTGGCGGCGGAATCGACGGCTGGAACAGCGCGGCGGAAGCATTCAACGTCACGCTGGAGCTGGTTCGGCGCGGCTACACCGAAGAGCAGATCGGAAAGATGTGGAGTGGCAATCTGCTGCGAGTTTGGGGAGACGTGGAGCAGGCGTCCCAAAAGCTGCGCAAAGAATAGCGCTTAAGATCGAAGTTTTCTATCGACGGCACACATAGCGCTCTCCGACAAGGGCGACCCGCCAGTAAGATGCGCAACCAGGTCGATGGTTGTGGAGCGTCGTGTGAGCATCATGCACTTTACTTCTGGCGCGTCCACTCGAGTGGTATGCCAGCAGCCAGCCCGCATGCAAATGCCTTCCCCCACACGAACGCGAAAGGCGCGCATGCTCCCGATGTCGACTGATCCGTCTCGCTCACTATAGGCGACCACCTGAACGATCTCTCCAGTGAGCGGAACGATTGCCTGTTGGGTCAATCTATGCATCTCCAGAGTAGACACTTCACGCTGCCTGTTCAGATAGTTCACCCATAGCACTTCAGTTTCCCCGCCGATGCCCGGGTCGAAGGTGTGCTGGTGGCAGAAGTCGACGTCCAGCCGGATGTTCTGGCCGAGCACCCAACCGTAGGGGCGAAAGCTATCGGCAGTCAATGGCTGAATATCAATCAAGCTCGCTTGCGTCGGCTCCGGGTTATCTTGCAACGGCACAAACGAAGTTCGCGGCGTCATCCGTGCTCCCGCTGCCCTTCCACTGCGCGATCTTCGGATAGGCGCACAACGGCCTGGTCCGTTCCACGCCGCTCGCAGGATTGTCTCCCTTGTACTTGGTCGCGATCACCTGCTCCGGCGCTATGCTGTCCTCCACCCATCTCTCCAGGACGGTATTCATCTGAAGCACATTCGGACCCGGACCGCCCCCGCAATGCTGCATACCCGGCGCCATAAACAACCTCACAAAAGAGGTCGTGTCCTTCGATCCCATCTTCGAGACCACGCCCTCGTAATAATCGATGCTGTTTAGCGGCGGAATGGCCGCGTCGCTCCAACCGTGATACAGAATCAGCTTTCCGCCTCGCTTCTTGAAGGCAGCGAGATCGGCCGACGTCGAGTTCAGGCGCTGCGCCATCTTGTCGTCGGCGAGCTTCAAATCGTGGTCTAAAGAAAAGGTCTTGAAGTCCCACGCCGGATCGTCGAAGAGCATGTTCGCGAAAAAGCCGTTCCCAAACTTAAACATCAGCGAACCGCGTGGCGTAGTGCCCGTGATCCACGTCGCCCATCCGCCCATGCCCGTCGCGCCGCCCGGCGAATAACCCGGAAAAACCTGTTCACCCTTCGAATTTCGAGGTCCCTGGTACAGCTTCTTCAAAGCCTTTACTTGAGGACCCGTCAGACAGCTATTCGTCTCCTCTCCGCTGCACAGCATCGCGGCCGGATCGAAATGACACTGCCGGGGATCTTCGATGACCCCGTCCTTCACGCCATCCAACGCATCGCAAGCCGCGAGCGTAGCCGCTTCGATAGCCGGCAGTTTCTTCGCCGGGATGTAGCTCGCCGGATCGGCCAGCGTCGCATTCATGTCGAAAGCGGCGGCGGTGAGCAGATGCGTCCAGTAGTTGGCCGGCGCGCCCGCGACGATTCCGTCGTAGTCGGCCGGGAAGCGCTGCGCCTCCATCAAGGCCTGCCGTCCGCCATTCGAGCAGGAGCTGAAGTAGGACCGCTTCAGGTCCTCGCCATAAAACGCCCGCGCGATCGCCTTGCCCTTCTCCGTGGTCTCATGAATCGCGCGATATCCGAAATCGACAATCTTCTCGGGATGCCCCAACGCCCAGCTCGCATCGGTGCCGGAGGCGTGGTGTCCCGTGTCCGTTGACGCCGCCGCATAACCGAGTTTGATGGCCTCCGCAAGACCGGCATAGCTGATTTCGCCAGCGAATCCGCCGTTGCCGACTCCCTGGAACTTCCCGTTCCAGCCGCTGGCGGGCAGCCACACTTCGAATTGTATATCCGAATCGCTCGACGGCTTGATGCTGCCCGCGACCCGGCAGAACGCGGGCAGACCTTTGATGGCGCTTCCGTTCGGCAGCGTGAAAGAACCAGCCGGCGCGGATTCAGCTTTAGATATCGTGGTGTTCGGAAGAGCCAATTTCGCGAGATCGTCGCAATTGGCCGCGGCGATAACCCAACCGCCGGCGAGCGCCGCAACCAGAGCAGCTGTTTTCATACATGTTCCCCCCAGTTTGCTAGCATACTCCGAAGGCGCCCGGCGGCCGCAATGAATCTCTCAGATAAGTACACTCTCGAGCGCGGACGTGTCTACCTCACCGGCATTCAGGCGTTGGTGCGCCTGCCCTTGGATCAGATGCGGCGCGACCGCCGCGCCGGCCTCAAGAGCGGCGTCTTTATTTCGGGCTACGAGGGCTCGCCGCTCGGCGGATACGACATGGCCCTCACGCGCGCCGGCAAAATGCTCTCGGAACACAATATCCATTTCGTTCCCGGAGTGAATGAGGATCTCGCGGCCACGTCTGTGATGGGCAGCCAGATCATCCACGTGATGGATAAAACCAACGTCGATGGCGTAGTCGGCATTTGGTATGGCAAAGGGCCTGGCGTGGATCGCTCCGGCGACATTTTTCGTCACGCGAATATCGCCGGCACCGGCAAGAACTGCGGGGCGTTGGTTCTCTGCGGCGACGATCATGTTTCGAAAAGCTCCACCATCCCGCATCAAAGCGATTTCAGCCTTCTGAACTTCGGCATCCCGTTTCTGTTCCCTGGAAACACGCAGGAGGTGATCGATTACGGCCTCTACGCCATCGCTCTCTCGCGATTCTCGGGCGCGTGGACGGGCCTGAAAATGCTCACCGATATCTGCGACGGCGGCGGCACCGCCGACGTCGATCAGGATCGCCCGCTCATCCGCATTCCCGAAGGCTACGAAAAGAAGACAGACGCCCGCCTCGTCGCGCCCATCACACTAGCGCTGGAGCATGAAGTAAATATTCGGCGTCTCGAAGCGGCTCGGCAATTCGCGCGGCTGAACGGTCTCAATTGGTATCGCGGAAACGGCAAGCTAGGAATCCTGACGGCCGGCAAATCGTATTACGATCTCGCGCAAGCTTTGCGCGATTTGGATGTCTCGTCTGAAACAATCCGCATTGGCAAAGTTGGCATGCCGTTCCCGCTCGACCCCGAATTTGCGCGTGAGTTTGCCGAGGGCCTCGAAACCGTTATCGTTATCGAAGAAAAGCGCAGCTTTCTCGAGTTCCAATTTAAAGACGCGCTGTATGGGGCCGAGCGGCGGCCCATCGTTCATGGCAAGGATTTGTTCCCGCCGGCCGGCGAATTGGACCCGGATGAGATCGCGTCTGAACTAGCACCGTTCCTTGGCCGGAAGCCCGTCCCGCTCCCCGCAAAAGCCGACTCCCAAGCGCCGCATAGAGCCGCCGCATTTTGTTCCGGCTGCCCCCACAATCGCTCCACTGTTCTGCTGGATGGACAAGTCGCGGGTGGCGGCATCGGCTGCCACACCATGGCGATCCGTCTGGGCGATCCCAATCGTACGTTCTCTTTCATGACGCAGATGGGCGGCGAAGGCGCGCCGTGGATCGGCATGTCGCCCTTCGTCGATCGCGAACATATTTTCCAGAACATCGGCGACGGCACGCTGTTTCACTCCGGCTATCTCGCTATCGAAGCCTGCATCGCCGCGAACGTGAATATCACGTATAAGATTCTATACAACGGTCACGTCGCGATGACCGGCGGGCAGAAGCCGTCGGGAGCGCTGCCCGTTCCACAACTTACGAAAAAACTACAAGCCGAAGGCGTTCGAAAAACAGTAGTGCTCGCCGAAGATGTCGAAAAATATCGCGATCTTATGGGCGATTTCGCTAAGAATGCGGAGTTGCGCTCACGCGACGACCTGCCCATCGTGCTCGCCGAATTGGAAAAGCTCCCCGGCGTAACGGTCATCATTTACGATCAGCAATGCGCGGCCGAGAAGCGCCGCATGCGATCGAGAGGGCTGCTGAAAGAGCCGACGAAACGCCTGGTCATCCACGAAGAGATCTGCGAAGGCTGCGGCGATTGCGTGAAACAGGCGAACTGCATGAGCCTGACTCCCGTGCTTACCGAACTCGGACAAAAGATGCGCATCCACCAGTCCTCCTGCAACAAGGACTACACCTGCGCCACGGGCGATTGCCCGTCTTTTGTGACGGTCGATATCAAACCGGGCACCGGTCTTCGCAAACGCCGCCTGCCGAGCCTTCCGGACACCGATGTTCCCGCGCCGCGCAACATGACGAGGTCTGGCGATGGTTATCGCATCATCGCCCCTGGAATCGGGGGTACCGGCGTCGTCACCATCAGCGCGCTGCTCGCGACGGCTGCGTGGATCGAAGGTCTGTATGTCGCCACGCTGGACCAGACTGGCACAGCGCAAAAAGGCGGCGCCGTCGTCTCCCACTTGCTGCTCAGCGAACAGCCCATCGCAGCGCCCGCCAAGGTGAACAGCGGCAATGCCGACCTGATTCTCGGCTTCGATATTCTCGGCGTCACCAGCCGCGAAAATCTCAAGACGGCGCGCGCGGGTCATACAGTGGCCGTCGTCAACTCCGACCTGGTTCCCACCATCGACGTGATCCGCAATCGCCTGCCGCTGATGGGTTCCGGAGGCATGCTGGAACCTCTCAACGCCGCGACGAACCGTGCGCGCAACATCTTTATCGATGCGAATCGCGTTGCGGAGAGCCTGTTCGGCAGCCACATGGCCGTCAATATTTTTCTGACTGGCGTAACGTGGCAAGCGGGTCTGATTCCGCTCGCGCTCTCCTCCATTGAAGCCGCCGTTGAGTTGAACGGCGTCGAGAAGGATCGCAACTTGCGCGCGTTCACTTGGGGCCGCAAATATCACGAGGACCCGCAATTTGTGGAACGCCAAATCGTCCCACCCGATGCCGCGAAGCCATCGGAGCGCACCCGCGCGGAACGCCTGCGGGATTATCAAGACCAAGCCTACGCGCGGCAATACGAAGAGTTCGTCAACAATATCGACGAGCCACAACTGCGCGAAGTGGTCGCCCGCTTCCTCTACAAGCTGATGGCCTACAAAGACGAGTATGAGGTCGCGCGGCTTCTCACGGACCCGGCGTTCGAACAAAACGTGCGCGAAATGTGGGAAGCGCCGGAATCGATTTCATACAATCTGCATCCACCACTGCTGCGTCAATTCGGCCTGAACAAGAAGCTCCAGCTTGGTCCCTGGTTCCGTTATCCACTACTGGCGCTGGCGCGATTCAAATTCCTGCGCGGCACGCCCTTCGATCTTTTCGGCTACGCCGCGCATCGCCGCAGAGAGCGCGATCTGATTCACTGGTACCGTTCTCTCATCGAAACCGTGCTCGAGAGGCTCAGCCCCGGCAACCTC
>JBEKUT010000175.1:0-13466 GCA_049514735.1 Bryobacteraceae bacterium
TCGTCTCAGGTTCGCGATGACGTTGTCGGACAACCTCTCGGATCTGTGGAGAGTGACTCTTCCCCCGCAGTGATTAACATGTTAAAACCCCATTCTTAACGCCGTTAAGGTTGCTTTTAACAGCGGGCGGCATGTACTTTTGCGATCATGCGTCTTTCTACGGCATCGCCGATCCGCTCTCTTGTCTTGTGTTTCATTGCTACAATTCCGGCCAGCGCGCAAACGTTCACCACGCTGGTGAGTTTCGATGTCACCAACGGCGCTGGACCCGCAGCCGCCCTGGTGCAAGGCACCGATGGGAACTTCTATGGGATGACTGGTGGAGGCGGCGCCAACAGCGCGGGCACGGTGTTCAAAATGACGCCGTCGGGAGCGCTCACCACGCTGTATAACTTTTGCTCGCAAGCCGGCTGCACGGACGGCATCAGCCTGCCCCTACTCGGCGCGGGGCTGGTGCAAGGTTCCGATGGGAACTTCTATGGGACAACGCAGGAAGGCGGGTCCAACCACGGCTGCGGAAATCCCAGTTGTGGCACGGTGTTCAAAATTACCTCGGGAGGCGCGTTGACCACGCTATACAGCTTCTGCGCTCAATCGAACTGCGCGGACGGATCGTATCCGAATGGGCTGGTGCAAGGCACCGACGGTAATTTCTATGGGACGACAGAGCAAAGCGGGGCATACAATAATGGCACCATTTTCAAAATTACGCCGTCTGGCACGCTGACCACCCTCTATACTTTCTGTTCGCAGGGCGGCGCCGGTTGCACCGATGGCGCGGACCCTTCCAGCGCTTTGGTGGAAGGCTCTGACGACAACTTTTACGGGACAACGTGGGCGGGCGGTACTTCGAATGTGGGCACTGTTTTCAAAATCACCGCAGCAGGAGCGCTAACTACGCTGCACAGCTTCGACGTCACCGATGGCGATTATCCCAGCGGCGCGCTGGTGCAAGGTAGCGATGGAAATTTCTATGGAACAACCGCCCGTAGCGGCACAGTGTTCAAAATGACGCCCGCGGGCGTTCTGACGACGCTGGCCACATTCGGCGGGTTCCCATATGCCGGGCTGATCCAAGGCACGGATGGGAATTTCTACGGCGCTACGGCCGCCGGCGGGGAGAACGGCAAGGGTTCGGCGTTTGAAATCACCCCGGCAGGCACGCTCACAACGCTTTACAATTTTTGCATTCAAACGAACTGCTCGGACGGCGCGGGTCCTTTAGCCGCAGTGGTGGAAGGCGTCGACGGAAACCTCTACGGGACAACCGTTGGGGGCGGCGCTTACAATGCAGGCACGGTCTTCAAATTGGCTGTGGGCCTGCCTCTGCGCACCTCGTTCCAAAGCACGCTTGCCGATATCGCAAGAAGCCGGCAACTCGGATTGATAACCAATCAGCTTGCGGCGAACGCCCTGACGGGCGTGATCGATGCCGCGCAGGCGGCGCCCATGCGCGGACGCAAGCTTATCCTCGAGGGATTCATCCAACTTGTCGATCTGCTGGCGCGTGGAAAACTCGTTACGGGAACTGCTCCGCAGATCCTGGTGAACGACGCAAACTCTCTGATCGTTCAGAATCCATAAAACGCAGAAGACGCCTCAGTGGCCGCCGGGTGAGAGCAAAACACCAGTGATCGTCGAGTCGCTCAGATTTGCGAGACTGGTTGCCGTCACACTAACGATCGTGGTGGTGGCGACTTTCGAAGGCGCGGTGTACAGCCCAGTGGCGCTGATCTGGCCCACCAGTGGGTTGATGGACCACTTCACGGCCTGGTTCGTCGACCCGCTGACTTTAGCCGTAAACTGGACGCTTCCGGAGGGCGCAACGGTTGGGAATCCGGGTGAGACGGCCACGCGGACCGTTGGCGGAGGCGTCGTAACAGGCGGAGCGGCTGGAGCTTGCAGCGTCACGGTTGCGCTGGTCCATTTCGTTGGATCGGCTTGACTGGCGGCCGTAATCGTAAGCTGCTGGGTGGATGCGATGCTCGTGGGGGCTTTATAGACGCCATTCGAAAATGTTCCAACATTGGCGGGGATGATCGTCCAGTTGACCCCAGCGTTCGCCGTTCCAGTTATCGACGCCGCGAAAGTCTGCGATTGGCCGGCACTCAGTGTGGCGCTGGCGGGACTCAGGGAGATACCGACGATCACGGGCGCCGGAGCGGGCTGCACGTCGACGGGTGTCGTGGCGTTCGCAATACAGCCGAGCGGTTCATTGGTCTCGTCCATGCCCACCGGACGCGGACCATACACCGGCTCGGGACAGCCGGCTTCCAGCGCGCCCAAATCCGGGGCGGCGCCGGTGAACCCGTCGTTGAAGTTCGCTATTAGCTTTCCGCGGTCCAGGGCTTTCGATCCGGACGCCAGCGTCACATCCTGCGGCGTCATCAAATTCTTGTAAGTCGTTGGACCAATTAATCCATTCGCGAAGATCAGGCCCGGAACAAGCGTGCCATGCGGCTCCAGACCGCCGGTCTGCATGGCGGCGAAATCCGGCCAATTAAAGAAAGCGTAGCCGCTACCTGAGGGTAGATTGAAGCTAAACCCGCCGTCCGGCCAGTATCCGTTGTAATCGAAATGGCCATCGTCCACGGGACCGCACCACATGACCGCTTTATTGACGAGCGCGGCGGGGCCGACAAACAAATTGTTCTTGATCCAGAAATGATGGCTCGTATTCGGCGTACACAAGTACAAATCCCCGCTCGGTGAAACGAACGTGTTGTGATATACGAGCACGCCGTTCGGCTCCTGCGGCGGATTCGTGTTGATGGCGTGGAACTTCATCTGCTCATCGGCGGCGTTTACTACGATATTGCGGAAGATATAGGCCGGGCCCCCCAGAATAGGCTGGACGCTGATCGTATCCCAGGTATTCGTGAAACGGTTGCGAAAGCAGCGCGTATTCCCTTCACTATCGTCAAGCTCAATGCCGTTGTCGTAAGAGAATAGAATATCGTTGCCGTAGAAATCGTCCGCCCGCGCGCCCTGAAGCGACGTCTTCATGGCATCGCCGTAACCGGAGATGCGGTTGTGTGCGATGACGTTCCCGAAACCCTGAAGGTTGATACCGTCGTCGGAGCCATGCAATCCGCCGTCGCTTCCGTACACGAGAGGCCACGTCAGACGTCCCTCCAAAATGTTATCGGCGATGTAGAAATCGTTGTAGGATCCATAGGCTGTGACGCCGATAATCGTGTTCTTGATATGCAGGTATCGCAGCACGTTGCCAGAAGTATTATTGAAGAACCGGACGGCGCGTTGCGCGTTTTGGATGGTCAGGTTTTCCAGATGGACGTAGCCACCATACATTTCCACCACGTTGCAGCCCGCGCAGTTGCCGCCGTCCAGAATCGTATTTTCTTCGTCCGAACCGCGAATCACGACAGGATTCTGCGCCGTTCCCGAGGCCGAAAAGTAAAATGGACCCGAATAAAGGCCGTTTGCAAGTTGAATTACTTCCCCGGGCTGTGCGGAATTGACGGCCGATGACAGCGCCGCGGCGCTGCTGACGTTCACGATACTAGTTGCAGGCGGATCGTTCGGGATGGGCCGGGTGGCAGCAGTCAAGTTGAATGTCTGGTTCACCGGACCGTCGGGGTCCGTGGCATTCAATTGGATATCGTAACTGGTGCCGGGCTTGAGATCGAAGATGCTGCCCGCGAATTGCGGCTGAACGGTATAAAGTACCGTCGATTCCGGATGCACGCGGAAAAGTGTGAGCCCCTCGCGCCACGCCGTAGTACCAGTCTGCCGGTATTGCACCGACACCGTGGCATTGAAGTTGTCGTCGCCTGTGATCGGCAACTGCACGCCAAGCACCGTCAGCGTTGGCCGGTCGAAAACGGGTGTACCGGGGTGCAAAACGTTGTCCGCGAACAAGGGACACACGGATAGCGCGGCCGTCAGGGCCAGAATTTTGAACTTCATGTTTTGCCGTAAAACAGATAGTAGCTTACGCTACAGCAACGTCTCTCGATTTACCATCGGCTTGTGGGCGCGGGGTCGTTATACAGGGGATTCTCTAGGGGATGCCGGTATGCGGGCACCCGCCCCGATCATATCAGGCTGCGGATTGGAGTTTGTGTACGATTGGATGGTACACGGGAGACGCTTTATGGATTGGGCCCAAGCGGTACAAGACTTAACCCTGCACGTCGATGCGCTCTTCGATGCTGTAGAGAGCGATAAGAAATTCTTTGCCTCTGTGAGCCACTACGTCAAAGCACTAAAACGTGTGCTCGGCCATCCCAATGGTCAGATTTCAAGATCATCATTGATGACGCCCGCGCAGAAGATCGAGGATTTCTGGGACAGCTATAGGAGCGGCCGTTCTGCACCAGGAGTTCTCTATTTCCCACCCGTTCAGACTTCCAACACCGAACGCACAGCGGACGAGATCTATAGCCTCGTAATGAAACTGAACACTTTGTCGGATGAGCAGTTCAGCGCGTGTTTTCAGACCTATTCAGCCCCTGGAAAAGGCATTCTGGGAGATAAGGAGAGCCAAGCGCGCGACAGCGGACAGCGCCTTATCTTCCTCGGCCACGGCCGGAGCAGACTCTGGGCGCGCGTAAAGCTATACATCGAGAATGAGCTGCACTTGACGACGTTGGAATTTGAATCCGAATCCCGTGTAGGGCGATCAGTCGTCCCGGTACTAAGGGAAATGTTGGATAAGGCCACTTTCGCAATCCTAATTTTGACCGGCGAAGACGAGACGGCCACCGGCGCTCATAGAGCACGTCAAAATGTGATTCACGAAGCTGGCCTCTTTCAGGGAAGACTTGGGTTCGAGAAGGCAATCCTTCTGAAACAGAACGGCGTTGAGGACCTGTCGAATCTCGCGGGTCTCCAGCACATACCGTTCGACGGCGAGAACGTCGAGCAAACCTTTTATGACTTGCAACGAGTGCTCCGGCGCGAAGGAGTGCTGGCCAACTGAAACTCCAAGCCGCCGGATGCGGGTCATTGCATTTGCAACTCTTGCGGCGGATACTGCCGGCGAACCTTGATCTTGCTTTCGCTCTTCCGGGCTGCTGCCAGGTCATACGCGAGTTGCATCCGCAACCAAGTTTCTTCCGTGCTGCCGAAAGCTTTCGTCAGCCGGATGGCCATCTCCGGGCTGATGCCGGACTTTCCGTTGACGATATTGTTAAGCGCCTGCCGGGTGACACCTAGAATTTTGGCGCCGGCGGTGACGGACAGGCCCAACGGATCGAGGCAATCGTGCCGGACAATGCGTCCAGGATGTACGGGATTTTTCATAGGCATGGATCGAGTTCTCCTTTCCTAGTGGTAATCGATCAGTTCAACATCAAAGGCGTCAGTCCCCTGAAAGCGAAAAACGATACGCCAGTTAGCCCGAACAGTCACAGACCATAGTCCCTTCAAATCGCCTTTGAGCGGGTGGAGGTGATAGCGGGGAACGCCAAGGGCCTGCGGCGTGCTGGCGTTGTCGAGAATAGTGAGTATCCGTTCCACCGTCTCCAAGAGATCGGGCCGTATTCCGCTGCCGTCATCTTGTTCATAGAGCCGTTTGAGGCCACGATGCTTGAAGCTCCTAATCACAATGATACATCGTAAAGCGACACTTGTCAGTATTCTATGCCGTCTGGATGCTCGCCGCGTCCTGCAGCCCCCGCTCCCCAATCTCCAACTCCCGCATCCGGAACTTCTGTATCTTCCCAGTCACCGTCATCGGAAACTGCTCGACAAACCGAACATACTGCGGGATCTTGAAATGGGCGATTTTGCCGCGGCAGAAGTCGCGTATCTCATCCTCAGTGCAGACCTCGTCGGTTCTTAACCTGATCCACGCGGCCACCGTCTCGCCGAGCTTGAGATCCGGCACGCCGACCACCTGCACATCCGCGATCTTGGGATGCGTGTACAGAAACTCCTCCAGCTCGCGCGGGTAAATATTTTCGCCGCCGCGAATAATCAGATCCTTCGCGCGACCGGTGACGCGAAAATAACCGTCGAGCCGCATCGAAGCCAGGTCGCCCGTGTGCAGCCATCCCTCGCCGTCGATGGCCTTCGCGGTCGCATCCGGGTCCCGATCGTATCCCTTCATGACAAGATACCCGCGCGTACACAACTCGCCCTGCTCCCCGGCTGCAACTGTCGCGCCCGTTTCCATCGACACGATCTTGACCTCGGTATTCGCACAAGGGCTTCCCACGGTCGACACGCGCAGCTCCATGCTGTCGTCCGCGCTCGACATCGTAATTACAGGCGAGCTTTCGGTCTGCCCATACATGATCGTCATTTGCGGACAATGCATCTCGTGGACCACGCGCTTCATCACTTCGACGGGACAGGGAGCGCCAGCCATCACGCCGGTCCGCAGCGAAGTAAAATCGAAGCGCCCAAACTCCGCATGCCCAAGCTGTGCGATAAACATGGTCGGCACGCCGTAAATCGCGGTGGCGCGCTCTTCGTGGATGGCGGCCATGGTGGCGAGAGCGTCGAAAGAAGGCGCGGGCAGCAGCAATCCGGCGCCTGAGATCACCATTACCAGCGTCCCGCCGACGCATCCGAAGCAGTGATACAGCGGCACCGGAGCGCAGATAATATCGCCTTCGCCGAGCTTCATGCCATGACGAATCACTTCGGCATTGTTCAATAAATTGCGATGCGTGAGCAGCACGCCTTTGGGCGATCCCGTAGTCCCCGACGTGTACTGGATGTTCGCCACATCGTCGCAAGCGATCTCCGCCGCGGGCACATCAATGCCATTCGTAAGCATCGACGCCCAATCGTCTGTGCCGAGATAAATCGCATGCTCCTGCCCAGCGCGCGCCTGCTCGAAAATCGCGCGATAATCCGCCCGCGCATCTTTCTCCCACAGGAACAGCGCCCGCATGCCGGATTTACGCAGGATATAGGAAAGCTCGTGAGCGCGATACGCCGGATTCACGTTCACCAGCACGATCCCGGCGCGCGCGCAAGCGAGATGCAGCAGCACCCATTCGGCGCAGTTGGTGGACCACACGCCCACGCGATCGCCGCAGCGCAGGCCGAGTCCAGCGAGCCCACGCGCCGTCCGCTCCACCTCGGCCGCCAGCTCCGCAAACGTGAAGCGGGCCTTCTGATGCCGCACAATCAGCGCCGTTTTCTCCGGCACGCGCGCGGCAGTCTTTGAGAACGCTTCAAAGATACTATCGGTGATCAGTGGGCGATCGGGGCCCTTTGCATAAGCGAGCACCCGGACAGTGTATAACAGTTCCTATGACCTGGAAGCCTTTTTTCGCGGCAATTCTCATGGTGGCGTCCGCTTCTGCGGCGCGCTTCTCACTCGATCAGGTACTGAGCGCTCCCTTCCCATCGGAGATCAAGACCGCTCCCACCGGAGGCAGCGTGGCCTGGGTGCTCGACGAAAACGGCGCGCGCAATATCTGGGTCGCCGAAGCGCCCGATTACAAAGGCCGCCGCCTGACGCAATACAAAGCCGACGACGGCCAGGAGATCGCCCAAATGGCGTGGACTCAGGATGGCCGCTCCATCATTTATGTACGCGGCGGCGATTTCGAAATGGGCCGCGATAATCCCAATCCGGCCAGCTCGCCCGATGCCGTCGAGCAGGATATCTGGATCGCCTCGCTCGGCTCCGAAGCGCCGCGCAAAATCGCGGAAGGCAGCGAGCCCGAACTATCTCCCAAAGGCGACCGGCTCGTGTACCTGAAAGGCGGCCAGATCTGGACCGTTACGCTCGCGCACGACGCCAAGCCCGAGCAGCTCATCCATGCGAAAGGCCGGCCTTCCATGCTGCGCTGGTCGCCCGATGGATCGCGCATCGTTTTCGTCAACAATAGAACGGAACACGCCATCGTAGGCGCCTACGACTTCGGCTCGAAGAAGCTCTGGTACATCGACCCCAGCGTCGACACCGACACCAGCCCGGTGTTTTCTCACGACGGCAAACAAGTGGCCTTCATTCGAATCGCCGCCAGCGAGCGTGGCATGCGTTTCGGACCCGTCCGCACCGTCGACGACCCCTGGTCCATTCGCATCGCCGATGTCGAAACCGGCGCGGGCCGCGAATTGTGGCGCGCATTAAAAGGACCGGGCAGCGCGTTCCACGCCATGATCGCCGACAACGAGCTGCTGTGGGGCGACGGTGATCGCATCGTCTTTCCGTGGGAGCGCACCGGCTACCTGCACCTCTATTCGATCTCGAGCCATGGCGACAATCCCACGCCGCTGAACACCAATGCCGCGTTCGAAATCGAAGACGCGACGCTCTCACACGATGGCCGCGCAGTGATCTTCAATTCCAACGAAGGCGATATCGACCGCCGTCACATCTGGAGCGTTCCAGTCACGGGCGGAATCGCGAAGCAGATCACGACGGATGGTCTCGAGTGGTCGCCGGAGCAGACTGCCGACGGCAAGGCTCTCGTCTTCCTGCATTCCGATACGCGCAATCCCGCACGAGCCGCCGTGATGATCGGTAGCGCGATCCGCGATCTGGCGCCGGACAGCATCCCCTCCGATTTCCCAACGGCTTCTTTAGTGGACCCGCAACCGGTGATCATCAACGCGGCTGACGGCATGCAGATCCACTGCCAGCTTTTCCTTCCGCCCGATTCGAAGCCCGGCGAGAAGCATCCCGCGGCCGTTTTCTACCATGGTGGATCGCGCCGGCAGATGCTACTCGGCTGGCACTACATGGATTACTACAATCACGCCTACGCGATGAACCAATACCTGGCGAGCCGCGGCTACGTGGTTCTGGCCGTGAATTACCGCAGCGGCATCGGCTACGGCCTGAACTTCCGTGAAGCGCTCAACTACGGTGCGTCCGGCGCGAGCGAGTTCAACGATGTGCTCGGCGCGGGCTTGTATCTGCGTTCGCGCGCCGATGTGGATCCGCACAAAATCGCGTCCTGGGGCGGTTCGTATGGAGGCTATCTGACCGCCCTTGCGCTGGCGCGCGCGTCCGATCTGTACGCGGTGGGAGTGGATTTCCACGGCGTCCACAACTGGAATCTCACCACGCGCAATTTCGATCCGACGTACGATCCTGCGAAAGACGAGAACGCCGCCCGCGTGGCGTATGAATCGTCGCCGATCGCATCGGTGAGCACCTGGCGTTCCCCAGTGCTGCTGATCCACGGCGATGACGACCGCAACGTGCCGTTCACGGAGACCGTCCGTCTGGTGGAAGCGCTACGCAAGCAAGGCGTCGTGTTTGAGCAGTTAATTTTCCCCGACGAGATCCACGGCTTCCTGACGCATCGCCGCTGGTTGCAAGCGTACGGAGCTACCGCGGATTTCCTGGATAAGCACTTAATGAATTGAGATGCCAACTGCGCTACAACAATGAGATGATCCGAACCCCGCTGCTCATCGCGCTAGCCGCCTCCACGCTCCTGGCCCAGGACTGGGCCCGCACCAACCTCGAGAAATCTCCCCGCCATCGCGAATGGGTCAACGTCAAACACGATGGCCGCACGGTGGAAGCCTACGTCGTCTATCCCGAATCGAAAGACAAAACGCCGGTAATTCTCGTGATTCACGAAATCTTCGGCATGTCCGACTGGGTGCAGGACGTGGCGGATCAATTCGCCGCCGCCGGATATATCGCGATCGCGCCCGATCTGCTATCGGGAATGGGACCGGGCGGTAAAGGCACGTCGAGTTTCGCGGGCGCGGACGCCGGCAAGGCCATCCGCGATTTGAATCCCGATCAGATCACTGCCGATTTAAATGCCGTGGCGGATTACGCGCTGAAACTTCCCGCCGCTAGCAAGAAGCTATTCGTAACGGGCTTCTGTTACGGCGGCGGCCAGTCTTTTCGATTTGCCACGAATCGCCCGGACCTCGCGGCCGCGCTGGTCTTCTACGGATCGCCGCCGGAAAAAGCCGATATGGCTCGGATCAAAGCTCCGGTTTTCGGTTTCTATGGCGGCAACGACGCACGCATCGACGCGACCATCCCCGACACTGTAGCCGCGATGAAGGAAGCCGGCAAAACGTACGAGCCGGTAAACTATGAAGGCGCCGGACATGGCTTCATGCGAGCAGGCGAAGCACCCGACGCCAGTCCGGCGAACGCGAAAGCCCGCACCGAAGCGTGGGCCCGCATCAAAGAAATAATGAGCACGCACTAAGGTACGAAGCGTTGTTGGTTGCTGGTTCGTAGTTGTTGGTTCGTCGTTCGGCGTGCAAGGAGGCAGAATGAACCGTAGGGAGTTTGGTGCCGCAACGCTGGCGATAGGAGTTTCGCGGGCCGCGGGTGCGCAGTCATTGCAGGTGCCCGATCGCATCCAGCGGCTCCGTCCTATGACGGAAGGCATCCAACCGATTACGGACGAGGAGCGGAGTGCGCGCATCGAGAAGGCACGCCGGTTGATGCGCGAGAAGCGGATCGCCGCGATCTTTCTTGAAGGCGCCTCCAGCATGTACTACTTCACTGGTACTCGCTGGGGCGGAAGCGAGCGCACATTCGGGTTGGTGCTGCCGGAGCATGGCGAATTGGGCTGGGTCGTGCCAGGCTTCGAGGAGGCTCGCGCCCGCGAACTGATCCGCTTCGGCACGGACATCCGGACCTGGGAAGAAGACGAAAGCCCTTACAAGAAGATCGCCGGAATCCTCAAGGATCGGGGCATCTCAACGGGACGCGTGGGCATTGAGGAACAGGTGCGTTTCTTCGTGTTCGACGGCATCCGCAAGGAAGCGCCTTCACTCGATTTTGTAAGCGCCGATCCAGTCACCGCCGGTTGCCGCACGATCAAGTCCCCTGCCGAAATCGCTTTGCTGCAGCGCGCCAACGACGTGACCATCGCGGCGTACAAGGCGGCATTGGCCACGCTGCACGAAGGCATGACACAATTCGAATTGAACAACAACATCACGGCGGCCTACGGCGCTCTCGGATTTCCTGGGTCCGCGATGGTGAGCTTCGGAAAATACACCGCATTCCCGCACGGCAGCATTCAGCCGCAGAAACTGCGCGAAGGCGACGTGGTGCAGATTGACGACGGCGCCAACGTGGAAGGCTATCAGGCCGACATCACGCGGACGACGGTCTTTGGAAAACCCAGCGCACGGCAACGCGAAATCTGGAACATCGAACGGAAAGCTCAGGATGCTGCATTCGGGGCGGCGCAAGTCGGCGCGACTTGTGAGTCGGTGGATGCCGCTGCAAGAAAGGTGATCACCGACGCCGGCTTCGGCCCGGACTATAAAGTCCCCGGTCTGCCGCACCGCACCGGGCACGGCATCGGACTCGACGGGCACGAATGGACCTACCTGGTCCGCGGCAACAAGACACGTTTGGCGCCGGGCATGTGTTTCAGCGACGAGCCTATGCTCACCATCTACGGTGAGTTCGGTGTCCGCCTCGAGGATTGCTTCTATATGACGGCGGATGGACCCCGGTTTTTCAGTAAGCAAAGCGTGGCCATCGATCAGCCCTTCGGATAGAATCCGCAGCTTTCCCAGGCACTTGGCAAGTTGCCAAATTCAACCAAGTAGGTTAATCTAGTTTTGTGGAGAAACGAACGCCACACCATAGGCTGGCGGTCGCTAAAGCGATGGCTGCGGCGGGCAAGGTTCGCACCACTATTTCGGCACTCGCCGGCGCGCCGCGGCCTTGGGGTTCAGATTCGAGGAGATTGTCGGCGTTCTCGCCGCGCTCACGCCGAAGGACTTCTACAAGAGTATGACCACACACGCCGATCACCGCGTCTGGCAGGATGTATACCGGCCGAAGACTGCGGCCTGTGAAGTGTATCTGAAACTCATTGTCCTGGACGACTTGTTGATCGTGTCGTTCAAGGAGCTGTGAAGGAGAGTCGAAACCTGGAGGAAGGAGCAACGCAATGAAATGCCCATCATGCGCGGGGCGCAAGCTCAGGCGCGACACACGCGATGTCCCCTATACGTACAAAGGCGAAACGACCGTAATTCCGGCCGTTCGCGGGGATTTCTGTCCCGCCTGCGGGGAAACCGTGCTCGCTACCGCCGAGGCGTCACGCGTCAGCGCGGCGATGCTGGAGTTCAATAAGCAGGTGAACGCTTCGATTGTCGATCCAAGTTTCATTGCTCGCGTCCGCAAGAAGCTAGCGCTCGATCAGCGGCAAGCAGCCGCGATCTTCGGCGGCGGCCCCAACGCATTCTCACGCTACGAGAACGGCAAGACAAAGCCGCCTCTCGCGCTGGTGAAACTTCTTATGGTGCTCGACCGGCACCCTAACCTGCTGAACGAGGTCCGGAATGAGTTTTGATCTTGGAATTTGTCGCAGCACTCATCGGCATGGTAGGCCGACATGACCTTGACGTTATTGAATCTAAATGGTGGGCCCGACAGAACTCGAATCTGTGACCTCTACCGTGTCAAGGTAGCGCTCTAACCAACTGAGCTACGGGCCCTCTGGACGTAACTTTCATTCTCGCACAACTTCCGCGAACGCGGCCTTGATCTTGCGATAGGTCTCATGCAACTCCTCGGGAATCACACGCGTCTCGGCGACGGTGGTCATGAAATTACCGTCGCCGGTCCAGCGCGGCAGAACATGCATGTGAATGTGACCCACCACGCCTGCGCCGGCCGATTCGCCGATGTTCATTCCGAGATTCAGGCCGTCAGGACGATAGGCGGCACGAAGACAAACCACGCAGCGCCGCACGAGCAGCATCATCTCGATCAGTGTCTCCTCGCGCGCGAGTTCCAGTGTCGCGACGTGCTGGAAGGGCGCCACCATAACATGGCCGCTAGTATAAGGAAACGCGTTGAGGATGACGTAATTGAATTCGCCGCGGTAAACAATGTAATTCGCTTCGTCGTCGCCTGCAGCGGGTGCGTCGCAAAAAATACAGCCGGACGATTCCTTTGTGGCGGAGATGTATTTATATCGCCACGGAGTCCACAGCCGGTCCATTAACTGTTATGAGGTGGTTCGCCGCCCGTGGTGACAGGCGCGGCCTGCGGAGCCGCCGCCGGGGTGGGCGTCCCATTGCCCGTGTTCACCAGGTCCTTCAGTTCCTTGCTGGGCTTGAAATAAGGAATACGCTTCGATGGCACTTCCACACGTGTTCCGGTCTTCGGGTTGCGGCCTACGCGGGGCTGGCGCTGGCGAGTCCGGAAACTGCCGAATCCGCGTATTTCAATCTTGTCCCCGGTCCGAAGTGAGCGAACGATGCTGTCGAAGATCGCCTCCACAATGACTTCAGAGTCTTTGCGCGTCATCTCCACCACACGCGAGACTTCCTCGATCAATTCGGCTTTGGTCATAATTCTTTAGTGTTCCCCCAGGTTCCGTATAGTGAGCACGGACGGCGCGGAATCAACGGCCCTCGCCCTTGCTTCTGGTATTCATTACTTCTTCAATCGTCAATGTAGCGGCGGTGGCCTGTCGCTGGTAATCGTCGAGCCTGCTGCGCTCCTCGTCCTCCGACAGCGCGCGCACGCTCAAGCCGATCTTCTTCTCCGCTTCATTCATTTTAATGATTTTAAA
>JBEKUT010000176.1:0-13436 GCA_049514735.1 Bryobacteraceae bacterium
AGTCACGGTGCCCGTCGTGTTGTTAACCACCGCAATATCGGAATTGCCGTCGCGATTGAAGTCGCTGACGGCCACTGCGTAAGGAGATGTGGTAGTGGCAATCATGACGGGAGCCTGGAACGTGCCGTCTCCGTTGGCAGTCAACATCCACACGGCGTTACTCTTTACGTCCGTTACCACCAGATCGACGTTGTCGTTTCCGTGGAAGTAACCAGTCGCAATCGATGTCAGGTTTCCGCCAGTCGCATATGGAGATCCCTTGTGCATGAACGCGCCAGTTCCATTTCCCAACAGAATGTCGACCGTGCCATCGGTGTAATTTGCGACCGCAAGATCGGCGTTGCCCTTGCCGTTGAAATCGCCAACGGCAACGGAAAAGGGGTTCTTTCCGGCCGTCAGTGTGTTGGTTATGCTCAAGGAGCTGCCGGCATTCGCTTTCACGACGAAGGGGAGCGCCGGCGACATTTTTGGAGTGGCAGCTTCATAGCGCGCCCTCAAAGAATGTTTTCCAGGCGTCAGCAATATCGTTTGGATCGTCGCCATGTCGCTCGCGAGGGCGCCGATTCCGAGGATCGTCGCGCCGTCGTAAAACGTGACTGTACCGGTTCCAGAAGGCGAAACGCTCGCCATAAGGATCACCGGCGCTCCGAACGCTGAGGGAGTGGCCGACGAGCTCAGCGAGACAGTAGCAGCGGAAACCACGAAAGCAAGGCTCAAGAGTCCGTAAGCAGCCAGACAGCGAACCATTCCACAAGTCATCGGATATCTCCTTTTCCACAAGAGGACCGAGAGCATTATCCTCCGAATGGCGTAGCCAAATCAATTAATTCGAAAGGATTAGTTAAGATGGATAGCTCAGAGAAGCTAAGTACCATACGTACCGATACTAAGTATGATCAGAGCTAAGTAATGACACGATTTCGTCGAGGCGACAAACTCATGACGGTCAACCAGGCGTTTGCGGTAGCGTTTTGAAGGAGTTAAGAAGGCAGACGAATTGCCGTTACACGCGTATGAACATCAGCTCTCTTCTGAACACCGCCAGTAATTCGGTGCAGCAGATTATTTCGACCGCTCTTCAGAACGCCACTTCGTCGGGCAGCGCTAAAACGAGCAGCGCGGCCAGCACGGCATCCCCCCAAGACAGCAATCAACTCTCGCCGTTTGCGCAAATGTTGAACCAACTCCAGAATCTGCAGCAGACGAATCCTTCGCAGTACTCGCAGGTCACCTCGCAGATCGCTACGAATCTCACGACTGCCGCACAACAGGCAAGCTCTCAAGGCAACACCTCTGAGGCAACTCAACTGAGTCAACTCGCTTCGGATTTCAAAAGCTCTTCCAGCAGCGGACAGCTCCCCAGCATCCAGGATCTGGCGAATGCCATCAACGGCGGAGGCCATCACCATCACCACGGGGGGCATCACCACGCCTCGTCAACGGATGGGGACTCCAGTTCAAGCGATTCCACCACCAGTTCCACGACAAATACAGCGCAATCCCTATTTGGCTCCGACAGTTCGACATCGCCCGGCCAAAACGCTCTCTCGATCATCATGAACACGCTGGCGAGCTCGCAAACCAGTTAACAAGGCCACGAACTACGAACCACGAACGCCTTCCGGGCCGGGCATCGCGCTTGTTATACTGAACCCACTCCTTCACGCAAACAAACATGAAGATTGCGGGGTTCCTGTTACTCCTGGTTGGTTGGATCATTGTACTGACGGCCGTCGCGCTCCTCAAACCGGCGTCCGCACAGGGAGGTTTCGTACTGGCCGGTATCGCGATAGAAATCTGGGGCTTGGTTCTGGTCAGCCGCGCACATCGCATCGTACGGAGTGGCACATAGGTGTCGCCTTCCACGATTCTTTGCATCGTCTGCATTCTCTTGGTCCCGCTGGCCAATGCGGGTTTGGCGCTCATCAACACGGGACTGGGGCGCTCGCGCAGCGCCGCCCACACGATGATGGCGTCGCTGTGCATCATGGCTGTCGCCGCGCTCGTCTTTTGCGCCTGTGGATTTGCATGGGACGGTTTCCCCGGCCGGCCCGCGTATATGTTCGTAATCGGCGGCAAAGGATGGAACTGGATTGGAGCCGAAAAGTTCCTTTTTCGCGGCCTGCCGCTGGATGGGTCGCCTGTCTCGCTTGCAGCATTGCTGCAGTTGTTCACAGTAGGCATGGCCTGCCTCATCCCGTTCGGCGCCGGTTCCGACCGCTGGCGCCTGAGCGCGAGCTGTATTTCCACGGCCGTGCTGTCCGGCTGGACCTATCCGCTATTTGCGCATTGGGTGTGGGGCGGCGGCTGGCTGGCTCAGCTCGGCGTGAATTACGGGATCGGACACGGATTCCTCGACACCGGCGGTGCGGCGCCAATTCAAGTCACTGGTGGGCTGACGGCATTGTCCATCGCCTGGATCCTCGGGCCCCGCCACGGCAAGCACACTTTCGATGGAATGCCGACCGCTATCCCCGGGCATAATGCCGTGCTCGTGCTGCTCGGCTGCATGTTTGCTCTTATTGGTTGGCTCGGCCTGAATTCGGCCGGCGCTCTGTTGTTCCAGAACGTCGAGCCCGGACGCGTGGCGCCGATCGCTGTGAATACGATTCTGTGCTCGGCAGCCGCGGCGCTGGCGACCGCCGGAGTCACGCGTTCGCGGTTCGGAAAACCGGACGCATCGCTGTCCGCGAATGGATGGGTGGGAGGATTGGTGGCCAGCAGCGCCGGAGCCGCTTTCATGCCGCCGGCCGCCGCTATCATTACCGGTCTGGTGGCAGGCGTGTTGGTCCCCTTGTCGGTGGAGTGGCTGGAACTACATCTCGGGCTCGACGACCCCGGCGGAGCAATCTCGGTACACGCCGTCGCCGGCATTTGGGGGATACTTTCGCTGGGTTTTTTGGGAAATTTTCCAGCCGCCGAATCCGGCCAGTGGCTCGCCCAGACCATCGGAGTTGCAACGCTGCTCGGCTTCGTGCTGCCGCTCACATACGGTCTGAATTGGCTTTTAAACCGGTTCTACCCGCAGCGCGTCGCTGTGGACGGAGAGCGTCAGGGACTCGATTTATACGAGTTGGGAGCCGGCGCATATCCCGACTTCATGACCCATAGCGGGGACGAGTTCATGCAACGGTGAGGAACGCTAAGCTTTGTTGGTTCGTAGTTCGTGGTTGTTCGTAGTTTGAAGGCATCGAACCACGGATCGGCAATCACGAACTAACAGAGCGTTCGTAGTTCGTAGTTGTTGGTTGTTAGTTCGCGGTTTGAAGGCATCGAACGACAGATCGGCAATCACGAACCAAGAGAGCGTTCGTAGTTCGTAGTTGTTGGTTGTTAGTTCGTGGTTTGAAGGCATCGAACCACGGATCGGCAATCACGAACTAACAGAGCGTTCGTAGTTCGTCGTTGTTGGTTGTTAGTCCGTGGTTTGAAGGCATCGAACCACGGATCGGCAATCACGAACTAACAGAGCGTTCGTAGTTCGTAGTTGTTGGTTGTTGGTTCGTAGTTTGAGGGCATCGAACCACGGACCGGCAATCAAGAAATTTGAGGACGCCGAACTACGAACCAACAACGACGAACTAACAACGCCGCAACGACGAACTAACAACGCTGGGTTTCCTCAATGTTTCGCCACCCACAACAATAGCCCGAAAACTACAACGGGAATCAGCGCCATCGCCGTATAAAACAAAATCTGCCTCAACCACGGCGTGCGGCGATGTTTCCAGTCGTGAAACTCCGCGCGATCCGTCACCCCCACCTGGTCCTGATGTTGCAGGTCCCAGGCCATCTCGCGGGCGCTTCCGTAGCGATTCTTAGGATCGCGCTCCAACGCACGATAGATGATTTCCTGCAGTTGCGGACTAATTGATGGGTCGATCTCGCGCGGCGGCTCCGGATTGTTCAGTAAGCGGTCGTTGATCACCACGAACGGGTTCGAGCCCTGAAACGGGGGTCTGCCCGTCAGCATTTCATAGAGCATCACGCCGAGCGCATAAACGTCGCTGCGTCCGTCGCCGCGCTTTCCCTTCACCTGCTCCGGGGAAATATATTCCGGAGTGCCCATGGTGTCGGAGAGCTTCGTGAATGTGAGACGCCGCGCTCCCGCCTGTCCCGCGATTCCGAAATCGATCAGCTTCACGCGATCCTCCCCGTCGATCATGATGTTCTCGGGCTTCAGATCGCGATGAACCACGCCGTTCTTATGAATGTATTCGAGCGCCTCGCTAATGCCCAGCGCGATCCTGGTGGCGCGCTCGGGAGGCACCTTCTTCAGCTCATCCATTAGTTGCCGCAGAAGACGGCCGTCCACCCACTCCATCACCATGTAGAGCTGGCTGTGTTCGGAGTCCTTGATCACTTTCATCACAGCGGGATGATCGAGCTTCGTCCCGATATCCTCCTCGCGGTGAAACCGCTCGTAGAATATGGGATCGCTTTCCATCTCCGGATGCGGAAGCTTGATGGCCACCTGACGCCCCGTGAGCGTATCGGTAGCGCGATAGATGGTCGCCATGCCGCTGCGAGCGACAAGAGCTTCGACGCGGTAATGATCGAGTTGATCGCCTGCGTGGATAGTGGTCATCGTCGGTGTGAGTTGAGCCGGCCTTAGCGAAGCTTATACGGCCGCCCCCGGTACATACCCACACGCTCGACGCCTCTTATGCGAATTAATTGTACGCTGATATTATCGCTGCCGTCGCGGTCGTTCGCAATAGCGACCATTTTTTGCGCCGCTACTTGCAGATCGGAAATCTGTCCCACCAGATCCGCTATTTCCGAAGGTTCCAACGATCCGTGCAAACCGTCGGAGCAAAGCAGGAGCACGTCTCCCACATGAATCTGGTGTTCGCTGGTGTCGACGTTGACGAATAGCTCGCTTCCCAGAGACCGGCTTAGGAGGTGTTTCGAGGACGATTCGGCGGCCTCCCTGGACGAGAGCACGCCAAGCCGGACCTGCTCGGCCACCAGCGTGTGATCGCGAGTCAACGCCGTAGTGTGCCCGCGCCGGACCAGGTAGCAGCGGGAATCGCCCACGTGCGCCACTGCCAGACGGTCAAACCGTAACGCGCATGCCACCAGCGTCGTCGCCATCTTGCGGCCCGACGAGGCGTTGGACATGCCAATTTCGACAATACGGGAGTTAGCGCTTTTCACCAGACGCGCTAACAACGATCCTGGGGGTTCGCCAGCTGGGGCCGCTCGAAATCCTGAGAGCACGGTCTCAACCGCCGTGCGCGAAGCCACTTCGCCGTAGTCGTTGCCGCCCACGCCGTCCGCAAGAGCGAAAATCCAGCCGTGGGTGTTGACTTGGACCGGCGTTACCGGCGATGCGTGACCTAAAAAATCTTCGTTGTGACCACGAACTTTTCCAGGATCGGAAAGCTCCGTGAACTCCACGTCGAGCATAAATGCGAAGTGGGCAGCCGCGCGGCTGCCCATCGTTTCACTTCCCCTTCACCCCGAAGTAAGCCGTTACGCTCCGGACGATAGCGCCGCAGAGCGGTTCGGCACCAGCGTAGTTTTTCCGCTCATCTTGCTCGCGCGGCTGAAATAAATCCCGCCGTAGAGAGCCCAGACGGCGGCGATCCCCAAAGCCAGAAGCGGTTCCATCTTGGTGCCGTACCCCATGAACGGACCGATCAGGTAGAACGCCATGCACGCCAGGTTGGCGAACAGTCCGAAGAGGGGAATCAGCATGTGAAGAACGACGTTGTATTTCGGATGCTTGTGATACGCGACCATGCAGATGATGCAGCTCAGCCCGTACAACAGGAATGTGCCGAAGTTTGAAGCGAGCGTAATGGTGAGGAGCGAATTCGGCATCGCCGCCATCTTATCGTGCGTGCTGTATCCAACGCTTGAAAAGATCCCCTGAGGGAGGGCCTTGATCGCCGAATCCGCGGGCGCCGCTGCATCGCCGAACAACATAACGACAGCGAGGCAACCGAATACCGCTGAGATCGCGGCGAGCGTCCAAATGGCGCGATGGGGGCTGAGATTCTTCGAGTGCAGCATCCCGAAATGCGCCGGAACTTCTTTATCTTTGCCCATTGCGTAAGTAACGCGCGCGCCGGTATTCATGCACGAGAGCGTGGTGCCGATCAACGCGAGAAAGACCGTGAACGCCTCGCACAACATGAAGACGCGTCCGTTGCCCGGACCGAGGACCGCGTTGCCGATCACGATCATCATGTCGCCGATGGGCGCCGCCGATCCCGATGCGCTTTGCATCGTGTACCCGCTATTCAGAAAATAGTTTGCCGCGAAATACTCAAAGAGATAACAGACCACCCCTTGCACCAGCAGCGACAAAATAACGGCGATCGGTACATTGCGCTTCGCATTCTTAGCCTCGCCGCCCATCGCAGTCACAGACTCGAATCCTACAAGAATCAGGATCGCCACCGTCGCTTGAATGAAGGCCCATGCGACATTGTGTATGCCGATGACAGAAGAGCCACTGGGATGGCTCAGAAAATTTCCTTTGTCGTCCTTCTCCGGATACGCGATCTTGAATGGCACCGGCTTTCCAGCCGAGTCCAGTAGAGGCTTGGGAACGCCGTCTTTATCGCGCAGAATGTTCTCTGTGGTCTGCCCGTTGGCGACAACTTTCTCCGTCGCGAATTCATAGGTGTAGGCATCCCCGGAGCTGGAATCGAACTGATAGGCGATGCTTCCCGGGGGATGATTTATGCGATATCCCAGGGCCAATACCGAGAACAGCACGAGAGCCGAAATCTGAATAACATTGATCGCGACGTTGACCGCGGTGGATCCGTTCACCCCGCGATGGGCGATCCAAGCCACAAAGAAGGAGAAGGCCACCGCGACCACCATCATGAATAAAGTGCCGGGATTCGACGCGCTCATCACATTAGGCCACAGCGTCCCAACCAGATATCCGCACAACACGCCCATGACGCCGACCATCACGCCAGGATAAATCCAGTAGTAAAGGTGCGACGCCCATCCGACGATAAATTTCGATATGCGGGCATATTTCCACGCTCTGTCGTGGTTCAAAAACGATTGTTCTGCGAAGTAATAGGAACTGCCCGTTCCCGGATACAGTTTCGCCATTTCCGCGTAGCACACCGCCGTGGCCAAGCACAGGAGGAGCGCCACTACAATGCCGATCCACATGGACGGCGCCGTCACGCCCGTTACCGCTTGGGGGTTAAAGGTTAACCACAGAAACGCTCCCGGCGCTATGAGCGCCATGGCGTTCATTGTCAGGCCGGTCAAGCCTAACGTGGCTTTCATTTCAACTTTTGACTCAGATGGATTCATGTATTAATCTCCCGGTTTTCCTATAACTCGAATGCTCTTCAGTTACTTCTTGGGACCGAAGGACGCTATAAAGGCCAGAGCCAACGTGCTCTGGTCCTTCGCAACCATGGCGCCCAGACCGCGGTCGAAATATGGCTTGTCCGACATATCGCGCCGGTACTCCAAACGGCTCAGGAGTCCGTCGTGGATCTTTAATTCGCCAGTAAGGGTGAACTCTTTGACAGTCTGGGCCACGCCTGTGGAAAACCCGTTAATATCATCGAATATTTCCGCTCTGGGAGCGAACGCTATGCGATTCGTAAGCTGAAACCTTGCCGCCGCGGCAAAGCCGGACCACTTCGCGCGAGAGGCCGCGGGGTTCTTGTCCGTGCCGTAGTCGACGTTCAAATAGACGTTGGTCTTGCCGTTGGGTGTGAGCACGACATTACTGTCATACACTTGGCGATACGCCAGAGCCACACCTTCCCTCTGCGGACCGGTGTAGTACGTGTTGTTCCAGACCAACGTCTTCCAGGTGAAGTTCCCCAACAGACCAACCGTCTGAAATGTGTTGTTGTTGCCGAGGCTATTCCATCCATTCACGAGTTGTACGCCAGTGCTGAAAAGCTTCGTGACTGGTATGGTGGCGCGGGCGCCAAAATGATAATACGGAATCGCCCATGCGAAAAGCAGACTGCGGGAATAGTTCCAGTTATTGTTGGATTCGATCACTTCCGCGCCCGCCGCCGTTACGAATTTTCCAAAATCGATTTCAATGCCGTGCGCCTTTGGCGGCCGGAACTCGGCGTACATTTGCTCGAAATATTCGAAACCCTTCGCGGCATTATCGCCGGCGCTGATCACGTCCAGCGTTCTGCCGTAACCCAAGTCCAGCCGGAAGCCCAGAACTCCGGACGCTTTTTCAGCGCTGAACTTTATTAGATTCACGTGCGCCTGATTGGCGCGGTCGTCGAAGTTGTAGAGATCGTTGAACCCGTCGTGCGGATGATTGAAATTCAGATCGCCGTAAACGTCTCCATAAAGATAAAGATCTACCCCATCTTTGGTCCAGGCCGAGGGGGGCGTGGGGGCCGCGGGTGCTGGAGCCGCGGGTGTTTGCGGAGCCGCCGCCGTTGCGTCCGCTGGTGGTGTCGCAGGCGGCGTAGCGGGTGGAGTGTCTTGAGCGAGCGCCGCAGCGCCCAACATCGCGCCCAGCATCGCGCTCATGGAAAATAAGCGTGTTGTGGTGTTTCGCAAACTTGCCTCCAGAAAAGTAACGGGAATTGTAGCCGGGACGTGGGCTTAAAGCTCAGCTGGACAGGAGCCGGCCGCCGGAAACTAATGCGCTTTGAAAGAGTGTATGCTTATGAGACCCAGAATGCCAATAGAAAAATCAAATACAACCTATTTGCCTTAACACCCGCCGGGAGGGGCCGCGCGGCGCGACGACGCCTCGATCGCTACCGCGAACCGTTTTCCCGCTTCCACAAGAAATACCCCAGCATCGTTTTCGCGTCTCGAATTTCGTTATCCAGAATCATCTTCTCCACTTCGCGGGCCGGAAACCATTGCGTTTCGATGCGCTCGTCCTCCATCGGATTTGCGACGCCTTGGGTCAGCTCCGTAGCCAGGAAGATGGTCATCTTTTCGGCGCTAAACCCGGGGCTGGGATAGAACTCGATGAGCTTCTTCCATTTTTTCGCGGTGCATCCAGTCTCTTCCTTCAGCTCGCGCTTAGCGGTTCGCATAGGCGTCTCACCTTCATCGATGCTGCCGGCGGGCAGTTCCCACAATTTCTGGCGGGCAGGCAAACGGTATTGCTTCACCATCAGAATACGCTTGCGGTCGTCGACGGTCATCATCACCGCCGATCCGCGATGGTGAATGATGCCGCGCTTGATTTCAAACCCGTCGGGGTCGACGGCATGGTCTTCAGTCACGGAAAACAGACTGTTTTTGTATTTCAGCACTGAGGAAATGAGCTTCATGATTTTCGGATGGCCTGCATCAACTGGTCGTAGGGCAAAGTGTTCAGCACATCGCCAGCTTCCAGCCAGCCGCGCCGAGCCGTCAATACTCCATACGGCATATTCGTTCCTAGGCTCTTGGGATGATGCGAATCGGTAGAGATGATGAATCGCGCACCCAGCGATTTTGCCGTTCGTGCGAGCGTGCCGCTGAGGTCGAGCCGCTCCGGGCTGCCATTGATTTCGAGAAATACGGTGCGGCGCACCGCTTCGGACGCAACCCGTTCAAAATCGAATGGAAACGCCTCGCGCTGCAGGATCATGCGGCCGGTAGGATGCCCCAGCGCGTTGAGGTTCGGCGATTCGAGCGCGCGCATCAGGCGATCCGTCATCTCGGCCGACTCCATGTTCATCAGGCTGTGGACGCTGCCAACCACAAAGTCGAGTTCGGCCAGCGCATCCTCTTCCAGATCCATGGTCCCGTCGCGGCGTATGTCGCATTCAAGCCCCGATAGAATGCGAATCCCGAGGCTGCCGTCGCGATTCAGCTCCCGGACGTGCTGCGCAAAGGCGACCGCTCGTTTCTCGTCGAGCCCATTGGCCATCGCGATGGCCTTCGAATGATCCGTGATCGCGATATATTCGTAGCCCAGTTCGCGGGCGGCCGCGGCCATCTCTTGCAGCGTCGCGCGTCCGTCGGTTTCCGTCGTATGCATGTGCAGGTCGCCGCGAATGTCGGAAAGCTGCAGCAGCTTCGGAAGCCGATGCTCGGCCGCCGCTTCGATCTCGCCACAATTCTCGCGCAGCTCCGGCGGAATCCAATCGAGGCCCATCTTTTCGTAAACGTCTTCCTCGCTCTCGCCCGCCACCCGCTCATTGCCCTCCAGCCGGAACAAGCCATATTCATTGAGCGTGAGGCCGAGCTTCAACGCCCGGGTGCGCAAATTGACGTTGTGTTCCTTGCTGCCCGTGAAGTATTGCATGGCGGCGCCGTAACTCTCGTGCGGAAGCGCGCGCAAATCGACTTGCAGGCCTTCGAGACCGAATCGCACGCTGGCTTTATTCGCGCCTTTTCCGAGCACTTCATGCACGCGCGGATGCGCGACAAAGCGGTCCATCGCGGCGGCCGCTCCGCGACCGGTGACGAGAAGATCCAGATCGCCGATGGTTTCCTTGCCCCGCCGCATGCTTCCCGCGGCGCTGATTTTTTCAAGGCCCTCGCCCTCAGCCAGGTAGGTCATCAGTTCGTCCGCCACGCGATGGCCGAAGTTGAGACGATATCGCCCCGAGCTTTGTTTATATTGCGCGATGGAGCGCAGAACTTTTTCTTCCAGCTTCGCGCCCATGCGCGGCAGATCCCGCAGCTTCTGCTCACGGCAGACGCGTTCCAGATCGTCGACGCTGGCCACCTTGAAATGCTCGTAGAGCAGCGCGATGCTCTTGGGGCCGAGCCCCTGGATCCTCAGCAACTCCAGGCCGGTTACGGGGAAGGTTTCGAGCAGTTTGTCGCGGACCGGGAAAGAGCCCCGCTCGACGATGTCCTGCAGAGCGAGTGCGATTCCTTTCCCGACCCCCGGAATCTCGGTGACCTTACGCTCCTTATTAAAGACGATGTCTTCCACTTTTTCGGGATAGGTTTCGAGTGTCGAAGCGGCGTTGCGGTAGCTGCGGATGCGGAATCCATCGTTGCCCGCGATCTCCATGAGATCCGCGGTCTCATTCAGAATCCGCGCGATTTCACGATTTTCCATGCCTGCTGTCGATTGTAGCGAGCCCATGTGGCTCCACGTGTACCAGAACATCGGCGACCCAGGAGAGCTCTCCACGGATTTTCCCCCGCACTTCGGTCGCAATTTCGTGCGACTCCGCAACAGTCATTTCGGGATCCACTTCGAGGTGCAGGTCCACATGATATTGCAGGCCCGTTTTGCGCGCGAAGCACTTCTCGACGCCGAGCGTGCCGGGGACTTTCATGGCGACATTGCGAACCTCGTCCAATAAATCCGGGTTCGGCATGGTGTCCATGAGCTGAAAGATGGTGTCTCGCACGATGCGGATGCCGAGGGTAATAACGATGATGCCCACCAGGAAGCCGCCGCTCTCGTCGGCGATGCCAAAATGCGCTGGCTCAAAAGCCTCGAGGCTGACGCCGGCCAGCGCCACGAAGCCCGAAATCGTGTCCATGCCGTCGTTCCAGGCGTCGGCCAACAGAGAAGTACTTCGCATTTCGCGTCCCAGATGCCGCTTCGTAAAAAACAGCGATCCTTTAATGACGATGGAAAGGAGCACCGGCCAAACGGCAAACGTCGCCGGGGGTCCATGCCGGTGCATGGCGCGCCGCAAGGACTCGAAAGCGATGAGGGACCCGGTGACAGCCAGAATAATGCCGACGGCCATCCCCGAAAGGGTTTCCAGCCGGCCGTGCCCGTAAGGATGTTCCGCGTCCGGCGGCTTGGCCGCCATCATCAGGCCGAACAGGACCAGGCTGGATGCGAGAACGTCGGTGGCGGATTCGATTCCGTCGGAAACGACGGCCGTTGAGTTCGCCTTCAGGCCTACCGCGATCTTGACTGCCGCCAGAGCCGCGCTGATAAAGATACTCGCCAGCGCTACATTTCGGCCCACGCGGCCGGAAGACTTCATTTCTTCTTTCCGGTGATGAGCTGGTGGCTACCCGCCGCCAGTTCCGCGATCTCCTTCCAATCCAACCGGCCGCCGTTCACGCGCAACGACACCCAGCCGTGCTGTCCCACGTAGGGCGTTTTGAAGAATCGGGGATCGTCGAGGAAGACGTTCTGTAAGGACTTGCCCACTTTGAAGCTTATCGACAATTCTCCCTTGTACCTCTCCAAAACGGCGAATGTTTTCATCTTGCCGGCTTGAAAGGTCGGGTGTCCAAAAGTAACCGTCTCGCTCGACCCGGGGAGCGCCAGGCAAATCTCACGCAGTCTAGCCAGGATCTTCTGCTCGTCCATACCGATCAATTACAAGCGTACAAAAGAAACTCCGCCTCTCGCCATCCAGTTAGAGTATAAAGAGGCAAACATCGATTTCGCCTCAGCGAAGTGCAACCATCTGGCGCGCTCTTCGAGCCAGGGGCGCATTTCATAAGGAGCCGCGAATCCCCGAGCCTGGGCTCGCCGATTGACGCCAATGCTTTCTTCGATTATCTCAGACCCGCAAGGCCGCATGCACGGCCGGAGAGGATTGACATGGTTGGATTGATTCTCCGCGCGCTGATTTTTACGGTTCTGGTGCCGGGAACCGTTACCTTGTGGCTCCCTTTGACATTCTACAATTCCGGCCGGGTTTGGTCCCAAGTGCCGTGGTGGCTTCGCCAACTCGGATGGATTCCGATTGGGCTGGGACTCTTCTTGTACTTGTGGTCCGCGCTGGAGTTTCTCCTTTCCGGCCACGGTACGCCCGCGATCTGGTTTACACGGCCGCTCGCGTTTGTGCTGGGGCTCGAGCCGCAAACACTGGTGCGCGGCGCGATCTACCGCTTCGTGCGGAATCCCATGTACGTGGGCGTGACTGCCATCTTGTGGGGAGAAGCTTTGGTGTTCGCGTCGCCGAATCTGCTGGTTTACGCAGCAACGGCCTGGTTGGTCTTTCATCTCGTGATCGTCTTCTTGGAAGAGCCCCATTTGCGGCGGACGCGCGGGCCGGAGTATGTCGAATATTGCAGGACCACGCCGCGCTGGATACCGCGGATCGTGGGCAAGCGGAAATCGTCATGACCGCTCGCTTCGCACGCGATCCACAGCCCCTTCTATTTAACCCATAATCAAATTACCGATATGGAATTGCGCCACCTTCGTTACTTCGTGACGCTCGCCGAGGAGCTAAATTTCACGCGCGCCGCGAAACGTCTGAATATGGCGCAGCCTCCCTTGAGCCAGCAGATCCAGCAACTGGAGCGCGAACTGGGCGTCCTGTTATTCAAAAGGACCAACCGGCGCGTCGAGCTCACCTATGCCGGACAAGTGTTCCAAGTCGAAGTGCGCAGCGCGCTTGAACAAGTGGAACGCGCGGTGCGAGCCGTGCGCCGCGCCGATGGGCGCGATTGCGGCCATCTCACGGTGGGCGCCGGGGTGATGCCGATCCAGAGTGTTCTCACCAAGGTAGTTCCTCTGTTCCGAAAAGAGTTTCCTGGCGTCGATTTCCGGTTGCGGGAGCTGGTTCCGCAGGCCC
>JBEKUT010000177.1:0-13236 GCA_049514735.1 Bryobacteraceae bacterium
TCCACGGGACACTGCTGCGTTGATGCTTGTCTCGCATAGGTCAAGGTCCCTGGCATTCGTGTAAGTAAAACTCTCAGTCTTGAGACACGCGAGTTTTAGTGGAGCCCAACTGGCCGCCGGATAGTTGATGACAGCGTCTAGAGCGCCACTATTAGTATCGACCGGATATAGAACTTCAAAGCGGCATGTAGGAGATGTTTGCGATACGAAATTAGAAATCTGATCTGTAAATTGACCGATCAAGGCCGGAAGGAAGGCAGCTTCGTCAGGAACAGTAGCCGGATCGACATTCCCCGATGCGATAACGCTCATAGCACGGCCGTATTGCGTCTCAAACGTGGACGTAGTGTAAGCATCGTAGAATGGCATTCCTGAACCGTCATCGGGGAAATACCACCACTGCACTTCGCCAAATTGCAAATAGGGGACAAGACCTGCGGTGCTCTGAACGGTCGCCATATCCAAATAGACCTGTTGCCAGAACGCCGTGCTCGCCGGAGAAAAGTTAGTCTGAAGCGCCGGCGTTGACACCATGACTGCGGCCTGGCTCGGATACCGCTGGGCGATTCCCGCACTCGCGCTGGGATCTCCATTCTGCAATTCCATACTGAAGGATGCTGTCACTTCCAGCCCGTATCCGAGCAGCGCGGTGAAATAGCTTTGATGCCAATCGCGAGCCGCGCGGTTGATTCTAGGCAGAGCCGTTAAATCCGTGTACCAGTTACCATCGACGCCGCCAGTTAAGGTGGGGCTTGAGAGTACGAGCGTCAGATCTGTCGTGGGAGCGCTCGTGCTTACGGTAATCGTGTTGCCATCTGCGCCCATTTCCCTGGCCCAAATGGTGAGTTGATTGCCGGACGCAGCGGCCCAGATCGCAGTGTATCCACTGTTGATCAGAAGCGCGAAGGCCAGCGCCAAAGTGGGACCCGTGTCGCCGATCACATTCAAGTGAGTGATCGCCGTTTGATCCGTTGGATCGGATACGGTGGCGATGGTAATCGTGGTCGTCGCGTTCGCGTCAGGTGCACCCTCAAAAGTGACTGTCGCGGAGGCATATTGCTGGCCGGCGCAAACAAGCTCGTAGAAAGCCGTTGCACCTACATAGTGATTTACTCTGCCGTCGAATCCTAACGAATCGATCAGCCACGCCGTCCTTTCTGGCGCGAGGGCAATGGAATGCAACGTGTCCCAGTCGGTCGCCAGAGCGAGCTTGCTCTCCGTATTGATTGTGGGCAACTCCGTCGTCGGAATCGCCAATTCGAAAAAGTCGAAATAGAAAGACGCTCCGGTGACATCCTGATGCGAAACCGTAACGACGTGCTGACCCGCGGCTAATTGACCAAGAGGAATGCGAACCAAGACGTCCTCACCGGCTAGGTTCGTCTTTATCGTTCGGGCTGACGTCGAGTCCAGTGAGACAGAGATCGTCGCTCCTCCGGCGAGTAAGCGCGTGCCAAGATACAAATTGTGTTCGATGGCTGCGCTGTAAGTGTACGAGACCACCGATCCAGGTACGATCGTTTCCTGTATCGATCCACCCGAATAGTTGCTTGGCAGCGATTGCGTCCATGTGCCCGAGTAAGTCAAGTTGGAGCCCGTGTTCTCAGTCCGAATGCTTCCAGGTCCGGCGACAGAGTAAGTCCGATTCGATCCGGTGACGGACCAATTCGAGATCACAACCTGAAACTCACTACGCTGAAAGGCGCCCGCCTGCAAATCGGCGGCGTAGGTCCATCGCAATTTCCGAATCGCGTTCGCCGGAACAGGTCCGAGTGCAGGATCGGCGAGCGAAGCAAATGGAAGAGTAATTTGCCATTGAGTCGGCGATGTCCCACCCGAGAATTGTCTGGAAGTACAATCCCACTGTTCCGTCCCGGTGTCGGAAACATAAGTATAGAGCCCGATTCGATTACCATTGGCGCCAGTCGGTTGTGTCTGCCCTGGCCGCGCGTAAGTAAGGGTGATCGTTGTGCCAGTCAACGTTGCCGACATGACCGAGTTAGCTGCTGGATCGGAATTAACGATCTGCACTGCCGCGACAAGTTGCGTCAGCGCGTTCTCCAATGTATCGCCTGCGAGCATTAGGTACGAATAGTGTTCATCGAGAAATGAAAATCCAACGTAGTCACCCGCCGTAATCGTACCCGAGAGAGTGATCTGCGCCGACGCGGGCCGGTAAGCGCCCGCAATCGGCGTTGCATAATTCGCGAGCGGCACTTTGTAGACCTGCTCCCCGCCGGGGTCGTTATAAGGGTCAACGCCCGCCGCGCTAACCGCCCAGATTCGTAAGGTTGGCCAATCGACCGTGGGGAACAGAGTCGAATCGAGAGCGATGCAGTTCGTTCGAGTCTCTTGATAGGAGAGGGTAAGTTCGCTGAGATCGCCGTCCGGTAATGGACGCATCGACGGATGCTCGAACACGTCGTCGCGATTCCACTCGATCACGGCCCAATCGAATTGCTGTCTCCAACAACCCGATACAGTGAAGCCCGCCGGACTTGTCGCGCTGAGCGCCGCGATCGCGGAGGGCTGGAAATAGTAGCATTGCAGGTCCTGATTAGGAGTTAGCTTCTGAAGTGTCGTCATCGGATTATAACCGTATCGTCACTGTCAGATCCGCTCCGGGAACACTACCGGATGTCTGAGGCACGGCAAGTATGTTTAGCCCTAGCTGAGCTTGTGATTGCAGTGGAGGTAAAGTGGCGCCGTCCACGACGTTGGATACCGTCGCTCCGGCGGGCACGGAAAGTGCGCAATACGGCTGACCGTTCTGCGTAACCTGCAAGTTAACCGGCGCTCCGGTGGGCGCTGTGCCAAGGTTCGCGAATATGTCGCGCACTGAATGCGCGGTATCTACAATGACTAGCGGAACGGCATTCGTCTGGATGGCCAACAGCCCCTCGATCTGCATCGAGAACTGACCGCCCGATAACGTGCGGATGCCGGCATCGGTCGTCGCAGTAAATGCCTGCTGCATGACGCTGCTATTGCCTTTCGAGTTCGTCACGAAGAAGTCTGCCGCTGCAATACGGACATCGGGCACCGTGACTCGATAGGAGTAATCGCCGCTTGCGGGCGTACCGAAGAATTCCAGTGGAAACGGCATTACAAACGTCTTTCTTGACAAGACATAAACTGACGCGGGAACCGAATGCGTGGTTGCTATCGTCCCGTATGCGCCACGCGCCACCTGTATCGACGTGCCCGCCGTGACAGTCTGCTGGACTGTCATCAGTTCAGAGTCGACTTGCACGATGTCGCCAGCTTGGGCTGATAAAGGACCATTTAGTTGCACTGCCTGGTCAGTCGCCGCGACAGCGGCCGACAAAGTGGTCGTCGATGTTCCGGCGACTTCATCCCAATACACAACCGACAGTGTGCCCGCCGCCACGCCATGGGTGTTCGTTAGGTCGGTGAATCCTATCCCGACGACCTCAATCGCCCCTTGCCCCGCCGCCGATAAGCCGAACGTCGGTTGCGCCGGCACATTGACATCCAGTTCCGATCCTGCACCGCCCACGATTTGCCATTGTGTGAGTGGCGACAAAGCATATGCGCACTCATCGTCGTTGACATTAGCCGCGAGTCCGGATACTTCCACCACGGCGCCGGTCATATTGGGGATGGAAAAAGTGACAGGGCTCGCCGTAGTCGTAGCGCCGAATTGCCAGCTCGCTCCCGCGATCAGAAAATAACTGGTTTGATCCGGAGCTATATCCCAGCCCGGCGACACAGTTAACGTCGAATCGGTGTTCGATACAATCGTTCTCTCCTGCCCGCTTCCAGTCCCTTCCGAGAGGCGCGCGATCGCGCCTTGAAATTCATTCGTCTCCATTCCGGCGCTCGTCACTCCGACCGTATTGGCGCTGTAGATATCGGCCTTTTGTTCCGTCCTGAGAACCGAACGCCAGTAGAAGTTCGCATGATCGAAGTTCGCATCGGGCGGACCTACCAGCGCCGGCGCGAAACCTGTATCCACAAACCCAGCTGCCACAGGCGCACTGGCGACGATTTTAAGAAGGTTGGCCGGCGTGGCGCCGCGATAGACGTTAAATGCGACCGCTGTTGAAGAAAAGCTGAGGTCTTGAAGTGTCACGCTGTTCGTGCTGGTTCCAGCGGGAATCGTCGCGCTTATGCCGAACGACAGAGCGCTCTCTGCGCCAGAGGCATCAAGCGCACTCACAGCGTAGTAATAAGTCGCACCGCCCGGGAGTGTTCCGCCAGTGGAGGCATACAAGGGTTGCAAGCTAACTAACGGAATGGACAGCGTGCTGATTGCAGGAGCCTGCGGCACTGAAAACGCTACGCTCAGCCCCACTGTGTTGGTGCCATCCGTATCGACGCTCACCGATTCGGTGATCCCGAACTCCGTTGTTCCATTCGTATTAAGTACTGTGCCTACTAATGGCCGCGGTGTGTTGACTTGTGCCGTCGGCTGGCGCCCGGTCGCGTTCGTGCTCGCCGCCGCGGCGGAATACCATTCATCGTCATGAATTTGAGCAGTGAGAGAAACACGCCGATAACTTGTTCCCGGTGCGACAGCTATAATCCGGAACGGTTGCCGGCTAAATCCCTCCCGAGCATAAGTGATGGTGATAATGTCGCCCGGCGCCAACTCAACCGCCTTGACACTAGTGTCGAAATCAACGTAAGTATTTCCCGAGACGGACTTCGAGAGGGCCAAATAAGCAATACGCGTCGCCTGGTCGAAATTCGGAATACCGAGGGCGGGCAGCGCGCCTACGATCTGCTGTCCGATGTTCGCGCGGTCGCCCGCGTCAAGAATAGAAAAGCTGTCCTGCTGGTACTCATTGAATTCATCTTGAAACTCCACGCTGAATCGATTTGGCGTGTCCGAGGTACTTCGCGAATAGACCCGCAACGACGATTGCCCATTCGACTTCAGGGCGATTCCGGAGAGCGAATTGTCGCCGAATTCATAGGCCGGCCATCCTCCACTAAGCTGGGTCGTGCTGTTACTTCCATCCGGCTTCGTCGCTTGTTGGTTCGCCAGGGTGTCTTCAGAACTCACGCTCAACTGTGCCGCTGTGTTGAAATTCAGAAACATGCAGGCCCCGTTGCGAATGCCCCGGACGACATCGGATGCGCTGCGAGTCTGCGTCAGGAAGAAGTTACATTGATACCTTGGGACCTGAGTGGCATTACCGTTTAGGTCGGTGGTTTGGACGGGTTGGTTACACACCGCGGCCACTTGCGCGAAACTCGGAAGATCGATCTCATCCAGCGCCCAACCGGCTCTCTGTAGAACATCAAGCAGTACCCACGCGGGATTGTTTGTGAAGTCCACCGTTATCGGCGCGCCTGTCGTGTCGTATTGCGCCAGCTTTAATCCTTGCAACAATACTTGGATACTCGGAAGCGATTGACCAGAGCTGATTATGTTCGGCACAACTACGGAAAGGTACGCCATGCTGCCGTAGGGATCGCCCAGCGGCGCTCCGGTTGCGTCGGTAAAATTGCTGTCGAAGGCTCCGTTGCGTGTCCCGTAAGAGACGACGTTGTACCAACCGGTCGCGGTCATATTTGCGCCCGACACACCGGCTGGGATTTCGATGTCGTTCACCACTACCGTCAGAACACTGTCGATTTCACCGGCTCCAAGCAACACTTCCATGCGAGTTAGATTTCCGTCATTCCTCGCGAAAACGATGGACGGCTCGTACCAACCAGTCCCGTAGACGAGCGGAACGGGATCGTCGTAACTGGCCTGATTATCGATAGGCGTGGAAATGTGCGTGCCTTTTTCACGATAACTACGGACAATAATCGAGGGCGGCAGAAACTCAATTCCGCCAAAACGGGCTGTCTGGTTTTGATGGGCGTCAGAGGTAAACATGCCGCGCTGTACGCACTGCGCGCGCGACAGGTCGCATGTAGTGAAAGGGACCGCGCCATTCAGATCGCCCACTCCATTCGCCACATCCGGCGAATACCCGCACCGGTACATCGCCGAGAACTTGCCCCACAATGTCCCGGTAAGAGCTTCGCTCCGGCTTGGGGCGTCGGTGGGGAACGTCCACGGACAGAGTTTTTGAACCTGCGTCTCCGGAAGATAGAGGCGTTGCATGTTGAGCCGGTTGTTAAACGTCAGCCTGAGCCCTGCCTCCGTCGAATTGTCGGGGGCGTTCGCGATTCCCCGAAACACCACGCGTGTGTCGGACGCCGGGGTTGCATCCGCCAGACTAAAAAATAGAAACGTGACAGTAAGTTTCGCGCCTTTCCAACCGATGGTCCTTTCGATCGGCGCAAGAACCGCATCTGCATTCGCGAGAGTGACTGAGATCTTCGAGACTCCGTCGGTGGCAGCCGCCGGCGAAGACGTCATCTCGAATAGATTGTGCCGCAGAACCCGCGCTTCATACTCAGTCCCAGCCACCGTAACGTGATGCGAACTCCAATTGAACACGTCGCCGGATACCAGCGTGCACGTGAACAGGAACAGTGGTGTGTCCGGACATTCCAACTCTTTTACGTCGGCAATTACCGCCATGTCTCACCTCATGAAACCGCGCTCGTTATCTTCAGCGAAGTCGCAAACTGCCCCCATGCATCGGACGTATTTACCAGGATGTCCTGGTCAAAGCGGGCACTAGGATAAACACCACTGACAGTGGTCTTTGTCTTATAGGCACCGGCGTCCGGTTGTGCCTCAAGTTGTGCGCCATACGCATATACGGTGACTCCGGGATCGAGTTCCAGTCCACATTCGAAGCCGTTTCCTTGCGTCACCAACGCGCCCGAGGACTGCACGCGTGTCCAGGTCTCGCCAACTGCTACGGCAACCTGGGCCTGAGTCGCACCGCCTGCACGAATAAGAGTCACCGAACAAGGAGTATCGGATCGCAGATAAATGCTGAATGTATATTCAAACCAGCCCGGTCCAGCCGTCTGCTGCACGATACCTTGCGATGCTTGGGCCCCGTTTGTTAATGTCACGGCGTTCGTTCCGCCATTCGGATCGGGAGCGCTGGTCGCGACCTGGAGAAGTGGGTCCGGGGTCCACACAGGCATTGCGAGATTCTCGCTCCAACTGAGAAGATTGTCTGCAGGATCGACGAAAGTGAAATTCCCAAATTGTCCTTGGACCCCTTCAAACAGTCCCTTGATCGCGCTCCACTCGGCTTGCGACAGGCCACTGTAGCTGAGTGTCCAGGACATCCTGGCGGGCGTGACACTGGCCAGGACGATGACACTCCCGTCCGGCAGATTATTGATAGTAGCCGTTCTCAGCCACGTCCTTGTCACCGGATATTGAGCGATATTCCCGTTGGCAAGCTGAGGGAAATACATCGTGCTCATGCTGGAAGCTCCCTAATCGTAAGACTCGTAGTACTCTGAACGGGGCCCTCGATTGAATCCGTCCATTCAGTCCCTTGCAGGCTACAATTCGGATAAGTGGTGCCATCCCATGGATCGGTGAAGGTAAAGATGCCAACCGCCCCGTTCATGTCCTGAATGAAATTCCGAATACTCTGCAGCTCGGTTTCATCGAGATTCGCGAGCTTCACGATCCATGAATGATACGGCTGTGGGAAAATGTAAAACCGTTGCTCCGTTCCGTCCAGAAACTGAACGACATCGGACGAAAACTGCGTGACACGGCTTGCGGGATACTGCATTATAGCGCCGGTCTTTAAAGTTGGAAAGCTACCCATCTCATAACTCCGCGATCACGTCGCTCAGCGGATGCGAATCTAACAATGCGCGCCGCACTGCATTGGCAATATCGCTGCTGTGGTCCAAAAATGATTGTGAATCCATTGCGCTCACCTGAACTTGGATCGCTTGCTGCGAAGCAGCGCTCGTTTGCCCCCCGCCGGTCTGCCCGGAAGCCTGACCTTGTCCGATCCCAGTGACAGGTTGGTTAATGGCGGTCTCAACATTGACTGACGAAGGCATTTCGAATGCGCTCAAAGCCGTCGAGGTGGATGATCCGCCACCGAACAGACTCATGATGCCGCTTAGGATCGGCGACAGAATCGACCCTTGTCCGAGCAAGCTACCCAAGAGGCCGCCCACACTCGACAAAGCGCTCGAACCGCTACCACTTGCCGGTGTTGAATTTAGCCCGCCAATGCTTTCCCCGGTGCTCTCCAGCAGCTGCCGCTGAAGCGCCTCCAGGTCTGAGAGTTGTTGGTTCGACTGCGAAGCCGTACCCGCCGCCTCTTTGAGCGTCGACTGCAATGCCGCACCCGCGGTGCTCGAGCCTTCCCCGCTGCCCCCCGCCGCGGACGCAGGAACGCTATCAAACCCGTAAACTGCCGGCAAGCTCGGTATGTTTGTCCGCCTTTGCCGCCCTTCCCTCGCCGGAAGCGCGGCCAGAAGTCGTCTCTCAAGCTCGCTGATGTTCATTCTTGATCTCCGATTTGAGTTCGTTGCTTAAAATGCAGAATGCCTCCGCAGTCCGGGCGGGAAGTGAAAGCAAATCGACGCCCACGGACTGTCGCCATGCTACGAATTCCTGAATAAGCACCAGGCTCTCCGCCGTCACATACGACACGGGGCAGCTATCGATCGCGACGTTGCGCCTCGCCCACACCAGGCGCGCTTTTCCTTTATGTGGTCCAAGCCATCCACATCGCCGCGCCATCTCCAGGCCGTTCTTTCTACAATCGCCGCACTTCCATGCCGCCTGGTTTGCAAATTGAAAATGGAAGGCGGCGATTAGTTTTTTCGTTCGCCTTCGCTCAACCCGCACTGTTGTTTTACAGCGTCGACAATCTCTCGGACGAGGTCCTCCGGACCTTTTTCCGCCAGTGACTCGGCCGTCGCATCCACACCGTCGATTGTCAAACCGCCGAGCGTTACTAAACCCCATTGCAGATATAACCGGTCGATCTCAAAACTAAGAATGTTGGCTTGGATCTTGTCTTCGACGCCGGCGCCCGCTTCGCGAAACTCCATTTGTCTGCTTAACTCGAGGACCCGCCGCGCGAGTTGCATGCGGCGCCCTAGCGATATGCGTTGGATTGTGAACGCCGCGCCAGCTAAGACGCACGATGTTATGGTAATCGTACTCTCGTAGTTCACCGTTCGACTGGCGTCGTCATCCAAATGCGATAGAAATTTCATCGTCCGTTACCCCCTGTGCCCGGCAACTCTTGAAAGTCCATTGCTGACGCGTCTGGGAGTCGTCGAACTCCGGCGTCTCGAGCATTACATTTTTCAAATAGACACCAGTAAGTTGGCCGGCCTGCTGACCCATCTGAAGCATCACACTTGTCGGCGCTTGTTGACGCGCCGCCTGGTACAGTGCTTGAGTCTGTGAGTCGTCCTGCTGGTACAAGCTGAAGTTCACTGTTACGTTTCTTATACCCGGGCAAATCCCCCGCGCGAGAGCCGCTCCGAATTCCTTATCGCGCAGGACCAGATCGTTGTCCAACGTGACCGTCGCGGACGTAAGCGTGAAGAACTGATTCGGCGCGCTGCCTAGCCACACCTCTCCCAAATGTCCGGGAACGATCGAGTACTCGAAACCGCTGGAACTCGGTTCCGCCGGGAACGCCGTTAGTCCTCCCTGCCCTGGCTGAAAGCTCGTCGTATCGGCAACGTCGCAAGCGGCCCCCGCGAACTGAAATTCATAAAAGTCTGCGTTCACCTGTAACTGAAGCTGATCGATCGCAACCCCGTAAATAAACCGCTGCACTGCCGACGTCGGACTCCAGCAATCCAGGATCGTCACGCTATTTAGTTCCGTATCGAGAGAGTACGTAGCGGAAATGCCCATTGACGCGCCACTAGAAGGAGTAACTGTGAATGGAGCATTGATCTGAATTGTCTGGCTATTGACGATTGCCGTGACAAACCGGAGTTCGCTTCCGTACGCCACGCCCTGTCCCGCAGTCAACCCGTGCGGTGTCGCGAAAGCCAGTTGATTCGTACCGGTAACCGAGCTAATGTTCAATGAATTTGTAATTGCGGCTGGCAGCCCCATGCACGCCTGGAAGAGAGGCCCATAACCCGGCTCTTTTGTCTGATCCGCCCAGTTCCGCATGTAAGTGCTGATTTCGACCGTGGTCGCCAGCCTACCGCCTGGCGCGTAGCCCACGAATGTTCGCGAACCGGTCTTGTCCTTTCGGTCCACCCGCTCACGCTGCTGGCGTGCGGTGAGCTTAATGGCGGGAATTCTGTTAAACGCGCCGCTCGCGCTGACTAAACCGTAGCTCTGCTCCAGCGCGACATAAAAACGATTCTCGTTTGATGAAATGTAAGCCATTCTGTTTTACGCCTGCTCAGTTCCTGCTGACATCCAAAGTGAACGTCACCTTGGCCGTCTGGATGAAGTTCTTACCGCCGTGTTTTACCGGGGAAAACGAAATCTTGTATTCTCCGCCGAAGAAAATGCCGTCGCCCCAGTCTCCGCGGTTCTGGTCGAGTGTGCTGGTAACCGCATCCACCAGCACGTTAAGTTGCGCATCCAGATCTCCCACCCGGTCGCTCGATACGCGCGCCTCTATGGCCATTCCCGCCGTTCCGGAAAAGGTCCGTGATTTTTCGCGAAGCCGATTGTCCACTTCATCGAAGTAAACGAGAACACACGGATACTTACCCGGAGTATTGCGCTCCGCGATGTCTGCGGGCAGGTTTTGGGCGATCACTTGTTCGCTTCCGACGCTGATGTCCGGAAGCGACTCCGCGGCGGCTAACGTGTCTATGTTCGCCTGCAGGCCGCCTGCTCCGGTAAGCAGCCCAGCCACCACTCCCACGACATTCGATATTTGGCACATAATTTAACCTCGCGGCAAAACGTGCCGGTCGACGATCCACCACTCCGGGGTCTGACCGTCGCCGGGAGCCTTCCCTGAAATGAGTCCGTTTGGAGGTAATATCCAGGTGCCGGCAATCGGTATGGGTGTCGCATTTTGTAGCTGAACGCTTTCGGGACCACTACCGGCGTAGACGTTCCAGGAATCGATCCCCTCCGGCCCCTCTGCGGACGCGACAACCATTGCCGACCCGTCGCTGGTGGTCGCCTGTTGTATCTCGCTCGCGCACCCTTCCTGTCTAAAGGCATTGATCCAGGAAATACGAACGTAGTAACTAATCCCGCTGACACCAAGCGGAATCGTTGTCAACAACGGCTCACTCGCTCTTGGCACCGGATTCTGAACGATACCCGCTCCTGCGCGATAAAAGACTTGCTCGGCCCCGGCTGCCAGCGTTTCGTATTCGGTCCATTTGCCTTGATATCTGTCGTTGAGCTGATTGTTATAAGCGTCCCGATAAATCATCGCCAGCGTCCTATAAGCGTGCCATCTTTTTAGCGGCCTGGTGACTACGATGTCCCTGACGTCCACGTGGCGTCGAACCAGGAACTCTCTGCTGTGGAGCGCGCTTCGATCCAGAAACAAGTGCAGGTGGGTCGCGATCTCCTCCTGTGCGAGCGACGCCTTCGCTGTAACATCAATCTCCTCAGTCGCAGCAACCCCGAGAATTGCATTCTCGTATTGCTGGAGCGCGCCGCTGGTGTTAAGAAGTCCATCCGTTAACAAGGCCATGTTCGTAATCGTGTCTACTTCTTCTGAAGGACGCTCCGAAGCAGCTCTAAGTCGGCTTGTGGCAGAACGTTGAGCTGCACCAGCTCTCTCTCGCCGGCGTCTGCTGCCGCTTTGAGAGCCGAGATCGCGGCTGCCTTGAGCTGCGCCGCCTCGTCCGAGCTTGCTAATCGGGCCTTACCCTGCGCGATTAGCTTCGCCGCCACGTCCCGCGCGACCTCTACTAACTCGCCCGCGCGCCCTCCGTCCGTTGTCTCTAAACTCGCAACCACAGTATCTTTTCCTGGAATTGTCGCAGCGATAGTCCGAATTTTCTGAAAGAATGCTCTTAAGTCCATATTTGCCCCTTTCGAATCCTTAGCTGAGAAGAACCGGACGTTGCCCCGGCTTCGTGCCGGTCCTCCTCAGGCTCGCAGTACCGATGATTAGCTGTTTACCTGGACCGCGAAGTTATTGCGCAGTACGCCGGTCCCGTATAACACGTCCACGGTGAACTGCTGTGCCAGTGTGTTCGGCTGGTAACTCATGATTACGCGCATTCCGAAGTTACCGACTTCCGCGTATTCCGCGATGGCCCCGGTACCGGGAAGCGGCTGTGGCAGACGCCGTACTACTAAACCGATCGCGTCTTTAGTGAATGCCAGGTTATGCGTGGTGGCTGGTGCGCTCCCTGTTACCGACACAAACTGCGATCGGAAGATATAAAAGTCTTTCATCTTTCCGACGCTGCCATCGATCAACGCCCGCAAACCGGCGTCGCCAGCGCTGTAGAACTCGCTGAAACGGGGAATTTGCCGCAGTGCCGAGTATGTTGCGGAATTGACCACCAAGTACTTATTCGCACTAGGCGGCACCATAGCTTGGAACAACGTGCTTTCCGCCTGGTCGATTACTGCCTCTGTGATAGGTGTCCCGGGAGTCCCCACCGATCCGTTGGCTGTGAATTGCGCATACAGGTTCAGGAGTTCTAACTCGATGCTCTGCCCCAACGCGATTACCGCTGGCTGCATATACAGCTTCAGTAGATCGGGCACCGCAAGCACTTTCGTGACATCCGGAATTTGGAACGTCGCCTCCGCGTGAGTGTTCAAAACGATCTGCGCATTCCCCAGACTGGGATTCTGCGTTTGTACCGTTCCGCCCTCCGCGATATTATTCGCAACCAACGTGGGCGGGATCGGCACGTTGACCGTGTCGCCAGCCTGCGCCAGAATTGGCTCGTAGTCGCGATTCACAAGGTTGCCCATCACTAAGTTTCCCAAGAGCGCCGGCAGCGCATCCACGGCAACGAGTTTAACGATCGCATTTGCGACATTTGCCGATGTAATTGTTGGCATCTGTTTTCCTTTCCTCTTTCTGTTCGTTCAGCCTCGGAGAGCCCAGGCTCTCTCGCTGATGTGTTAAATGCCGCGTAAGGTTTGCGCGGCAACGCGCGAGATCTCTTTCCGCACCCGATCCAACTCCTCCGGATCCATGCCCGGTCTAATCTTGTCCAGATCGATCCCGCGTTCCGCCGGGGCCGCTTTTTGCACCGGTTCCATTCCGGACCCACCGGCTATCCGCGCCGGCAGCAGTTCCGGATTCTCGTTAATGAATTGCGCCAGGTATTCGCGCAAAGGCATTTCGCCCTGGTCCGCCGTGGCCATTAACCGGCCGTCGTCCTTTCTGCGAATTTCCCCCCGCACCGCGCGAAAGGCCAGATCGATCTTCGCGACGCCTA
>JBEKUT010000178.1:0-18961 GCA_049514735.1 Bryobacteraceae bacterium
ACGACAGATCTCGCAAATACAGTTTGCGTTCGAATAATGCCGAACGCCCACTACAGTCGTGCCCCTGCGGTCCGCCCTCTCAAGTAGATCCTATCGTCAACACCCCAGCAGCCCGATGTTTCTTGACGGAAAGCCAAGTTGTCCCGACGCCCTATGTTCCGGGTTCACTCAGTGAACCACCACCGCCGCCGGTTCTTCCACCATGTGTCCGATTGGCCGCTTCTGCTTCCGCCGGTTCTTGCACGTGTACATGCGCCGGTCAGCCTCGGCGAGAAGCTCGTCGGCGGTAAGACCGTCCTCGGGCCATGTCGCGACGCCAACGCTGGACGAAAGGATGCTCTCTCCGCACACCATCCGGCCCACCTCGGTAGCGAGCGTCCCCAAAGCGAGGATCTGATCGCCGGCGGAATCGGCTTTCACATCTGGAAGCACAAGAACGAATTCATCTCCTCCGAAGCGTGCAATCACGTCGTAGTCGCGGCGGATTTTTGTTAAGCCCTCCGCAAACGCCTTCAATACTTTGTTTCCGGCGTTGTGCCCGAACCGGTCGTTGACGTCCTTGAAACGATCCAGGTCGCAGACCATTACCGTCAACGGAGTCCCTTGCCGTTCGGCGCGCGAAAGCTCATGATTCAACCTTTCAAACAATGCACGCGTGTTATTCAGACCGGTTAGAAAGTCGGTTGTAGCGGATGCTTCGAGCGCGCGATACTTTAACGAGTTCTCAAACGAAACACCGATTTTTGAGCTCATTCCCGAAAGAATACGCAGATCGTCGGGACCGAACGCATCGGCGTCCGCACGATACAGAGTGAGTACGCCTACGATGCCTTCGAGACCGGCGAGCGGAACCGACAGAGCGGATCTTAGCAGGCTGAATTTAGTAAGGTCGTTAAGATAGCCGGACTCGACCGAAGGATTCCCATTGATAATCGGCTTGAGGTGCTTGGCCACCCAACCCGACAATCCCTCCCCCATCGGAATCTGAAGGGACGAGAACAACATGCGATCCCGGCCGTCAACGTAGATCGGTGTGAGCAACTCGTTCCTGCATTCGTAAACGGCGATCGAGTCGCACGGGACCAGTTGGGTGAGGCGTGAGCTCAAGACTGAGAGCATTTCCGCCATGCCGAGCGAACTTCCCAACTCCGAGATGAGTTCCAGCGTGTATTGGGCTTCCCGTCCCGCCGCCGCAATCTGCGAGCGGAAGTCGGTTTGCCGTTCCGCCTTGGCGGGGGATTCGAATCCGGCCGCGGGCGCTTTTCCGCGCTCGATTCGGGCATCGAGAGAGAGCCTGGCCGCGGGCTTGTCCATTTGCAACGCGCCCTCCTCCAGTTCCCGGTAACGCCGCGCCAGAATCTCGACGACGCGCGGATCGTAACTCTTTCCGGATTCGCCCAGGACGATCGCCATCGCGTCGTCCAGGGGCAACGCGCGCCGGTACTGGCGGTCGGTGGCCAGGGCGTCCAGGCAATCCACCGCGGACAGGATGCGAGCGCCCAATGGTATTTCCTCCTGGGACAAGCCATACGGGTAGCCGTTTCCATCCCATTTTTCGTGGTGCGCTCTGACGATGGGCGCCACGGGATACGGGAAATTGACCTGCTCCAGAATCTCGGCGCCAACCACGGGGTGGATTTTCATCTTCTCGAATTCCTGCGGCGTCAGTTTGCCGGGTTTCGTGATGATGTGCTCCGGTACCGCCAGCTTTCCGATGTCATGCAGCAAGGACGCCGCCCGCAGGGCATTCAACTCCACTTCGCTGAGATTCATCTCTTTCCCGATTTCGATGGCATAATGCTGCACCCGGCGCAGATGCCCGTGGGTTGTCTGATCCTTGGCTTCTATCGCCAAAGCCAGCGTTTCGATGGTGCGGATGTGCAGCGCATTCATCTCTTCCACGTGAACCTTCTCCTGCTCAACCCGGTCCTTCTCCGTCTCCAACCGGCCAATGTAGAGACGATAAGAGCGGTAAACCACCCAGGCGACGGGCATAGCAAGCAGAGAAAACTCCCAGCCCAGGTTCTGATTCACCCATCGCAGAACGCAGACCAGCGTCGAGCCCAGCAGATAGTAGGGGAGCGACCAGATATAGCATTCCCGCCAAACCCGGAAGATGCTGCGTTTTTCCGTGATCGAAATCGCGCAAGCGATGGGGAACGTGTTGGCAAGAAAGTACGACGCTGTTGCGAGCAAGAGCCTGACGGGAAGACTTCCGCCCAGCGCGTCGGCAATGCGGGAGTGCAGGGCCACCTCCGCGAGGCGTACGGCAATCGCGATAGCCGCGAGATTAAAGAGGACCTGATAAAGAGGTGGACGCCTCCTGGCATGCCAGTAAATCTGAACCAGAGCGGACCCAATGCCGAGCACCATGGTCTCAAGAGGTCCAAGCTCCACCATGCCGGCAAGGATGAACAGGAAGCTCACCGACAATGTCCCGGTTACGCCCGGTAGTGAGACTTTCAGCCCCGACGAGAACAGCGCCAGCAACAGATAACAGACAAAACGGGGGTTGAAGTCGCCGCCGGCAGCCACCAGAGATTGAAGCGCGCCCAGAACCCCGAGCGATATGAACAGACCCATGGACGCACGAGCAAGACCTTTCGAGGCCCTCACGATATGTTCTCCACGGCTCTTCTATTTCTTTCCATTGATGGTGACGGTTCCAGAGATGGCGACTGATTGCGATTGGGATGCGCTGGCTGCCAGCGTGACACTGCAGGCGGCGTCGAGTTCGTGCTTCAGAATAAGCCTACTAAGCGCCTTATCGGCCACCGCCATCCCTCTCATGACCCGACTTTCTTCATTCCGGTTCACGGCACAAATCGCCTCGCCTTACGCTACTTCTCGCCGTCGATGGCGATGGCTTCGGAACTGGATTCCGCGGTGCCCCAGATGGCCGAAGTACCCCAGATGGCACTGAAGGCCTGCGTCGTGTTTGTTCCCCAAATCGCCGACGTTCCCCAAATCGCGGAGGTCCCGTCGACGAAAACGTTGGTGCCCCAGATAGCGGAGGTTCCCCAAATCGCCGACGTTCCCCAAATCGCGTTAGTACCCCAGATGGCGGAGGTTCCCCAAATCGCGGACAGCCCCGAAAGACTGGAAACCAGGGTCGTGGTCCCGGCCGCGGCATTATACGAAACGGCGGGCGAGATAGCCACGCCGGCGGGAGAGTCGGTATCGTTCAGGGCCGCTTCGGTGTTCAAGTAGCCGGCGCCAACGGTAAAGATATCGTATTGACTGGTGTAGCTGATTCCAGTGTCCGGATCTACCGCCACGCTCGATAACGGGAACAGCTTGTTCGCGGTCTTCATCATGCGGGCCTTGACTTCGTCGGGAGTCAGCGAACTGCTCTTGCCCAACATAAGGGCGGCGGTTCCACTTACTACCGGAGTCGCCATGCTGGTACCGCTCATCTGGAAGTAAGTCAGCGAGTTGGTTAAACCAAGCGCTACCGCCAAACTCGGAAGCGGGGCTGAGTTGTAATAGGAAATCTTGACTTGATTCTGAGGGTAGTGCGCCGATAAGTAGCTCGCGATGGTCATATCGGAAACCACGCGATTCCCTGGAGCGACCAGGTCGGGTTTCACGACGTGATCGAATAGCGTCGGGCCTTTCGAACTGTAGCTGGCGATCGTATCGTCGGAGGTCGGATAGGTCTCTTCGGTCTTCATGGCTCCCACCGTGATCGCGTAAGGATCGTTGCCGGGGGCAGTAATGGTGCCGTAGCCATTGTTGCCATATGAGTTGTCGCGGCCATCGTTACCGGCGGCGACGACCACTACAATGCCGTTCTTCCAGGCCGCTTCCACCGCCTGACACAGAGGATCGAGCGTGAAACTCTCGAAAACGGATCTGCCCAGAGACAGGTTGATAACGCGGATGTTGTAAGTGCCCTTAAGCTGAATTGCGCGGTCGATGGCTGCTATCACCGCGCTATCGTTGCCCATCCCGGTACTATTGAGTACTCTCAGATTGATTATGTTTGCCCCTGGAGCTAATCCCCGGAACGTGTGCGTGAACTGTGGTCCGGTGGAACTCGCGCCATTGCCGGCGGCGATTCCGGCAACGTGCGTGCCATGCCCGTAAACGTCGATAGTCAGCGGGTCGCCAGATACGAAGCTCTCGCTGTGGACAATTCGCGATCTGCCGCTTGCGTCGTTGAGATCCGGGTGCGGGTTGACGCCGCTGTCGATGATGGCGATGCCGATCCCCGTACCGGTAAATCCGCTCTGATAGGCCGCGTTCGCATTCACGGCGGCGGTGGTATAGTCGAGGGTCGATTTCACAACCCGGTCGGGCGAGATATACCGCACATTAGGCGAAGCCGCAATGGCTTCCAGTGAAGTTGCCGGAGCCTTCGCCGCGACTGTGTTGACACGGTCCAGTCTTCTCTTGCAGTTCCCGCCGCGCTTCGTAATTTGGTCGATATCGTCCGCGGTTGGAGTTTGTGAGTAAGTGATAATAACTTCTTGAATTCCGGCGGATGTTTGCAAATCCCGCGCAAGTTTGGGATTGTTACTGCCGGCCATAGCGGGCAACATTAACAAAACCGAAGCTATGCTGAGTACCACCGGCCGAATCATCGATAAAGGAAGAGTAGATGTATTCATGGTGTTCATATAAGAATCTCGAGGTTGTCTAGGAGCCGCTCTTACCGCTGAGGAGGAACTCGCGATCCGTCGTGAGCTTCGTTTAACGTCAGCCGCAGCAAAGGCTTGCTGCTCCCCGGCGACACCGTGAAAACCACCGCTTGATGTAGGTTAGCCATGCGACTTCTTCAATGCACACTGTTGTCCATTCGCAAGTTGTTGCAAATAGGAGACCTCCATAACTGACAGCGGACAAGTTGTCCCTGGGACCAGGCGGTAGGAAAGTCCTAGTGAAGACGTTACTGTGAGGCGTGGACTAAAGGTACCTGGAAACTCTTGCCTCAGGACCATTCGGACATAGATCGGATGGACTATTTGAACAGATCCAAAGTAAGGTGTGGGCCCGTATTTCAGAGCACGTAGCGCAGGGGCATCTTGTCACCCCTAAGCGACACCTTGTCCGGTGAGGCGGTTGGTGGCCCGTCGAGATTGCATCGCGATAACGGCGCCATGCCGCGTTCTTCTTCATTAATCGGGACAATCTCGTTGTGCGTTACCTCAAGCAGAACGGGTTCGCGGTGTCGGCATTCGACGCACAGCGGCGAAGATCCGTTCGACGGCCGGACGGCGATAGGCCCAGAGTTCATCGCGTTCGGTCCCGCTCCGTCTGGCGGATTTTTCATCGATTCTTTCCCGGCCGGGATAACTTGTCGGGAGGTCATTCTCCGACTGTCCAGCGGCGAGAAGTTCGAGTATGAATTCGACCGCCAAACGCGTACCTCGGATCACGGGTTTGCCAGCAAGAATCTCGGGGTCGATAGCTATGCCGTCTGAGAGCGGCATCGTCTTTAGTCTAACCCGCTAAACCAGTAGTGTCCGGCTAACGCTCGACACGCCGCCGGCAACTGCCTGTGTAGCGGGGGGTTAAGACCGCTTTTGACTTGCCGCGATTTGAATATCCCGAAGACGGAAACACGAGGCTGACACCACCATGAGGGATGAACCTTGGCAGCACCGTGTTCTCGCAGCTGATCGCTTTCCTGCCAGATCGTGAGTTCCGTCGATGCGTAGGGCGCTATCGGGGTGATTCTCGACCGCGAGGCTTCTCCTGCTGGGACCAGTTCTTATGCATGGCGTTCGCGCAGTTCACCTATCGCGAAAGTCTGAGAGATATCGAAGCCTGTCTGCGAAGTTCGCCAGACAAGCTATATCACATGGGCATCCGCGGACGAGTCTCTCGATCCACGCTGGCCGATGCCAACGAAAGCCACGACTGGCGCATCTTCGCTGATTTTGCGCCCTGATCGCACGTGCCCGTCTGCTTTATGCCAACGATTCCTTCGGTGCCGAACTCCAACTCAGTGCCTATGCGCTGGACTCCACCACCATTGATCTATGTCTGGCCATGTTCCCCTGGGCTCGTTTCCGCGAGCGTAAGGGCGCGGTGAAGATGCACACGCTGATCGACCTGCACGGCAACATCCCCGTGTTTGTGTGCGTTACCGATGGCAAAGTGCATGACGTGAACATCCTGGATCAGATCGCGCCAGAGGCTGGCGCCTTCTACGTGATGGATCGCGGGTATCTGGACTTTGAGCGGTTGTACCGGCTGACGCTCGCCGCCGCGTTCTTCGTGACGCGCACCAAGGAAAATGTTCTGTTGCAGCGCCGCTATTCCCATCCCGTGGATCGGACCAGCGGCGTGAAGAGCGATCACACCGTTGTGCTGACGGCCCCCGGCTCGTTCAAGCACTATCCCGCAGTGTTGCGCAGAATCCGCTACTTCGATAGCGAACACCAGCTCTTCCTCGTCTTCCTGACCAACAACTTCGAACTGCCTGCGCTCACTATCGCCGATCTGTACCGGTCGCGCTGGCAGGTAGAACTGTTCTTCAAATGGATCAAGCAACACCTCCGCATCAAGGTCTTTCTCGGCACCAGCCCGAACGCCGTCAAGACGCAGATCTGGATTGCGATCTCCATTTACGTTCTCGTTGCCATCATCAAGAAGCAACTCAGCCTGTCAGCCAGCCTCTACCAAATCCTACAGGTTGTTAGCGTCACCATTTTCGAGCGTACCCCATTCTACAGGCCCTTCAGCTACAACATGCCGGAGAAAAATCGGACCCATTTTTTAACCAGATGAATCTGTTCGACTTATAGCCGGACACTACTGATTTTTTATTTAACGTGCTCCAACTAGTCTCTATCGGCAGAAGTACTGGGTTTCAGGAGTTTCACCCCTGCCTTTAGGGCCGTCCTCTTCGTAGCTCCGTAAAATTCTTCCCGGGATCGGTTAGATTGCCTGATCATGTTCTTCATTCGTTCGTCGCTGAACTGCTGGTGGCTAACGTCGACCGTGACAATGCTCCGAGGATACCTCCCATTCCGGGGACACTCCCACTGCTGATGGGAACCATCCTGACGGTCTTTTGAAAACCCCATCTTTAAGAGGATGGAAGACACCTCGGACGGCGTCAGATTTGGATATTTCCTTTGCCCCATAAGATATCGTTCTCTAGTTATGCGCTCTTGAGATGCCGATGACTCGCGCTGGACGTGCCGTATGAAATCGGCGCGGCGCTTGAGATGTTTCTTAGCAGAAATATCTGAATCATTCTAACTACACCTGACGCTCTGCGGCCCTAGGACGGAGCGGACTCTGATGCTAAGCGCAGACGAGAGAAGGCGGACCCCTCGTAGATCCCTTTGCCAAAAAAACGTGTTGTTGTTCTAAACCTCCATGAGGTTCAGGCCGGGGGGAGGGACGACAGTACAATCTTACTTGAAAATGTTTGTGATTTCAAGTAAAGAAAAGTACCCAATGAATTCGGGTCAAGACGAGATGGTTTTCGCGCGCCCCAGCGTCGCTGTAGCCCCCTTGGACTCCGGCAGGACGCGGGTGGATGGAGCCACTTTCAGAAACTCAGTGAGGGGAATGCTTTGGGTGGAGCGATTGGCGTCTCGCGGATCCCATGCGCCCGGATACCTCACCGGACCAATTGCGCGCGCCGGGCTCCCAGGTCCAAACCTGGGCGGGCCCTACCACGCTCCGAAGCCATCTGCCCCGAATGCTCCCGGCACAACCATCCCAAGTCTGTTTCGGTCCACCCGCGGGTCTGAGCGTTAGCGCGGACATGATCCACGCCGTCAGGATCTCTTATAAAGAGGATTTCGTCGCACGACTCGCAGTAGAGAAGGAGCATCGGCCACGCTGCTGAATCAGTGTGGCATGGGATGCGTTTTATGAGAAGTCCCGTAACCGTGAGACAGTTCCTATAATGTAGGAGCCAATGGTCAAAATCTCGGCCACCATCATCACTTACAACGAAGAACGCAACATCGTCCGGGCGATTGAAAGCCTTCGTTGCTGCGATGAGATTGTTGTTGTGGACAGCGGCTCGAACGATCGCACGGTGGAGCTGGCCACGAACCTCGGAGCGCGCGTGGTGGAAAATCCCTGGCCGGGCTATTCCAGCCAGAAGAATTTCGCCTCCCAACAGGCCGCCAACGACTGGATTCTTTCCATCGACGCCGACGAATCGCTCAGTGAGGCGCTCGAAGGCGAGATCTGGCAGATCAAGAAAAACGGCCCGCGCTACGACGGCTACACCGTGCCTCGCCTGGCCCAATATCTCGGCCGCTGGATTCTACATTCCGGCTGGTATCCGGACCGCAAGGTGCGATTGTTCAATCGCCAGCGGGCGCGCTGGGTAGGCGAGTACGTCCACGAATCCGTGCAAGTGGACGGGCGCGTCGGACACCTCAAATCGAACCTGCTCCATTTCACGTGCAGCTCGCTTTCGGAACATCTGAAGACAATGGATCAGTACACCACCCTCGCCGCCGAGCAGATTGTGGCGCAAAGGAAACCGATCGGCGCACGCAACCTTCTGGTCCAGCCCATCTGGGCCTTCGTGAAAGCGTATTTTCTACAGCGCGGCTATCTGGATGGCACCGAAGGGCTCGCCATCGCGTATATGGCGGCCATGTACAATTTCGTGAAGTATGCGAAGGCGCGATTCATGATGCCGCGCCGATGAAAATCTTGCATCTTGATACCGGCCGCGAAATGCGCGGTGGCCAATGGCAAGCCCTTTACCTGCTCCGCGAATTGGCGACTGCCGGCCACGACTGCATCCTGCTGGCCCGTCCGCCTTTGCTCGATCGCGCTCGAGCCGAAGGACCTGATGCGCGCCCGCTCCGTTTCCGCGACGTCGTTCGTCTGTCGCGGTCTGCCGATATCGTTCACGCCCACGATGCGCACGCCCACGCGCTGGCGGCGTTCGTGCCGCGTCCGTTCGTTATTTCGCGACGCGTCGCATTTCCAATTCGCGAGTCGATTGCGTCACGCTGGAAGTATTCGCGCGCAGCCCGCTATCTGGCCGTATCGAAGTACGTCCGCAACATCCTGATGGCCGGCGGCGTTCCCGCCGAAAAAATCGATGTCGTCTATGACGGCGTGCCCCTTCCCCCCGCGCAACACGCGACGGGTCACAAAATCGTCGCGCTCGATTCCGCCGATCCTGCCAAAGGCCGTGCCCTCATCCAGCAAGCCGCCCAACGCGCGGGAGTGGAGGTTTTCTTTTCCAAAGACCTGGCGGACGCCCTGCAAGAAGCCGCGCTGTTCGTTTATATCACCGAATTCGAGGGCCTCGGATCGGGCGCACTCCTCGCCATGGCCGCCGGCGTTCCGGTGCTCGCGAGCGCCGTCGGTGGACTACCCGAAATTGTCGAGGATGGCGTCACCGGCATTCTCACGACGAACTCACCGGAACAGATCGCGGATAATATGTTGAGAGCGATCGGCGATCCGTCGCTTCTTGCGAGGCTCGGATATAATGCGCGCAAGCGCGTCCAGGAGGGGTTTACCACAAAGCACATGATGGAAAGCACGCTGCAGGTTTATCGGAAGGTAATCGCTTGATCGAGGCGCTGCTCGCGGCCCTGGCCGGTCTGTTGATCGGCAGCTTTCTGAACGTTTGTATCTACCGATTGCCGCGCGACCTGTCCGTTGTAACGCCGCGCTCTTTCTGTCCCGAGTGCGATCACGGCATCGCCTGGTACGACAACGTGCCGTTGCTGAGTTTTGTCCTGCTGCGCGGCCGCTGCCGTCACTGCCACGCCCGCATTTCCTTACGCTATCCAGCGGTGGAGTTGTTGACCGCCGTCTGTTTTTTCATCGCGGTCTGGTTTCGTCCCAATGGCATCGACGGCCTCGCCGTCAAATTCTGCATCTTCTCGGCGATCGTGATCGCGCTGATTTTTTCGGATATCGAAGAGCGCATCCTGCCGGACGAATTCACGCTTGGAGGAACCGCCGCCGGTTTGATCATCGCCTGGGTCGTTCCCACGCATGTAGGCATTTGGCACTTCTTCCTGAGATCAATCGACAATCCGCGATTCTTGTCGCTCGTGGATGCGGCGTTTGCGGCGGGATTCAGCAGCCTGACGCTCTGGATGATCGGGTTTCTCTACAAGAAGGTCCGCCACCGCGAAGGATTGGGTCTCGGCGACGTCAAAATGGTCGCGATGATCGGCACATTTCTGGGACTGTCGGGCGTTCTGCTGACGCTGATTGCGGGTTCCTTAATGGGAGCCGTCATAGGTATCTGCTACATCTTTTTCGCGGGTAAGGACGCTGCCACTTACGAGTTGCCGATGGGCACTTTTCTTGGAGTTGCGGCCTTGGCGGTCGCGTTTTGGAGCGAAGCCTTGTTGAGGTGGTACGGCGGCCTCGGCTAGGTTCGCGCGAATAGCAAGCGATACGTTGCATAGAGCAGAAGGGCTACGCCGAGTATCAGAATATCCGCCGCCATATGAACGTCTCGTTCTGGTAAACCCAACCCGAACCGGAATGTTGTTCATGGGAGAATTAAAATCTCAGATGTTTCTGCCTTTTCTCCATAAAGCGGCCGATCGCCGCGACTTGAGTCCTGGGGAAGCTTACGAGGCCATGATCGGCATCTTGAGCGGCGAAGTATCGACGCCTCAGATCGCCGCTTTCCTGGTCGCATTGCGCATGAAGGGTGAAACATCCGGGGAACTTCTTGGTTTTGCGCGCGCCATGCGGGAGAAATCGCAGCGCGTTGTCGCGGAGCCGCCTTTGCTCGATACCTGCGGCACCGGCGGTGACGGCGCTTCCACCTTCAATATTTCTACCGTGGCCGCATTTGTTGTGGCCGGAGCGGGCGTGCGCGTCGCGAAGCACGGCAACCGCTCCACCAACATCGCGAGCCAGTGCGGCAGCGCCGACATTTTGGAAGAACTCGGCATCGACGCGGCCATGACACCGGAGCGCGCCGGGCAGGCCATCCGCGAATATGGTATGGGCTTTTTGTTTGCGCCGCTAATGCACCCCGCCGTGAAGCACGCGCAGCCAGCGCGAGTCGAGCTGAAGATGCGGACCGTGTTCAATCTCCTGGGGCCGCTAACGAATCCAGCCGGCGCGACTCGCCAGTTGATCGGGGCGCCGTCGGAGCGCGCCGCGCAGCTAATGGCGGAGGCGCTCGCTGGTTTTGGTCCCGAACGGGCGTTCGTTGTACACGGCTCAGATGGACTCGACGAAGTGACTACCACCGGGCCGACGACGGTCTTTGAAGTGTGCGGCGATAGCGTATATCGCCATACTTGGACGCCCTCGGATTTTGGGGTGGAAACGTCAACTCCCGCGGACTCAAAAGGCGGGGATCGCCACGTGAACTGCGCAATCGCCTGCGCCGTGCTGCAGGGAGCGAAGGGACCTCAGCGCGACATCGTGCTGGTGAACGCCGCCGCCGCCCTTCTGGCTGCTGGACACGCTCGCGATTTAAAAGACGGCGTCCGCGCCGCCGCCGCGTCTATCGATTCCGGCGCTGCCTGGAGCCGGGTTGAAGCGTTACGCAGGTTTTCGTTGCCGGCCGATTAGGTCGTCGATTGACCGTCCGATTTCGTGGGGCCGCCCGAACCAAAAAGCCGTTGGAAAAAGCCCTGTGTCTCCGCCAGTACCAAATTATCGAGCAGCGCCAGTTCCTTAATTGGATCGAGTTGGCTCGCCGGAGTGACTATAACTCGATCGCGTTCTGTCTCTAGCCTCATCGCCGTGATTACCTGATCGGACCACGCCGCACCCCATTGGAAGGCTTGCGAAATCCCACCGATGATCGCCAGAGTAGCGGCCAGCACTGGTGTGGCAATTTTGAGAGCGGTTCCCGAACCACCCGGGACGGACCCCGCCGCGGATACTGAAGAGATCAGCGTCACCAGAGCGCCGAGGGCAATCAAGAGGAAGCGGGTCGTTTTGTAGCAACGTTTGTTGTACTTGCTCGCTTTCCAGTAGTACGCGATCCGTGTTTCGTATCGTTTAAGGATGTGGTTCTTGGCCTCATCGTTACTCGGCGCGGTCGCTGTTGCCTGGACAGTTCCCATTTCAATTACTCCTTGTTACTCCTCGTCTTTCTTATCCATCTCAAAATCGCCCTCCCTCTGTGACCGGAAATCATGCTCACCGGCCATCCACGCACAACGATGGGAGTAAAAGATACTCATGATAAGGTCGGAGATCAAACCGACCACAATCGCGACCCGTTCTTAAGGGTCGCGAGAAATCGGCAAGCGAACTACGAACTACGAACTACGAACCAACAACGCCGAGTCAGACAAACCCCTCCCGATACGCCGGGTCAATCCATCGATTCGCCGCCTCCGAATTGGTCACGCGCATCTGCGCCGAGTCCCACTCGAAGCGCTCACCCGGCATCCGCTGCGCCAGACACCCTAGCAGAAACGCTTCGGTGACCGGTTGCTGAATTTCGAAATTCGCCAGAGGAGGCGGGCCGCCTTTGCACGCCGCGATGAACTGGTCGATCGCCAGATCGCGCGGCGACGCGTCATCGCTTTCGCGAGCCGGAACCTCGTACTTCTTCGACTCCGGATATACCCGCGGACTGTCGCCGTTGAAGCCCGCAACGATGATCCCGCGATCGCCCACGTACATGATCCCGTCATGGTCGCGCGCAAACAAGCGCTGTGATTCCTGGCTCAAACCGGCAGGCATTACAGGCGTCAGTCCGCCGTCGTACCAAGACAAGCGCAGCTCCTGCCGGCTTCCGTTCGCTGGAAAATCCAAATGCACTATCGATGCTTGGGGAAACGAGTCGCTGTACAAATCGCTGGTGGAAGCCTGAAAAACCGTAGGCGGAGTGAGTCCAAGAATCTTGAAGATTCCGGCAAAACTGTAGCAGCCCATATCGCCAAACGAACCGCATCCGAAATCGTGCCAACCACGCCACACAAACGGCAGATAGGCGTTGTTGAACGAACGCGCCGGAGCGGGTCCGACCCACATGTCCCAATCGAGACCTTCCGGCACCGGCTGCGCCTCCCAGGGACGACTCACACCTTGCGGCCAGAACGGCCGATTCGTCCAGTTATGTACTTCGCGAACCCGCCCGATGGCCCCATCCGCGATCCACTCCGAAATCAGACGAGTGCTTCCGCTCGATGGATTGTTCACCGGAAGCGAGGTGGCAACTTTCATCTCGCGCGACATCGCGGCCACGCGGCGCGATTCGGCGATGTTATGTGTCATCGGCTTCTGGCATAAAACATTCTTGCGCTTGCGCATCGCGGCGAGCGAAATAGGAGCATGCCAATGATCGGGCGTCGCGATATAGACGGCGTCCAACCCGCTCTCTTTTTCGAGCAATTCCCGGTAATCGCGATATGTTGCGCAGCCCTTATAGGAACCCGAGGTGTTGCGCGATCCATAGTAAGCTTCCACCACTCGCCGGCCGGGTTCCCGTCCGCCCATGCCGAGGCTGGTCCGGAAAGAGTGTGTGAGCTGCGCCATGCCCGGAGACGTGAGATCCCGACCCCAACTCTCATAGCCCGCGCCAAGCAGTTGCCGCGCATGCTTCAACAGAGCATTCTCTCCGTACTCCACATAATCCTTCGCCTGCTTGTTGCAATCGCAAACCGCGACCACCTGAACATCCGGCCGCGCCAGCAGCTCCATGGTGATGTCCATCCCCTGGCGTCCCAGGCCAACCGTCGCCAGGTTGACCCGGTCGCTGGGAGCCACCTGTCCCCGTCCACCCAAAACATGTCGAGGAACAATCATCAAACCTGCGGCCGCCGCCGCAAACGACCGCCGTGTGATATCGATGCTCATCCCGTCACTGAATCATACACCGGCTCCGGAGTCAAGCACTCCGCGCGGCCTTATCATAATGTCGTGGCCGGCCGGCTTATTCCTGTGCTATCTCACGCTTCTTGCGCAGGCGGATGCACAACACGCCTACAGATTTGGACGAGCAATTGCCCGTCTATTCGAAAAATCGGAGCGGAGCGTGGTGGCAAAACTCGCGAAATCTACTTCCGATCAGTCATTTGAGCCGGGCGGCTGGCGCATGTGCTGTGGTTGCTGTGGTGCACGCGCTTGACGACGGCTGTAAGCTTGCAGTAAAACCGGCATTATTTAACACGAAGAGCGAAGCTTTTCTGCTATAGCTCTACGTGTTCCAGCCAAATATGGACACAAGCGTTAAAGCTTTTTTGGGTGCGGGCGAGGTGGCGAGCCGGCTTTGCGTATCGGTGAGGACGATCCGTCTTTGGGCAGAATGCAGTGTCATCCCCGCAGTGAAGATGGGTCGCCAGTGGCGTTTTCGAGCCATTGATATTCACAGGATTGAAGCAGACGGGGCTCTCGACGTTTTTCGGCAATTCCGGCAACAGCGGCATACAAACGGAAAGTAGTCCGGCTACAATCAGCTCCCGGCTGGAGGATCAGGATGCGAAGAATTAGGTTAAGTATAGAAATAGCATTGACGATTACGTCGTTTCTTTCCGTTCTCGGGGCACAGACCTGCCCGGCTTGCTCCGGAACCGCCCAGTGCGTAGACGGGGTACCAGTGTGTCAGGCAAACGGACAATGGATGTGCGCTGGAGGAGGCGTGCCTTGCGTTGCGCCAGAGCCGGCGCCCTGCTGTCAAGAATGTTACGAAACCTGCACAATAAGGGTTGGACGTGCGTTGGCAGCCCTATTATCATCGACGCGCAGGGTCAGGGCTTCCACTTAACGAGCCTGCTTAATGGCGTGCCCCTTCCAAGTGTCTCCTGGCGATCCCATGCAGGTGAGTTGGACCGATCCTGCCTATCAAAACGCCTTTCTTGCGCTGGATCGGAATAATAACGGGACGATCGACAACGGCGCCGAACTCTTTGGTAACTTCACGCCGCAGCCGCCGTCGTCAAGTCCAAATGGGTACAAGGCGCTGGCGGTCTTCGACGACCCGAAGAACGGCGGGAACGGTAACGGCTTCATTGATCCTGGCGACGCAATCTATAGCTCACTGTTGCTCTGGATAGACAAGAACCACAACGGCATAAGCGAACCGGGTGAGCTGTTTTCCCTCGCTGAGGTGGGAGTGTTCGCAATCGATCTGAGCTATACCATGGACTCGTACGAGGATGCGTATGGCAACCAATTCCGGTACAAGGCTTTCATACTCGACAAACAGGGGCTCAAGGATCCTCGGTGCTACGATGTCCTCCTTCAACTCCAACCTACAGGCGGGTCCAAGTAGAATAAGCTCCGATGACAACGACAAGGATGAGTGCATTTGCAATGAGCCTTCTTGTAGGGATCGGCGCCACACTGTTTGGCGGTGCGCCGCCCGGCGCACCTTGCCCGGAAGTAAGCAGCGCGCATAAATCCAGACTTGCGCATTACGTTCTTAAGAAATATCAGGTTCCCGAGCAAGCAAATCTGCGCGTGGAGGACGTTAGTCCGATTGACGACTCGTGCGACCGCAGGTTCGTATTCATGGGCGACGGGGCGCTTGGGACGTTCCGGTTGACGCTTTATGCTACCCCCGACCTGCGGCTCTTGAGCCGGGAGCTGTTCAATACCAATATAGATCCGGAGCTGGAGCGGAGCGAAAGCGCCAGGAAAGCGATGGGCCAATTAATGGAAGGCGAGTACGCCGCTCGCGGTACTCCCAACGCGCCGGTGACCATGGTCCTGTTTTCCGATTTCCAATGCCCGTATTGCAAGCGAATGAAGGAACTGATCGACGCCGAACCACTCATAAGGTTGGGCGATAGCGTCAGGCTGGTGTTTCGACACATGCCTATGGCGCAGCACGCTTGGGCGCAGCACGCCGCCGAAGCGGCGGCGTGCGCCGAATTTCAAAGCTCCAGCGTTTTCTGGGCATTGCACGACAGACTGTTCGAGAACCAGGACACGATCACGGCATCGGATGCTTCAAGGCGAATCGACGATCTCGCCACGGGAGTGCCAGGCGTGGACGTAAGGGGATTCCAGGAATGTCTGAAGCGCCAAATGTCGCTCGGCACCGTCGTACGTGACACAGAAATGGGCAAGCGCCTCGGTGTGGTCGCAACGCCGACAGTTTTTCTCAATGGCCTACAATTGCCGGGCGTGCGCAACGGCGCGGAACTGCACCACTATCTCTCGGACGCGTTAAAGGGGAGCGGAGCGGAGTCCTCCCGATGACATTGATCTCGGGAGCACCAATAGGGTCACTATGATCAACTTTTCCATGCTATTCCGCGTCACGCCGGCCCCGGTGCTCGCGAGGGGGAAGCGGCCGAAAATCGAGTGCATTGCTGACCGCACCAACGAGATCGCGAGCGGCACGGAACGGGAGCGCCACATTCTGTGACTCCTATATGGTTGGTTGCCTTCACATCTTTGACCTTTGTGGTGCTTTGTACTCTGTTCTCCTGCCTTCATTTATATGGGGTCATACCCAGCAAAGCTCTCAGAGACCAATCTTGGCCACTTTCTCGAGTTGGTCGAGGGTCCGCCCTCTTTTTCAGGGGTTGCTCCGCATTAGTCCCGACCATGAAGGCTTCCTGTTCTTTGTAGACGACCAGGAAGCGATGTTCTCTCAGGTCCTGCTGTTTGCCAGTTTCGCTGAACGATTGAGAAGCGACGTTCGAATCCTGATGATAGCTCGTAAGACGCCGCCGCTGTGGCTGTCGGACATCCCTCCTTGGATCCGAGACAGATTAGAGATTGGTTCCCAGTGTCTCAAAGCTCAGGTTGGCTTTTCCGAACTTCCTGCGGTGGTCTATTTAAGTGCAGGACGAGTCGTAGAGGCCCGTAGCGGTTTGATAAATATCGAAGAACTGAAGGAGCGCTTCGCCGTATTAGCTCAGCCCATTTGGAAATCTGAAACGAACCTATGAAAGGACAACTCGCGTGCTTACTCCGAGAAGGACGTTTTTTGCAACCATCGGTCGACTCTCAGCGGCCGCATTTACTTTTTTGGCCGCAGGCCGGATTGCCACGGCGGCAAATTCATGCACCCTTGTCAACGCCGGCGACGCAAGTGACCCAGATTTCGGTTGTAGGTGCAAGACAAGTACGATACCTGTCAATACGCCACGTTTTAGCGACACAGTATTTTCGACGGCGTGCGATAACGTAAACAAGCCGCCGGGCGCGGACTATTGCTACGAAAACCCTTGCGTTGCTACTAATACCTCGACTTCCTGCAAGTGCAGTAGTAGCGTCACCTACCAACTGATTACTTGTTGCTGCAACGACAGCGCGTGCAGTTGTGAGACTGTTCAAGTTCAGCAGGCGTGTTAGGCCAGTCAGTTATTGTGAGGTGAACAATGCCCGATTTGGACCCATTTGATGGACAAGATCATTCTAACGATGTAGTTGTATACCGTGCAGTGGTTCGCTTTCAAGTGGAAGCCGCTACGCTCTGGTTCCGTCCGGACTTCGCCACGGACGATATCCGAGTTATACTTGAGCGCCCCGCGCCTCACTATATCCGCCCTCCCTGGCCTCCTCCCCTGACGGAAGATGCTGACGCTGACCTCCGCCTACTCGCATTACTCAGGCTAAGGGCCGGGTTGGCCCTCGGCTCACGTTTGGCTTCGAGAAGCACTGCGGAAGAGATACGTACTGCAATCATGTCAAGGGAGGAGTTGAGACCGGAGTCACACGTAAGCGATGCAGGTGACTATGCAACATACCGAATCACGGTAGCCATCGATGTTGGGGGCGAGCACAGCTTTGTCTTGGCGGGCTACCAAAGCCGCGGTAAGCCGCTGCCTGTGGAGAAGAGCACTATAAAAACCAGCCTGTCTCCGTTGAGTAAGCATTTGCTCGCGCTGGTGCAGGTTGATTTGCTGAGACGCGCTGAGGAATTGCGTACTGAATATGGAAGACACTGACGTAACCCATCCGGTTCGCGACGTGTGACAACCCCATGACGGAGTGGCTGTTGGTAACCCGCCTTATTGCCTGTGCCTATTTAAGTACGCTTGGGCTGGAAAAACTTGTGCGGTGGCGCCGGCTCGGAGGCATGTGGATTCCGCAGTTTCTCAGGGCTTCGCATTTTGGGTGGATGGTGCTCTGCGTGGCCGCTGTCGAAGTGGCCTCCGGCGCGGCGATGGCTTTGGGCGCACTTGGCCCTGGAACCGCGGACGTCTTATGCGCGGTGCTGTTCTCTGTTCTTTCCTCATACGGTGTAATGTCTCTAGGTGCAGGCACTTCATGCGGATGCAGTGGGCAGATAGCAGCGCCGCCCCACCGAGGCTCGGTGCTTCTCGTACTTCTACGGAATGTGGTGGTGTTTGGCTGGATTCTCTATACCTGCCACAGTGGCCCGTCCCTCGATGCGATATCATCCGGCAGGGTAAATGTTGTTTGGCTTTGTGCAGCGCCGTGGTGTCTTATATCAGGGAGGCTCCTGTACGTAGTTGCTGCTCGTTTGCTCAACGCGCTTTACAGGCGGGAAGAATCACTAACAAGCGAGGCGGCGACGGAACGCGGCAGTCAGTTGGCCAGTTCCGGCATTTAATAAACGGTACGCGGGTTAGCCTCTGCTCTCGCCGTCAGCGCTTCTTCGCATGAGATAGAAGCCATTTGGGAGATGCCCGGAGACGCGAGATCCCTGCCCCAAGTCTCATAGCCGGGGCCAAGCAGTTGCCGCGCATGCTTCAACAGAGCATTCTCTCCTTTCCACATAATCCTTCGCCTGCTTGTTGCAGTCGCAAACCGCGACCACCTGAACATCCGGACGCGCCAGCAGCTCCATGGTGACGTCCATCCCCTGACGCCCCAAGCCAACCGTCGCCAGGTTGACCCGGTCGCTGGGAGCCACCTGTCCCCGTCCGCCCAAAACATGGCGAGGAACAATCATCAAACCCGCGGCCGCCGCCGCAAACGACCGCCGTGTGATATCGATGCTCATCCCGCCACTCAATCACAAGCAGATGGCGGAGCCGGAAAGGCAATCCTTACGACAATTCCAAATGCGAATCCTTCATGAAGACTCTGAAATACGAGGAAGTGCATCAACAGGAATACCGCGATATCGAGGAGGCCCGCGCTTCCATCGGGC
>JBEKUT010000179.1:0-18745 GCA_049514735.1 Bryobacteraceae bacterium
CGACGAAATCCTGCGGTTAGCCACTCTCCACGGTGCGGGCAATGTCATGCTGTTCGGTTCGGTGGCTCGGGGGGAGAACACGCCAGAAAGCGATGTGGATCTCCTTATCGACGTCACCGGTGACACCACGGCATGGTTTCCGGGGAGCCTGGTCGCCGACCTGGAGCAACTCCTGGGCCAGCGCGTACAGGTTGTGATTCGCCGGTCATTGAGTCCTCTGATCCGGGACGCCGTGCTGCGAGAAGCCGTTCCATTGTGAAGTCCCAGCGCGCGTACGTCGAGCATGTGATTGAGTGCATTCGGAGAATCACCCAGGATTCTGTGCCGGGCCGGGATGCGGTCTTTGCCTCGCGAACACTCCAGGACGCAATCGTTCGCAACCTACAGGTACTCTGCGAGTCGACTCAGCGGATCGGCGAGCCGCACAAACAGTTGCACCCCGAGATCGACTGCCATCGATAGCCGGCATGCGAAACGTCCTGGTCCACGACTATTTTGAGGTGGATTTCGAGACGGTGTGGGCGGTCGTTACGCGGGATCTGCCTTCCCTTGATGGGGCGATGCGCGCCATCCTGGCTACCTTGGACCAGCCCCGCTAAGGCGCTCCGTATCGACGGATGCGCGGCAGCTCAGCCCACCCAGGCACGGATCTGTCGAGGACCCGCAGCCCCTGGGGGTGGCGGGCAAGCCACGAAGGTTCGAAACGCGTCCACGATGGGGAGCCGAGTACCAGTTCCCATTACCAACGCTATCCGATTGATTTCATTACGGGCATTTCAGACGTTTCTCCTGGATTGGCCTCACTCACCGTGACCCCCGGGTGGAAACGATACCTGAACCCGGCGCCTATGCGACCGATTTTGGAAGCCCCTCGTTGCTGAAGTTGCCACCAGGTATAGACGCCGATGCCAATCTTCGGACGCAAGTGTTTGGGCGTCTATCAAGCTCGGAAAAAGGCGATCCGGCGGCAACGGCAGACGCCATCCTCAAGATGGTGGACGCAGAGGAGGCGCCGCTGCGATTTGTGGTCCGTGCCGGTGTCCTACCTATGGCTCGTGCCGCTTATGCCGTTCGCCTGGCCAGTTGGGAGGCAGGGGAGGCCGTCTCGAACGCAGCGCAAGGCGAGCCGGGGAAATAAACTATCGCAGGGCTTCACAAGGCCAATTTTCATTCGCGTCTGGACTCCCCCTTCACTCTGCTGAAGAACCGCGCGCACGGCCGAGCCGATCTCCGTTGCCAGAGATGTCTTGGGAGCCATGAACCATCGGCCGCGCCGACGGTTGGCGAACGAGCACCTTAGGGCAACTCCGGATCACTTGCTGAGGCGCAGAATCTGTGAGGAAATCGTCTGGAAAGCCTGGCTGAGCTGGTAGCGGTTCGAGGAGTAAATCAACAACCCTTGCGGCTGCGAAGAGTATGTGATGCAAGTTGGCTCGCTACTGCACGCGCTGAACATCGGAGGGGAGTTGAACGTATCGCCGTTGGGATCGTTCGCCATGCGCTGCAGGAGAATCGGGTCCGGCTGGTCCCCGGTGTTGCCGCCGAGCGCAATCGTGAAGACCGTAACCGGGCCGATTCCCACGCTCGACGCTTGGCCATAATTATTGCGGGCGTTGTAAGCGGCGTTATCGGTGGCGTTCAAGACGGCCGCGTGAAAGGCGCTCCAGCTATTGGCCACGACGTGGCTGCCGGTCATGGTAACGCCGGTTTGGTACGCTCCACTCGAGGGGGCGAGTTGGTTCCCGAAAACGTCGGTGGTCGGAACCCATCCTATGTCGTTGATATAGTTGTAGGCCGCATTGGGGTTGGATTGAAAGTTACAGTAATTCGCGGCGCTGCCCGTAATCTTGGGGGGGGTGAAATTGGGCGTTCCCGTCTGGTGCGGCATGTAGTACCCATTCATGACGACGAAATCGTTCGCCCCGCCGGGGTCGTCGGAATAGATATCTCCTACGATGCCCGCCGGTATGTTGGTAAAATAGCTGCCGGCGCCGAACGAGAGCCCGGTGGTCCAACTGGGAATCGCAGCGGCGTTATTAAATCCGCCGTTCGCCATGGTCTTGCCATTCTTGTCCACGCAGGCGCTGGTGCTTTTAATGCCCGAACTCGACGCATCCCAAAAATTCTCAGTGAGCGAATTCGGTAATCCGTCCGTTTCGATCATCAAGATGTTGAGCGCGCCGGGGAGGTTGGTCTGATAGAGCTGGTTGTAGGCGTAGGAGACGGCGAACGGAGTGGCGGTGCCGCCGCTGCAAACGATCGAGTCGAGTTCTCCAGTACCGCTGCCGGAGCTATTGATGTAGCCCAGCGTCGACTGAAAGCTTTGTGTCGGAGCCGAATGCAGATAACTGCCGTCGGAAAAAGAAATGGCTCCAATATAATCGGTCCCTTCGGCGAACTGGCCGGTGAATAATTTAGCTGCGTTAATCAGGTCGGGACAGGAGACCCCCATGGAACCCGAACGGTCGAGCACTAGCATCGCCACCACCGTGCGGCGCGAAGCGGTGCCCGTGGCGCCTACCGTGGTGACCCCGAATCCGAGGAATTTCATGAAGAAGGTGTCGACCTGGGTGGTGGCGCTGACGGTAACATCCAGCAATTGTGCATTGTTCGCGTCCGCCGCGACGGTCACATTGCTAGCGGACATCACCGTGCCCGTCGTGCCGAACCGCCCGTTCGGGAAGTTGGAGTAGAACCAGTTCACCGCGCTGTTTTTCGCGGAGACCGTCTGTGCGCTCAGGCCGACGCCGATACTGAGCCCGCGCGCGGCCGCCAGCGCGGCCCCGTCGACGGATGCCTGGAGCTTCGATTTGGTCGCGTAGAGAAAACCCACATCCACGACAAGACCCATCAAAGGAACAATGAAGATGAGCGATACCGCCCCGACCAGGAGCGTAATGCCTTTTTCCGTTCGATTTCGCATAGAAGGTGCCCTCACAGGAAAACTCTGGCGTACATGCCTCCGCCGGGGGGAGCGGCGAATCCCAAGTCTGGCGATGCAAACCACGTCTCCACCACGTAAATCACTTGTCCGTCCGGCAGCGCGCTGTTGAGGAAACTGCTGAAGTTGGTGGCCACGGCGCCCGAATCTGTCAGATAATTCTCTACTACCCCGAATGGAGTTTGACTCGCTGTAGGATTTCCGAAAGAACTCGCAGCTGTCGTGCCGTTAATGGTCAGATTACTGTTGCCGAAATCAATGCGTTGGAGGAACACGTACTGGCCCTGGTTGGTGCAGGCTGTGCCGGAGGGCAATGTGCTGCAGGTAGAGGCCCCCACGTACATGATTTCCGACACGACCACATAGCCATTTCCGGCGTTCGCGTCGTTGTTGTACATATTGCCGGTGAAGCCCGACCCGGCGTTGAGGCTGTAGCCTCTGGCAAGGTCAACCGCCAGCGATTGAGCGGCGTAGGTCGAGAAGTCCACACCGCCAATGTACAGGCTGCCGATTTCGCGGCAGATCTGCTCCGCCTGAATTACGCGAATCAGGTTCATCCCCGCAATGAACGTCCACAACAACACTGGCACCAGGAAGACGGCGAGCAGCGCGAACTCGATCATTTCGTTTCCGCGTTGCCTTATACGGCGGCGCGCTGCAATCCGAGTTCGAGTCACTTTGCGGCCTTTCATCTCGTCACTGAGCTTAGGCCAGCTGGATATGCGCCAAGGACAGACGCGGCGTAGACATTGACGGTGGCGGGGGAAGTTGACCGGAAAGGGCTCGCCATAGTTCCGCTCAATGGGACCATCCAGTTCAGCGGATAACTCTGAACGGAGACTATAACAATATTCCCCGGGACGTTACCGTTCGGCGTTGCGATTGAGGTGGTGGGAGCAGCCTGCGTGTAATAGTCCACGTGGATCAAACCCCCGGCCACCGTAAGCAACCCCATCGAATCGTTCGCGACCGTGGTCTTTATAGAAAGGTCCTGGCCGTCGCCGGACATGGTTTGGAATGTGATCGCGTAACGGCAGCCCTCCGAGACAGCATTCTGAATCGTGGCCCAACTGAACATAGCGAAAGCGATGTCGAAGAATGCGGTAATCAGCGCCATGGTTGGAAGCAGCACCAGCATCCATTCGACCAAGGCGTTCCCGCCGGATCTTTCCTTTCGCCGCACCGAGGCCTTAGCACTGGAGCTTATTCGAGTCACTGCCGCTCTCTCCCTTTAATACGCCTCTATCGGCAATCCGAATGACGATCTTTAGTTCGCGGCCTTAGCCAGGTCTCAGGTTCGTTGCTGCTTCGGAGCATCGATGTATGGCAACGTAGCCTTTGTTGGTTCGCGATATGGAAGGAATACAATCTCCCAATCGAAGCAGCAGATCGGGTGGCGACAGCGCCTTGCGTCACTGCCAGGTTCGCCCCGCATGAGAAAATTCCGGGATCCGCAGCGCCCACGGTGAACTGAATTGGAGACGAAGCTACGCGGCGTGATGTCACTAATCGCCACAGTGTTGTGTACGAAAGCCGCTGCCGAAGCACCACAAAACGCGGCATTGCCGAGATAGAATCGCCAGTTCAACGTGCCGATAGCCGGCGGGGAACAGAAGTAACAGGCGCTCCGCAGTTTAGGCGTGCCACGGAGTTGGTGGTTTACCCGGACCAATTTCACAGCTTCACCAGGCCAAGCTTCATTCGCGACCGTTACGAACGCTATTTGGCCTGGTACGACAAGTATTTGAAACCGCCGGCGTCTGCCTCCGGCGGCCAGTAACGTTAACCTCGCCGGAAGTATCGCAGGGCGAATTCCGGCCGTTGTTCGAGCGCGGGAATCCAGACTGTTCGGGCCTCGTCTTCGTGGCCTAAAGCTTTGAGCGCGTGGCCGAGATTTAACAAGGCTTCCGGGAAATCCGGGCGGGCGGAAACGGCGTGCCGGTAATACTGGACCGCTCGCTCGAGTTGGTTCAGGTTTTGGGCGAGAACGCCACAGTTATAGCAAATCTCAGCGTTGGATCCGACCAGTTGCAGCAACTTTTCGTGCAGTTCTAAAGAGCGCTCCAGGCGATTTTGCGCCAGCGCTACGGTGGCCAGGCCTTTCAAAGCTTCGACGTTTTCCGGTTCGCGATCGATCAAGCCGAGCAGAACGTTCTCCGCGCGTTCGTATTGACCGGAACGATGGCAGGCTAAAGCGAGATTGATTTCGGCCTCCGGCCAGGCGGGTTTGAGCTGTAAAGCGCGAGCGAAACTTTCCACGGCGCCCTCGGCGTTTTCGCGCAGCCATTGCAGGTAACCCAGCCGGAACCAGACCTGTTTGCGTTCCGGATCGTGCGCACAAAAATCGGCGCAGGTCTTCTCGGCCGCTTCGATAGAATTCAGCTCCTCGAGTACCTGGGACAGGCTGAGGATCAGTTCTTCCCGTTCCGGCCATTTCGAAACCGCATTCTGGTAACAATCCCGCGCCGCGGTGAGATTTCCCAGTTTCCATAAAGCCGAGCCCAGGAAGGAGTGGGCGTAGAGCGAATCCGGCTTGATGAGTCGAGCCTTGCTGAAAGCCTGCACCGCATCTTGCAGCATTCCACGCTTCTCATTCGTTACGCCGAGGTTTAGCCAATTGGAGACCTGGTCCGGCGCTAACTCCACCAGCCGCGTGTAATAGCGCAGAGCTTTTTCGTAGTTCTCGCTGTTGTAGGCCGATGGTCCGAGCGTGATCAGGTTCATCAGCGCTTCGGCCGAGTTGGAGTCGAGCTTCAGAACCTCACGGTACAGCTCCGCCGCCTTATCCAGCTCCCAGGTGACATGCAGCGCCACCGCTTTCGTGAACAGCGCCGGAACATGCGCGGGATTAATTCGAAGACAGTCGTCGGCGCGCTGAAACGCCGCCGGATATTGCTTAAGACTCAGGTGACAGATCGATTCCGCGAGCGGGATTTCAATCCAATCCGACCGCAACGTGGACGCTTTCTGGAAGCGTTCCAACGCATCCGTCGTGCGCCCCAGCTTGTACAAGCAGTAACCCCATTGGAACCATCCTTCCGTTGCTTCGGGTTCCCTGAGGACCAGCTTGCCGTAGCAAACCGCAGCCTCCTCATAATTGCTCAACTCGCTCTGGATGTATCCCAAGGCCGCCAACAGATCGGGCGTTTCGAACTCGCGGTCCACCGACTGGAGGATCTGAAGAGCGCCTTTGGGATCGCCATTCAGGTGACGGATTACCGCCTTGGCAATAGCGGCAGTATCCGGGCGGGAAGTTTGCGCCGCCGTTTGCTTTTCCGTTGCTTCCGCTTGCGACGCCGCCAGTTGAACCCGGCCCGAAGGGGGCGGAACGTCGGGTGCGATTATCGTGGCTTGACCCATTTCGTCTCCATTACAAAGCGCCTTGCTATGGCGTTTCTATCCTGTCTATCGGCAGTTCCGTCTACGGACCTTAGTACCACCCAAGCGTATAGGCCCCGACCATCGGCGCATTTAGAACTCACTGTGAAACAATTGACATTGTTGGCAGTGAAGGCATTGACACTTTCGCTCTCGGACCAATCTGAAGCGGGGCGTGAATCGCCGGCGGGGGAATATACCGCGCCAGCTCCAGCGTCATTTCGTGTGGTATCGGGAAACCCATCGCTTCACGCTGCACGGGACGCGCACCCACGGGGCGCCGGTCAGGGTCGGGCAACAAACCAGAGCTCACCGGACGTAACAGATTGGTATTCTGAATACCCGCCGTGGCTCTTGCTACAGACTTTCCAAGCTCTGCCAAGGTCAGTCCAAGGTAAACGCGATTCCAGATCCGGCGAGGTTCGGTGCTGCGCTGAAGCTCGGGATCGGGTGGGATGTGAGTTGCCTGCTGCGCATTCCACTCTTCTTGCCGCTTTCCGAGCGGCAGACCGCAAGCTAGCGTTCGCATGTCGAGATCGTCCGGGGGACCGGCCGACCGTTCGCCAAGCACCGTCTCGGGGCAGCCTCCGCGCGGAAGATCGGGCTTTCGAATGTCGGGTCTTATCTCAGGTGTTGCGGATTGCAAACGCATTCCCCCGGCGCGAAGAGCCGTCCCAGGCTGGGGTGCAACCGTCTCACGCTCTTCCTCGAAAACGAGGCCATCGGGCGCCGGAATAGCCGGATGTACCGGTTGAATCTCGCCGAGGCCCATGGCCGGATGTACGCCTTGCCAGCTTCCCATGACCTCTTGATCGGCATTTCGGAAGCGCCCAAATAGTCCCCCTCGCGATGGAGTGTGCTACCTAAGTTAGAAGCGCAAATCCGCGGACCCGCGGGGCCATGACAACCGAAACCCAGTTTGTACAATTTCCAACTTTGGAGTTGGAGACCGGCGATACGATTAACCAGGTCGACGCCGCCTACGAGACCTACGGCGAATTGAACGCCTCCCGCAGCAACGCGGTCCTGGTGCTGCATGCTTTTTCGGGCGACGCGCACGCCGCCGGCATATCCAAAGAGACCGGGGAAATGGGCTGGTGGGACAGCATGATCGGCCCTGGAAAAGCCTTCGACACGGACAAATACTTCGTAATTTGTTCGAACGTCCTGGGCGGATGCCGCGGCACCACCGGACCGGGTTCCATCGATCCCTCTACCGGCTGCCCCTACGCCATGTCGCTGCCTCCCATCACGATCGGAGACATGGTGCGGCTACAAAAGAAGCTGATCGATCATCTCGGAATCGAGCGTCTGTTGAGCGTCACAGGAGGGTCGATGGGCGCCATGCAGGCGCTGCAGTGGGCCGTTGCGTACCCCGACACGGTTGTATCCGCAATTCCGATCGCCGGAACCTCGCGCCATAGCGCCCAGCAAATCGCCTTCAACGAGGTTGGACGGCAATCGATTATGGCCGATCCCGATTGGCGCGACGGCAATTACTATGACAAACGCCCTCCTGCCCGCGGACTGGCGGTGGCGCGCATGGTCGGACACATCACCTACATGAGCGATCATTCGATGCGCGAAAAATTCGGACGCCGCCGCCGCGACGAGCATCAATTCGAAGTGGAGAGCTACCTGCGCTATCGCGGCACGCAGTTCGTCGATCGCTTCGACGCCAATTCATACCTCTACATCACCAAGGCTATGGATTATTTCGATCTCAGCGAAGGACATCACTCCTTGGCCGCGGCATTCAGCCAGGTCAAGTCGCGTTTCCTCGTGATCAGCTTCACATCGGACTGGTTATATCCGAGCTATCAATCGCTGGATGTTGTCCGCGCGTTACGCGGCCGCAACTGCGACGTCGCCTACTGCGAGTTGTCGTCCAACTACGGGCATGACGCCTTTCTGGTGACCGTCGCCGAGCAGACCGAACTGGTGCGAGGCTTTCTCGCCAGCACGCTGAGGATCAGAGGCTGATGGCGGCAGCCGTGCAACCAACGACGGAGCCGTTTGTCCGCACCCTGCTCGGCCGCAGCGATTACACGATCATTAGTGAAATCGTGATTCGCGGGTCGCGCGTGCTCGACCTCGGCTGCGGAGAGGGCGATCTGCTGGCGTGGCTGGCGCAGAACAAGGATGTGGATGCGCGCGGCGTCGAGCTTTCCGGTCCGCGCGTGCAGCGGGCTATCGCGAAGGGCGTTTCCGTTTATCAGGGCGATATCGAAGAGGCCCTCGCCGATCTCCCCGATCAGGCTTTCGATTATGTCATCCTCAGCCAGACGCTTCAGGAAACGCGCGCGCCCCTCAAAGTCTTGCGCGAGATGCTGCGCGTCGGCCGCCGCGGCATCGTGGCGTTTCCGAATTTCGGACACTGGACGGCACGGCTGGCGCATTTATGGTCCGGCCGCGCTCCTAAGACGAAGCTGTTTCCGCACGAGTGGTACGATTCGCCCAACATTCACTTCCTGACCGTCCACGATTTTGAGAGCCTGGTTCAGGCGGAACACTGGACCATCGAGCGCGGGATTTTCTTGCAGGGCCAGCATAAAGTGAAGGTGCTGCCGAACTTGCTGGCGGAAGTCGCGGTGTTCCTGATCCGAAAATAATAGAACTGGCAGGCTTGGGAAACGTCGCGCAGCAGGGCGGATGCGCAGGCGAGTTGGGTGACGGGCGCGTTTCCCGATCCGCCGTTTCCGGCTCATATGAAGATGGTCACGCGTGCGTAATGCCCCGCTGTGCATGGGCAAACTCGATCAGGCGTTTGATCTGGGAAACGGTCAGGGCTGGAAAACCCTCGACGAGTTCCTCGATGGTTTCTCCGAGGTCGTAGCTATCGACAATGGCGTCCGGCATAATACGTGTGCCGCGCACGATGGGGGTCCCGATACCTTGCCGGGAATTGTTTCGATCAGCTCACAGGCCATCCAATCGATGTCCGAGTCTCGTAAGTCAATCCGCTGTTTCCGATTCATACGACCATGGTCGCGCGGCGCTGACTCCGGGAGACTTTCCATGCCACGACGATCGATCCGATCAGCCAAATCCACGCTCCAATCCAAATGGCATATGGGAGTAGACTTCCAATTTCCAGCGGGCTGTTGGGGATGGGGGGCCGCGGCTTACGACTCGAGATATCCGCACCAAAGAGGGTGCCGCCGGGCTTCCGATCGGCGCCGTACGATACGATCTCTGGCTTTGAATCGGCGGAGCGCAAGTATAAATACGGGAGTCCCCAGGGATCGAGAGTCACCTCCGAGATGTAAGGACCGTGCCAGCCGTTAACCCCCGGATCGCTGACGAGAGCCTTAAGGCCTTCTTCGACGCTCGGGTACGTCCCACAGTCCAGTTTGTAATGTTCGACGGCCTCGGCGAGCGATCCCACCCTCGCAACGGCCATGATGTATCGAAACCGGTCACGATCCCTGGGAGGTTCGAGGAAGGCGCCAAGATAAATGACGAAGGGGGAGAACATGAGTCCTAACCATGCGGCCGGCCGGACCAGAGGCTTCAGAGCTGGCCGGAGTATCATTAGGATCGATTTGACAATCCACACAAACGTCAGACGCCTTCACGCGCCAAAACGTCGATTAAACTCCCGAGCCGAAGGTGTCGATCTTTCCCCAAGCAGTGTCCCGATGTTTTAGTCTTGATAGAGAGGCTGTTCTTTTGATATGAAACGTTTGAGCTTTGCCCTGGCGTTGCCGCTGCTGGTGTGTCTCGCGGGGTGTACGCGCGATCCGAAGGAAGTCGCCAAGAAATACGTCGAGACCGGAAACAAGTATTACGACAAGGGCAAATTCAAAGAAGCCTCCATCATGTACCGGCGGGCGCTTCAGAAGGACATGCGCAACCAGCAGGCCTACTACCACCTTGGATTGGTGGATTTGAAGCAAGGCATGATGGGCGAGGCGCAGCGGAGTTTTCAGCGGGCCGTCGACATTCCGCCGAAGAATCCGGACGCGCTGGCCAAGTTGGGCGACATCGATCTTTACATTTTCATGCAGGATCCGCAGACGTATAAGGGTTACCTGACGGACTTGCGCGATGTCTCGAAGAAGCTGCTGGATCTGGATAAGAATTCATACGATGGTCTGCGCCTCACCGGGTTCGTCGAACTCGCCGACAATCACGTTGATAAGGCCATTGAGAAATTCAAAGCCGCGGATCAGGCCAAGCCGAACCAGCCGGATTTGATTTACGCCCTTGTCGGCGCGCTATACAGGAGCCAAAAGGAGGACGAGGCGGAACGCACGGCCAAGGATCTGATTCAGAAACATAAAGACTACGGCGCCATGTACGACATGCTGTACATGAAGTACGCCAGCTCCAACCGTTCCGCCGATGCCGAGGAAATTCTGAAAGAAAAGGCCGCAAACAATCCGAAGAACGCGAACTACCTGGTCCAACTGGCGTTCCATTATTTCCTGACGCGCCATACCGATGAAATGAATGCCGCGCTAGCGAAGCTGACATCCGACCCGAAAACCTATCCGAATGGTTTTCTTTTGGCTGGCGACATGATGATGCGAACGGGCGCGTGGGATCGCGCTGTGCAGTATTACCAGCAGGGCGAGAAAAGCGATCCCAAAGACCAGCTTGGCTACGGCAAACGTGAGGCGGAGGCCTTAACGCGCGCAGGGAAGTTCGACCAGGCGGCGCAAGTGGTCGCACGTTTGTTGAAAGACTATCCCAAGGATGCGGAAGTGGTGGCCATGCACGCCTCCATAATGATCCAGTCGCGCGATCCCAAGCAGATTCAGAAAGCGATCGACGAGTTGCAGCCCCTGATTGCCAGTACGCCGAGCAATCGGAAGGACGCGCTGCAGGTGCTGCATTACAACCTGGGCCGCGCGTACATGGCCAAGGGCGATTCCACCAGCCTGGAGCAGGCCCGCCTGCAGCTTCAGGAGAGCATCAAGATCAACGACCGGCACATCCCGTCCAAAATGGCGCTCGCGGAATTACTGCTCTCGCGCGGCGAGAGTCCCAAGGCCGTGCAGGAAGCCGACGACGTCCTGAAGCAGCAGCCGAATAGCCTGCCCGCCGCGCTGGTGCGAACGCAGGGCCTGATGAACATGGGTGAGCTGGATCGTTCCCGCCAGGCGTTAAATGCGATTCTCCAAACAAATCCGAAGTCGAACGACGCCCGGTATCAGCTCGCGGTTCTCGATTTTACAGAGAAACGTTACAAAGAGGCTGAAAGCGGCTTCGACACGTTAAGTAAGGCCAACGACCCGCGCGGTTTCTTCGGGCTGGTTCGCTGCAAGGTGCAAGAGGGCGATTACGACGCCGCCATACAGATGATTCAGGATCAGCTTCGCACCACGCCGGACCGGATCGATTATCGCCGCCTGCTCGCCGAGACGGAGTACAGAGGGAAGCGTTTCGATGCGGCCGCATCCGACTATCAGTTGCTGATCCAAAAGGACCCGTCCTCATTCAACTATGTTCGTCTGGGCGATGTTCAACGCGATGGGGGGAAAAGCGACGCGGCGATCGCGAGCTTCAACAAGGCTCGGGAGCTGCAGCCGACAGAGCCCTATCCGGTGCTGGAACTGGCGGTTATCTACGACAATATGGGGCGGCCGGAGGAATCCCGGAAATATTACGAACAGGTGCTCAAGATGCAGCCGGATAACGCCGTGGCTTTGAATAACCTGGCTTATTCCATGGCGGACCAAGGCGTGGATCTCGATAAGGCCCTCACGTACGCCGAGCGCGCGCGCCAAAAACTTCCCGACAACCTCAACGTGTCGGACACTATCGGGTTGATTTATCTGCGCAAGAACCTGGTGGACGACAGCGCCCGTGTGCTGGGCGATCTGGTGAGCCGCGCGCCGAAAAGCGCGACGTATCATCTGCACTACGCGACCGCTCTGTATCAAAAGGGCGACAAGTTGGCGGCGAAGAAAGAGCTCGACGCCGCGACCCGCAACGGTCCCACGGACAAAGAAAAGCTGCGCATTCAGGAGCTGCGCCAGAAACTCTCGTAGCCTCCACAGGCCCGCTATTGGAAATCGAGACTACCACTGCTCGCGCGGTGCGCTGGCCCAGTGTGCCGTACGTCTTGCCGTTTGCAGTATTCGCGGCATTTCTCGTACTGCAGCACTATGCACCGCTTCCTGGGCATGTGGATCTTGTCGCGCGGACCGTTGTGCTCGCGGGTGTGTTGGGGATTGCGTCGCGCAGCGCCCTCAGTTTTCGGCTGTCGCAACCGGCGTCCAGCATTTTGTTGGGTATCGCGGTATTCGCGCTGTGGATCGCACCGGATGCTTTGTTCCCACATTACCGGCAAAGCTGGTTGTTTAACAACGGCTTTGTGGGGACACTCGGGAAGTCCATAGCTCCAAACCTGCGCGGGGACCCTCTGTCTCTTGTGCTGCGCTCGTTTCGCGCGATTATACTGGTTCCGATTATCGAAGAGCTTTTCTGGCGGGCATGGCTGATGCGCTGGCTGATCAATCCGCGTTTTGAAACCGTGCCGCTGGGCGCGTGGGCCTCAGGCGCTTTCTGGATTACCGCAGTGCTTTTCGCATCGGAGCACGGGCCCTACTGGGACGTCGGATTGCTGGCGGGCGTTCTATATAATTGGTGGATGATTCGCACGAAGAGCCTGGGCGATTGCATCCTGGCGCATGCCGTTACTAATGCTTGCCTGAGCGCGTATGTGATTGTGGGCGGGCATTGGGAATATTGGCAGTGACATCGGAAGCGGTCCCCTACGCCGCGATCATGCCTTCTGGCTCGGTCTGACGGCAGTCTTGCTCCGTTGAGGAACCCGTCGAAAAAATCACGGGCTGTTTCCGCTCCCTGCCGGTCACGGCTCGGTTACGGTCGAAATTCTTCCTCACATTTGGTGGCCCTAGACCCGACTACTCACCACCGTTACGGCGCGATTCAGAAATAAGCGGCAGACGACGCAAAGCCGATCGTCTGCCCTACTCTTCTTTGTTCGCCTGTTTCCGGGCCGCGTCGATCCGCGCCTGGGCGTGCTTCCATGCGATCAGCGCAGCCGCGATGTCCATGTCGATCACGGGATTCGTCATCTCCTGCTGCGCTTTTTCCAGGTCCTTCTGCGCCTGCGTGGTGTCGATCTCGTTGCCGCGCTCGGCGGTATCCGCGAGCACGCGAACGTGATTGTCCAGCACTTCTACGAAGCCCTGCTTAATCGCCATGCTGTAGTGTACGTCCTGCGGAGTGACGAAAGTGAGCACGCCGATGCCGAGCTCGGACAGTAGCGGCGCATGTTCGGGCAGCACGCCGATATAGCCGTCAAGGCAGGGAATCTGCGCCCGAAGCGCGTGATCGCGCACCAACAACCGGTCCGGCGTCGCGATCTCCAGTTCGAAATCTTCGGCCATGAAACTTAACCCGCCTTCTTGAGCTCTTCAGCGCGGCGCAGAACGTCGTCGATATCGCCCTGCATGTAAAACGCCTGCTCCGGGATATCGTCATGCTTGCCATCGACCACTTCTTTGAAACTGCGAATGGTATCGGCGAGCTTCACATATTTGCCCTTGATGCCCGTGAACTGCTCGGCTACGTGGAACGGCTGCGACAGGAAGCGCTGAATCTTGCGCGCCCGCGAGACGGTCAGTTTATCTTCGTCCGACAGCTCATCGATACCAAGAATCGCGATGATGTCCTGCAGATCTTTATAACGCTGCAGAATCTGTTTCACGGATTGAGCCGCGTCATAGTGCTCCGCGCCGAGCGTGCGCGGATCGAGGATGCGCGATGTCGATGCCAGCGGATCGACGGCCGGATAAATACCCAGCTCGGAAATGGCTCGCGACAGCTGCGTGGTAGCGTCCAGGTGAGCGAACGTGGTTGCCGGGGCGGGATCGGTGTAATCGTCGGCGGGCACGTAAATCGCCTGCACGGACGTGACGGAGCCCTTCTTGGTCGACGTGATGCGCTCCTGCAGTTCGCCCATTTCGGTCGCGAGGTTGGGTTGGTAGCCGACGGCGGACGGCATGCGGCCGAGCAGCGCCGAAACTTCCGAACCGGCCTGTGTGAAACGGAAAATGTTGTCGATGAAGAGCAGCACGTCCTGGCCTTCCTGATCGCGGAAGTACTCGGCCACCGTCAGACCACTCAATCCCACGCGCAGGCGCGCTCCGGGCGGCTCCGTCATCTGACCGTACACTAACGCCACTTTCGACTTGGTCCAGTCCTTCGGATCGAGAACTTTCGATTCCTGCATCTCGAGCCACAGATCGTTGCCTTCGCGAGTGCGCTCGCCCACGCCCGCAAACACGGACACTCCGCCATGTTTTAGGGCGATGTTGTTGATGAGCTCCATGATGATGACGGTTTTGCCGACACCCGCGCCTCCGAAAAGCCCGATCTTGCCGCCGCGCAGATACGGTTCCAGCAGATCGATAACCTTGATGCCGGTTTCCAGCATCTGCATTTCGGTGGACTGCTCTTCGAAGTCCGGAGCGGGCCGATGAATCGGCCAACGCTGTTCGGTTAGGACCGGCCCCATGTTATCCACGGGCTCGCCGATCACGTTCAGCACGCGTCCCAAAGTTTGCTTGCCGACGGGAACGGACACCGGGCCGCCGAGGTCGGTGGCCTTCATGCCGCGCACCATGCCTTCAGTGGGCTGAAGAGCGATGGTGCGCACGCGGCCCTCGCCGATATGCTGCGCCACTTCGACGATCACGTCGACAGGCGACGGAACATCGAAGCCCTCGCTGGTGATGCGGATGGCGGTATTAATTACCGGGATGCGGTCTTCGGGAAACTGAATATCGATCGCGGGTCCGGCGACCTTGATCACCCGGCCTTCCGCCGCTGTTGCTGTGCCGATTGCCATTTTCTTTTACTCCAGAGCGGCCGCGCCGCTCACGATTTCAATAATCTCTCTCGTAATAGATGCTTGCCGCACGCGATTCATGTTGAGCGTGAGCCGCTCGATCACGTCGGCCGCGTTCGAGCTGGCCGCATCCATGGCGGTCATACGAGCCGCGTGTTCCGCCGCGGACGATTCCAGCATCGCGCGATAAACCTGCATTTCTACGTAGCGCGGAAGCAGCTCGCTTAGAATCGCGATGGGAGGTTGTTCGTAGATGTAATCGATGCGCTCCTTACTTTCCGGCGGATCGATAGGAAGAATGCGGGTCAGCTTTAGCTCCGACGCGGCTACCGACTTGAAGCGGTTGCCGACCGAGTATACGGAGTCGACCTCCGCTTTGTTGAAGCGTTCAATGGCCTTGCGCGCAATGTTCAACGCATCGTCGTAATGGACTACCTTCTGAAACAACGTCGTGTATTCGCCGGCGATATGCGGGTGCCGTTTGCGGAAGAAGTCGCGCGCCTTGCGGCCCATCAGCTCCAACTCCACTTCGGCACTGCCGTGATCGGCGATGAACCTCTGCGCAACCTTGATGACGCTGGAATTGAAGGCGCCGGCCAAACCCCGGTCGCCCGTGATCACGAGCAACAGAATGCGTTTCTCCTCGCGGCGCGCCAGCAGCGGGTTGTTCGCCGTGTCGGGGTCTTCGGAGGCCGCCTGCGCCACATTGGTGAGCATGCGCTCCATGATTTCCGCGTACGGCCGCGCGGCAATCACACGATCCTGCGCCCGGCGCAGCTTCGCAGCCGAGACCATCTTCATGGCCTTGGTGATTTGCTGCGTGTTTTTGACCGACCGGATTCGCCGCCGGATATCGATTAAGCTGGGCATCGTTTACGCGGGGTCAGGCGACCACCGCTTTCTCGGAATGCTGGGCCACGAAATTCTTCTTGAACTCCGTGATCGTGTTCTTCAATTCGTTCTTCAAATCGTCGTCGAGGATTTTCTTTTCACGTATCGTCGAGAGCAGAGCTGGATGGGAATTCTCCACGAATTTATAAAGTTCCTGCTCGAAAGGACGGCATTGCTCCACCGGCAGATCGTCCAATATGCCCGTCGTGCCGGCATAAATAATCAGAACCTGTTTTTCTACAGGCAAGGGCTGATATTGGCCCTGCTTCAGAATCTCCACGAGACGTTTGCCGCGATTCAACTGCGACTGCGACGATTTATCGAGCTCCGACCCGAACTGCGCGAAGGCCGCGAGTTCCCGATATTGCGCGAGATCGAGCCGCAGCGATCCGGCAACCTGACGCATGGCGCGGATCTGGGCGCTGCCGCCGACGCGGCTCACCGAGAGTCCGACGTTGATGGCGGGCCGTATATCGGAGTTGAACAGATCGGCTTCCAGATAAATCTGTCCGTCGGTGATGGAGATCACGTTGGTCGGGATGTACGCCGAAACGTCGCCAGCCTGCGTTTCGATCACAGGGAGCGCCGTCAACGAACCGCCGCCCTTGGCGTCGTTCAGTTTTGAAGCCCGCTCCAGAAGGCGGCTGTGCAAGTAGAATACGTCGCCGGGATACGCTTCGCGTCCGGGCGGACGGCGCAGCAATAGCGAGATCTCACGATAAGCCGCGGCGTGTTTCGAAAGATCGTCGTAGACGCACAACGCGTGGCCGCCCTTGTCGCGGAAATACTCGCCCATGGCGCATCCCGAATAAGGCGCGATGTACTGCATGGGCGCGGGATCGGACGCCGTCGCTGCCACCACGATGGTGTACTCCATGGCCCCGTAATCTTCGAGCGTCTTCACCACTTGCGCCACCGTGGATCGCTTCTGGCCGATTGCGACATAGATGCAGATCACGTCGCCGTTCTTCTGATTGATGATGGTGTCCAGCGCCACGGCCGTCTTGCCGGTCTGACGGTCGCCAATGATCAGCTCGCGCTGTCCGCGGCCGATGGGCACCATCGCGTCGATGGCCTTCAGTCCGGTCTGGAGGGGCTGCTTGACGGGCTGCCGGTCAACGACCCCGGGCGCGATCACCTCGATCGGGCTCATGTGATCGCTTTGAATGGGACCCTTGCCGTCGATGGGTTGGCCAAGCGCATTGACCACTCGTCCAACCAGACCTTCGCCGACGGGCACGGACATGATGCGCCCGGTGCGGCGGACTTCGTCGCCCTCTTTGATCGCCTGGTATTCGCCGAGCAGCACCGCGCCCACCTGTTCTTCGTCCAGGTTCATGGCGATACCAGCCACGTCGTGCGGAAACTCGATGAGCTCGCCAGCCATGACGCGTTCCAAGCCGTAAATGCGCGCGATACCGTCTCCGACCGAAATCACGGAACCGGTCTCGGAGACATTTACCGCTTTATCGTAGTTCTCAATTTCGCCGCGCAGTACGCGGGCGATCTCATCCGCTCTGATTTGAGCCATAGTTTAAATTCCTGTTGCCGTTTCATGGGCGATCTTACGCCGCATGTTTTCGAGCTGGCCCCGGATAGAACCGTCGTACACGGTGGAGCCGATGCGCGCCACAACGCCACCGATGAGTGACGGGTCCACTTGAAAGCGCGCGCGGACCTGCTTGCCGGTCATCCGCTGGAGCCCGGATGCGATGGCTTTCGATTGCGGGCCATCGAGTTCCATAGCCGAGGAAACTTCAGCGCGGAGGAATCCGAGCCGCTGGTCGAATTCGGCTTCCACCGCCTCGCGGATTTGCGAAAGCATTTCAATCCGCCGGTGGTCGATGAGCACAAAAAGAAAATTGCGGGTCAGCGAACCAAAATTCAGTTCCTGAGCGAACTTCCCGATGACATTGCGCTTTTGAGAAGCCAACACCGCGGGGCTATTGAGCACATGCCGCAGGTCGGACGATTCCGCCAGCACGTCCTCCATCGCACGCAGTTGCGATACGGCGTCGTCGGGACGCAAAGCGTGTCCTTGCGACAGAACGACGTCGGCGAAGGCGCGGGCGTAACGGGCTGCCGCGGCGGAGATCATTAGTTATTCATACTCCGCATGCCATTCTCGCGAAGATCGTCGATGAATGAACTCACCAGATTGTTCTCCACGTTCCGGTCCACTCTGCTCTTCAACTGTTCTTCCGCCGATTTCAGCGCGAGTTCGGCCGAGTAAATTCGGAGCTTGCGAAGCGCTGCCTTGGTTAGGCTTTGAATTTCCTGCTCCGCCTGTTCATTGATTCTGCGGATGTGGTGTTCGGTTTCCATGTGGATCCGCTCGCCTTCCGCCGCCATCTCCTGGCGGATCTTCGCGCGCATATGATCGATCTCGTCGCCAAGCTTTGCTATCCGGCGCTCCATTCCGGCAACGCGTTCGTCCGCGGCGCGTTGTGCAGTCGCCGCCTCCGTCATCCCGCGTTGGATTTCTTCACCCCGCTTCATCAAGTAGGGGCCGCCGTTCTTCTTGACCATGTATCCCAGAATTCCAACCAGGATGACGAAATTGACGACGTTACACCATAAACAATTATCGTGACTGTCATAGGCTTGACCCTCGTATGATTTGGCGGACTCATGAGCCTGGGCGAAAGGCGCTAATGCAAGCCCCGTGGCGAAAGCAAGCATGGCTGCGCATAGTAGAATTCGAC
>JBEKUT010000180.1:0-13115 GCA_049514735.1 Bryobacteraceae bacterium
AATGCGGATTGTTAGTGGTCTTCCAGCATCGCGCACCAAACAATTCGGTGCCCATCCTTCATGTCGATCATAACGGATGGACTGGACTATTTCCTCGTCACGACTGAATGTTTGAAATGATGATTTCGTTGCTCATGGCCCGGTGTGCTGCGAACCCAGCGATATTTCGACGTACCGCGACCATTCGGTGCTTGAAGCCGTTTTTCAAAATCTCAGCCTCAGCGGATTCCGCATAGCTAACGACAAACGAAATCCCGTTGCCGTCAAGCTTCTCCATCCAACCGCGAAACCGCTTAATGTCCTCAGAAGTGAACGTGCCTGGATCATACTGCCGAAAGACACGGCGCTCCCTGACCGCAAAGGGAGGGTCCATATACACGAGGTCGCCGCTCTTGACCTGCTCCAGCACCTTCGCAAAATCCCCCCGCATGAATCGCGCCTTATCCAGCCGCCGCGAGCATTTCTTAAATACCTCATCAGCCGGAAACCCGCCACACCGAACGCCGCTATACGGCACGTTAAACTTTCCAGCGAGGTTGGTTCGATAGATGCCGTTGAAGCAATACCTGTTCAGATAGATGAACCGGGCGGCGCGTTCCGCTGGCGTCATTGTTTTAATGTCGATCTCGCGCAGGCGTAGGTATTCGGCTTTGTCCTCCGGCCGGAGCGCCTTTAGCTCCTTCAACACTGCGGCGATCCGGTATTTCACTTCGATATAAGTGGCCACCAACTCCGGATTCAGATCGCCCAGGATTGCTTTCGGCGGCTTGATGGCAAAGAACAGACAGGCCGAGCCTGCGAAAGGCTCGACATACCGCTTGTGTTTTTTCGTCCAGAACGTTTGCAGAATTGGCAGTAGACGACGCTTACTCCCAGCCCACCGCAGGAAGGGTTGGCACTCCTGCACAGGCTGCACTTCGGCATCGGGCGGCATTTTGCGTCGTTTAATGGTAACGCAAGTCACTCCGTTTGTTACATCTTCGAGCGCAGGACGGCTGCGCCAGTTTGATAGAATCTCTCCCATGAAATCGTGCCGACGGCGTAGCCTGGCACTAACCTGGGACCAGCACCACGTCATCTGGTACGCCCTGATGGGAGAGAAGAACGAGCCGTGGCGTAATCAATACATTGCGTCGCTCGACGACTGCGACATCCCAGAGCAGTTGGTTGGCATGGGATTGCTAAGGCATTATCAAGACGTGCCCGGGTTTCGCTGCTATCACGTCACCGAGGCTGGATCTGCAGCCGTAGGACTTTGGTTGCAGGATGACACGATTCAAGAAAACACAACAAAACAACTACAGTTGCCCAAAAATGCTAATGGCCACTGGTTGCTCCCAGACGCCGCGAGGAAGCCGGCTTTTCACCGTGATTCAAAACCCCGTTACCACGTCACTGCGCCTCCGTCGAAGTTAAGCGACTGTCCGGTGAGGTATGATGCATCGGGGCCGCACAGCCAGGCCATGAAGCGTCCCAGTTCGAAATCTTCCGCGGCGCGGCCGAGGGGAACGTTCTGGCGCAGAAAGGCGTCCCGGTCCTCCTTAGTGAGGCCGTCCATTCGAGAAGTGGCGGTAAAGCCCGGGCAAACCGCATTCACGCGGATCGAATGCGGAGCCACCTCCATGGCGAGCGCCTGCGTGAATCCCTGGAGACCGGCGTTAGCGGCACAATACGCTACCGCATTCGGGGAGCCGCGTTTGCCGGCGATGGAAGAAACATTGACGATGCTCCCGCCGTGCCCCTGCCCAATCATGATGGGCAGAACGGCGCGGCACATGAGAAAGCTACCGGTCAACTTGACGTCGAGCACGCGCCGCCAGAGGTCTTCGGAGAGCTCGGTCAGAGGCACTCGATCGGCGCCGCGGGCGAGCGCAGCATTGTTTACAACGATATCGATGCGGTTGAACTCGGCCATCGCCTCGGACACGACTCTGCTGGCGTCCGCACCCGATGATGCATCGGCCGTAAGCGGCAGGCAGCGGCGTCCCAGATCGCGGACCTGTGCGGCTGTACTTTCGACGCCTCGCCAACCGGACGACTTCTCGTCTTCGGGGAACGTCGCCGGATCGCGTCCGGTCCCAGTCACCACGATGTCGGCGCCCATTTCGGCAAGCGCGACGGCCGTGGCCCTGCCGATGCCGCGGAGGCGCGCCGCTCCGGTAATGATGGCCACCTTGCCTTCGAGAGCTTTCATAACTGGGCATTATACATTCCCAAAACGTTACGGCGCCGGACTCCCTAATGGAAAGAGACTTCCCCGTTCCACACACACCCGTTCAAAGTCTGCGTAATTAGCGGCCGCGACGTACGTGGGCCAAATCGGCCAAGAAGCAATGCTGGCGAAGCGCGGATTTGAAAAGACTTTTCCGCCACCAATTCCTCCGATCGCTGGGGCCCACCATCGTGAAGATACACGATCGCCGGACTCACTGACCACTATCGGTAATCACCCGGCTAGTACACGCGATCCATTTTCCCGCCCTTGCGGCTACGCCATCATTTCTTAAGCAGCGGTGAAAGCGGGTGAGTTTCACGCTTCTGACCTCAGCGTCTCCCCAACCGGCCCGTCGCCTGACGGCTATCCCGAGGGCCATCCGGCGGGCGCTGCTGCCTTGTATGTCTCTCTCCTTGGGACTAGCCCGCTACGCCTGCTCGCGTGGCGGGCCTTTTTTGCTACGGGTTAATTAGATCGCTTCTGCGTGGTATGACGTCGCAACCAGACCTCAAGTTCGTTGAACCGTAGCGTGCCGGTTTCGTACAGGCCAATGAGGAAAGAGAAAGCTTCGGTATCATCGAACTTCAATTCGTATCCGTTCACTTTCAGGAATGCTGCGGTCACAGTCACCGCGGCACGCTTGTTCCCATCGACGAACGGATGATTTTGGGATACACTCTCCCAAAGTGCAGCGGCTTCTTGAATGAGATCGGTGTAATATCCGCTTTGTGGTCTTGCCAGCGCCGATTCGAGGGCGCCGCGGTCACGAAGGCCGGGCGAACCTCCAAACCTCGCGATGAGCCGGGCATGCGTGGCTATCGCATCGTCAACAGTCGGATACGCGGTCACTGAGCCAGGCGGCGAAGCAATTCCGGATGCAACTCGATGAACTCGTCGACCGCCGCGAGAAACGGCGAGGATTCAGCCGTCGGCTTTCGCTTAAGAAACTCGACGAACTGCTGAACTGCGATTTGTTCGTCCGGCGTAAGTGAGTTGATGAGATCGCCGAGGTTCTCTGCGGCCATGGTTGCCTTCCACTCGCAGTATACCCTGGCGAACCCTGGCGAATCGTTCTCCGAGCCCCGCTCACACCCAAATCACGCAACCTGACCTTTTTTTCCAGCAGGCGAAATCCGATGTTAGATCGACGCAACGAGCTGATATTTCGCGGCAAGTGGCTCAACAACTATCCTACGGCCGTGGCCGGGATTGGGCTCTTCTCGAGTTCTTACTAGTCCGAATGACTCCAGAAGGGAGACATCCCGTCTCACCGCTTTGCGGTCCCGCTTGAGCGCGACAGCCAGTTCTGAGACCGGTGTCGCTTTTGCGCGAACGGCGCGAAGCACACGCACTCGTTCTGCTGACAGCACTCTAACAAGATCGGAAGGATCTTCAAACGTCAAAGTGATCTCGGATGAAAACCGCTCACCGCGATCCATCTTTCGGGCACGCTCTAACGATCGATCGATGAACGCACTAACCGGGCTCGAAGCCACCGTTACTAGCCGCGTTCCTTTAATGACCTTGTTCTTCATCTTCTTTTCTCCAGAGCTCACGCACTCCCGGTAGAATCGCACTCACCACCGCATCGCCCCCGATCTCTCCCGCCATGGATCTTCATCGGCGCAGCTTCTAAGCCTGCCTTCGGCGCGGCCCGCAGCCAGATATTGGTCCCAAAACCCCGCGCCAAAACACCCAAACCAACCCACCAGAACAAAACTATTGCATTCCCTCACGTCCTGTGCCAAAATTCCTTCGTGGCCTGAAGTGGCCAGAAGTGGTCGAAAGTGGAACCCGACATCAAAACGACGCCAGTGGAGCCCCCGCGCGGGATTCACGACGCTCGCGTCGATGAAAAGGGCCGCCTTAAACTGCCTGGCAACTTCCAGGATTTCTTGAATGGGTTGGGCGAGAAAAAAGTGTTCATCACCAGCCTCGATAGCCGTACCGCACGCATTTATCCTACATCAGTTTGGAAGGAAAACGAAAAGTTGTTGGCCGAGTCCATTGACGATCCCGAAAGCGCCGAAGACATCGCTTTCATGGCGAACGAGCTAGGCGACGACTCGGAATTGGACGCGCAGGGACGTGTCCTGATCAACACCAAATTGCGGCGCTTACTGAGCCTGGAATCCCAGCCCGTCTGGCTGGAGTGTTACCAGGGCGGAATCAATATTTATAACAAGGAAGTGTACGAGGAGCGCCAACGGCGGTCGCGGGAAAATCTGGCAGCAAAGCTCGCGGCATTCAAAAAGAAAGGTTTGCGCTAGCGGATATGTATGCACGTACCGGTCATGCTGGAGGAATCGCTGGATTACCTGGCGATCAGGCCGGACGGCACATATCTCGATGCGACTGCTGGGCTCGGAGGGCACACGCGGGCGATCGCCGCACGCCTGACAACAGGCGTTGTGATCGCCAACGACAGGGACGCCGAGTCTTTGTCAACTGCCAGGGAAAACAGCGCGGAACTGATACACCGTATCCGTTTTCAACACGGACGGTTTTCGGAACTGCGCGCCACCTTGGCGGACGCGGGTGTGGAGCAGGTCGACGGACTCCTTGCGGATTTAGGAGTAAGCCGGTTCCAGTTAACGGAACCGGAACGCGGTTTTTCATTGATGGCGTCGGGCCCCTTGGACATGCGCATGGATCGCAGCCAGGACGCGCCGGCCAGCGAGATCGTAAACACGTGGGCGGAAAAAGCCCTCGCCGATCTGATCTATCAGTTCGGAGAAGAAAGGAGGTCGCGGAGAATCAGCCGAGCAATCGTACGGGCGCGGCCAATCCACACCACGGAGCGCTTAGCTCGCGTGATCGAAGAGGCCGTGCCCCGCACGGGCCGTTTACATCCGGCCACGCAGACGTTCATGGCGCTGCGGATGGCCGTCAACGAAGAACCGGAAGAATTGGACAGTCTGCTGGCGATCGCGCCGGACATCGTCAAGAGCGGCGGGCGCATCGTCGTGATTACGTTCATGTCGCTCGAGGATCGGAAAGTCAAACAGAGTTTTCAGGCGCTCGTCCGGAGCGGACGCGCCTCTATGCTGACCAGGCACGTGGTCAGACCCAGTGACGACGAAGTAATGAGAAACCCGCCCTCGCGAAGCGCCAAGCTGCGGGCGGTTGAAATGTCAAGAGAGATGTGACGAATGGCTACGCTGGCACAGATTTTCGATCGCTTGAATACCAAACCGCTGGAAGATGCTCCGCAAGCCGCGGAAGCCGACCACAGCGAAGCATTTCGGCTGCGAATGTTTCCCAACGAAGACGTGTACTTCTTCGTGAAACGCATCGACAATTCGCGCATTGCGCGCGAGGCCGACCCCAAGGCGCGCCGCACTGCCTGGAGTCTCATCGCCGGCTCCTGCGCCATCGCCGTCTTCCTCTCTGGCCTTCTTCTGCCCTCCGTACAGGGCCGCCTCGCCGGTTACCAGATCGAAACTTTGCGCCAGCAGAAGCACCAACTGGAACTGGAACGCGCCACGCTCGAATATCAGGAAAGCAAACTCGTCACGGCCGAGCGTCTGAGCGCGCTCGCTGACAAACAGAAGTTCGTCAACGCGTCCACGCCCCAAAAGTTCATCTATCTCGACGCCAAACCGGATGGCGCGATGGCCAGAGTAAACGAAACGCGCGACGCCGACATCAAGCGGTAGGGCAGGCGATCGGTTTTCGTCGCCTGCCGCTTCGGCTAATAAAGGGAAAAGTGTCTCATGAACGATCAGGCCATCAAACGCGTCGTTTATCTCGCCAGATTTCTCTTCTTCTGGGCCGTCCTGATCGTGGCCCGTCTCATCCAACTCCAAGTCTTGCAGCACGGCGATTATCAGCGCCAGGCACTGAACCAGCAGGAAAGGATGGTCGACGTACAGGCCGTCCGCGGCAAAATTCTGGACCGTGAAAATCAGCCTCTCGCCATGAGCATGCTCGCGGATTCGGTGTGCATCAATCCGCAGCGCGTGCCCGACCTGCCCCTCGCCGCCGACATTCTCGCCAAAACGCTGAATATCGACGCGTCCGAATTGCTCGAAAAGATGCAGGATGCGGCCGCCCAGGGCAACGGCTTCCTGTGGGTGAAGCGCAGGATCTCGGAAGACGAATCGAAAACTCTGCACAGCCTCCAGCAGCAGCTCGAATGGATCGAGTTTCGCGGCGAATACCAGCGCGTCTACCCCAATGGACCCCTCGCCGCCCATGTGATCGGCAGCGTCGATTTCGATCAGAACGGCAACGCCGGCATCGAGCAGACGCTCAACGAGGAACTCGAAGGACAGGACGGCAAGACGCGCGTCATGACCGATGTTCGCCAGGCCGGCTTCGGGGAGCAGGTGGCAAACAAATCGGAGCCCGGCCGCGACATTCGCCTGACCATCGACACCCGCATCCAGCGCGTTGCCGAAGAGCAGTTGATGAAAACGATTCTGTTTCATCATTGCAAAACCGGCAGCATCGTCGTCATCGATCCGAAGACTGGCGACATTCTCGCAATGGCGAGCTATCCGACTTTCGATCCGAATACACGCGCTAAGCCCGGCCAGGATTTGAGCGCGCGCACCAACCTCGCGATCTCTACTCCGTTCGAGCCCGGCTCTGTGTTCAAGGTCATCACGCTGTCGACCGCGCTCGAGACGACGCGCTTGCGTCCCGAGAGCATCATCAACTGCGGCAACGGTTCCATCACCATCTTTGGCCGCACCATTCACGATCACAAATCGTACCCGGCGCTCTCCATGGAAGATGTGCTGGTGCATTCGAGCAACATCGGAGCGATTCGTATCGGCATGACGATTGGCGCGCCGGCGCTGTACGATTACATCCGCCGCTTCCGCTTCGGACAGCGTACCGGCATTCTGCTACCCGGCGAATCGCCCGGCCTGGTCCATAAGTTGAAAGCGTGGCAGCCGACCTCCATCGGCTCCGTCCCCATGGGCCATGAAATTATGGTCACCACGCTGCAACTCGCGCAGGCCTGCGCCATCGTCGCGAACAACGGATTCTATGTGCGGCCCAGGATCACCTTCGACACGCCAGTGGCCGTGCCCATCGCGGTGCTCAAGCCCGAGACCGCCATCACGATGCGTCACCTCATGGAGAGTGTCGTGCTCCGAGGTACCGGAACGAAGGCTCGCCTCGACGAATATACGGCTGGCGGAAAGACCGGCACCGCGCAGATCGTCGACCTGAAAACCCACACCTACACGCACCTCTACAACGCCAGCTTCATGGGCTTCTCGCCGGTGAACAATCCACGCGTGGTCGCGGTGGTGACGGTGAACGGAGCATCGGGCGAAGCTGGATACGGCGGCCAGGCATCGGCGCCGGTCTTCAAAGAAATCGTATCCACCGCGCTGCGCCTCGGCGATGTGCCTCCCGATATCCCCGAAGACGATCGGCCGAAGCGGAAGGGCCAACCCGTCGACACCAACGATCTGGCCATTGCCGATCTCGGGTCCGTTCCGAATCTGGAACCCGATGACGCGCCCGCAGCGTCCAAGGCACAGCCCGACGACGCTATGGCGATGCAAATCGGGCCGAAGGTTCCCAATTTCTCTGGTATGACGATGCGGGACGTGCTCCAGCAATCCTCGGCAAAGGGCATCCCCGTAGAGTTTGTAGGGTCCGGACTGGTGCGCACGCAGTATCCGGCTCCTGGAAATGTCCTGCCTTCGGGCGAACGCGTGCGAGTGCAGTTTAGTCACTACTAAATGAAAATTGATGACCCTCAAACAACTGCTCACAGGCGTCCGGTTCAGGACCGGTGTGCCCGACGCCGCGTTGAGCTTACAGGTGCGGGGGCTTGATTACGATTCACGCCGCATCGAACCCGGGTTCCTCTTCTTCGCGTTTCCTGGAGCGCGCGCTGACGGCCGTCAATTCGCCGTTTCGGCAGCGGAGCGTGGAGCGATCGCCGTGGTGAGCGAACTGCCCGCGCCTGCCGATCTCGATATTCCGTGGATCGAAGTTGAGCATGGACGTCAAGCCCTGGCCCTCGCTGCGAAACATTTCACCGGAGCTCCCGATGAGCGCCTTGGCATCACCGGAATCACGGGCACCAACGGCAAAACGACAACCGGATTCCTGACTGACGCCATCCTCCGCGGCAGCGGAAAAACGACCGCTCTGGTCGGCACCGTCGAGTATCGGCTGGCGGGTCAGGTGCTCCCCGCCGTCAACACAACGCCCGAATCGCTCGACCTCTATCGCCTCTTTGAAAAATTGGAACAGGCCGGCGGATCGCATGCCACAATGGAAGTTTCTTCCCACGCCCTCGCGCTGGGACGAGTCTACGGCATTCGATTCCACACCGCTGTTTTTACGAACCTCACGAGGGATCACCTGGATTTTCACCACACCATGGAAGAATATTTTGCGGCCAAGACTTTGCTGTTCCGGCCGCCAGTCGGTTCCCCTCCGTGCTGGGCGATTATTAATCAGGACGATTCTTACGGCCGCGGGATTCGCACCTTGCCTGAGACGCGCCTAATCCGCTATGGGTTCGACGAAGGTGCGACCCTCCGCGCATCCGGCATGGAAATGGATTTCAACGGGCTGCGCTTCAGTATCGATTACGACGGCCAACGCATTCCGATTTCATCGCCGTTAGTCGGACGCATCAACGCATATAACATCATGGCGGCCAGCGGGGCCGCACTCAGCTATGGATTGGAGTGGAATTTGATTGCACAAGGAATTGCGGATTGCCGCGCCGTACCGGGACGCTTCGAACGCGTCGATGCGGGGCAGCCGTTTATGGTGGTTGTGGATTACGCGCATACCGACGACGCGTTGAAGAACGTGATTCAAGTGGCTCGCGGTTTGAAGCCGAATCGCGTCATCACCCTCTTCGGATGCGGCGGCGATCGCGATCGCTCGAAGCGCCCCTTGATGGGCATGGCGGCCGGCGAGGCCAGCGATTACGTCGTGCTGACATCGGACAATCCCCGCTCGGAAGATCCGCTGGACATCATCAACGATGCGCTGGTCGGCCTGCGCCGCTACGACACGCCTCACGTGGTCGAGCCCGATCGCGAAAAGGCAATCAACGCGGCGCTCCGCGAAGCTCACCCTGGCGACATCGTAATTCTGGCGGGCAAAGGCCACGAGCCGTATCAAGTTTTGAAGGATCGCACGATAGCATTCGACGACCGCGCCGTTGCTCGCGACATTCTACGTTCATTGGGGTACAAAGGCGGCAACAAGGATTAATGAAGTTGGCTCTGCGTGAAGTCGGACGCGTCCTGGGCGCGCCATTGGATTCCGGCGCGATCGTCACAGGGTGGAGTGTCGACTCTCGCAGCATCGAACCCGGCGACTTCTTCTTCGCGCTGCGCGGCCCGAATCACGACGGCACAGCCTACATCGACGCGGCTTTAACAAAGGGCGCCGTGGGCGTCACTAGCGATCCCGGCGCATTGGAGAAACTCGCCACTTGGGCCCGCATCGAATGGGGCGGCGACGTGGTCGCCATCACTGGCAGCGCCGGCAAAACTTCCACGAAAGACGTCGTGGCCGAACTGCTTGCGTCCGAGTTGTCCGTCGGAAAGACCGCCGGCAATTTCAACAACCAGGTGGGACTTCCGCTCTCGATTTTGCGCCTCCCCGATGAAGCCCGCGTGGCCGTGCTCGAAATTGGCATGAACCACGCGGGTGAGATTCGGCACCTTTGCTCCATCGCGAAGCCCCGCATCGGCGTGGTCACCAACGTCGGCTACGCCCACATCGAAATGTTCGATTCGATCGACGGCATCGCTCTCGCCAAACGCGAATTGATCGAGTGCCTGCCGTCGGACGGAACCGCCGTGCTCAACGAAGACGATCCACGCGTCCGAACCTTCGGCGATGTTCACGATGGACCAGTAGTCCGCTTCGGCTTCTCCGAAACCGCCAACGTTCGCGCCCGCGATGTCGAGTTCCGTTCCGACGGAACACGTTTCCGTGTCTGCGGGACCACGTTTCACACGTCGCTGCAAGGAAGGCACGCCGTATTGAACATACTTGCGGGCATCGCGGTTGCGCAGATTTATGGCATTGCGCCTGCAAAACTCGTGGATGTGATCGCGAATCTAAAGCCCGGCAAAATGCGCGGCGAACGATTTACTCACAACGGAATTACTATTCTGGACGATTGCTACAACTCCAATCCCGACGCCGTGCACGCCATGCTCGACGTGCTTAAGGACACGCCCGCGATTCGGCGCGTCGCGGTCTTGGGGGAGATGCTCGAACTTGGACGCTGGTCCGAGCCGCTGCACCGCGACATAGGCCGCTATGCCGTGGAGAGCGGAGTCAATGTGCTCGTTGGGATACGCGGCGCGGCCCGCGCGATGGTCGACGCAGCCATCGAAACGGGCCTGCATAGGAACGCCGCGTTTTTTTTCGACGATCCCATTGCCGCCGGCGGCCAACTCCGCGAATCGGCCCGTCCCGGTGACGCGATTCTATTCAAGGGCTCACGCGGTACGCACGTGGAGCGGGCCCTGGAGAGGTTCCTCGAATAGCCCATGCTCTACTGGCTCTTCTACGAGAAGCTCTATCACGTGTTCACGCCGTTCCGCGTGTTCCAATACTCCACGTTTCGGACCGCGTTCGCGAGTCTGACGGCGCTGTTCTTGTGCATCGTGCTCGGCCCCTGGCTGATCGCAAAGCTGCGCGCATTTCAGATTGGACAGTATATCCGCGAAGACGGTCCGAAGTCGCATATGAAAAAAGCCGGCACGCCGACCATGGGCGGCCTTCTGATTGTCATCTCGATCGTCGTACCAACGCTGCTCTGGGCGAATCTGCGCAACCCCTATGTGTGGATCGCAATGTTCGGACTCGTAGCATTCGGCGCCATCGGTTTTGTAGACGACTACGCAAAAATACGCCGCAAGCAGAACCTCGGCCTCACCGCGCGCCGCAAACTGGCGCTTCAGATCATCGTGGCGATGATGGTGGGCTTCATTCTGCTAACGCTGCACGCGCAGAAGATGTATTCCACCAGCGTGAACGTGCCGTTCTTCAAATCTTTCAAGCCCGACCTGCTCATCGAGTATTGGATTCACAATCCGTTGACTTACCCGCTGGCCTTCATCGGCTTCTACGCATTCATCGCGTTTATCATTGTCGGCTCATCCAACGCCGTCAACCTCACCGACGGCCTGGACGGCTTGGCGATCGGCCTTATGATTGTGGCCTCCGGCGCAATGACGATTCTGACTTACGTCACCGGACACGCGAAGTTCGCCGAGTATCTCGACCTGGCCCGTTTGCCTGGCGCTTCCGAGCTCACCATATTCTGTGCGTCGATGACCGGCGCGTCGTTAGGCTTTCTCTGGTACAACACCCATCCCGCCGAAATTTTCATGGGCGACGTCGGATCGCTCGCGCTCGGCGGAAGCCTGGGCGTGGTAGCAGTGCTCATCAAGCAGGAAATCCTGTTGGGATTCATTGGCGGCGTCTACGTGATTGAGGCGCTTTCGGTGATTCTTCAGGTCGGAAGCTTTAAGCTGCGCCACGGGAAACGAATTTTCAAGATGGCGCCAATTCATCATCACTTCGAAGCGCTGGGCTGGCCGGAGTCGAAAATTATTGTACGATTCTGGATCGCAGGATTAATCATGGCGCTGTTTGCGCTAACAACTTTGAAGCTCAGGTAATGGCAGTCGATCTTACAGGAAAAAAAGTAACCGTCGTCGGCATGGAGAAGTCCGGCCACGCCGCCGTCGAACTGCTGCTCGATCATAGCGCGGTGGTGCGCGCCGTCGATGAGAAACCGCATCCGCCAGTGCACGACATCATCGTCGAACCGCAGACTGGCGCGGCTTTCGACACTGCCGAACTCATCGTCATCTCGCCCGGCGTTCCCGCCGATCTCGACCTTCTAAACGATGCCCGCTCGCGTGGCATCCAAGTAATCGGCGAGCTCGAACTTGCCTCCTGGTTCCTCAAAGGCGACACCATCGGCATCACCGGCGCGAACGGAAAAACGACCACGACGGCGCTCACCGGCCACATTCTGAAAGAATCCGGCATCGCATGTCAGGTCGGCGGAAACATCGGCACCCCTCCGGCGTCGATGGTTTCAACGTCGCGCTCCGGCCAGTGGAACGTGCTCGAATTATCGAGCTTCCAGCTCGAAACCATACAGGACTTCCGCGCTCACATTGGCGTCGTGCTGAACGTCACACCGGATCATCTCGACCGCCATCACACCTTCGAAAATTACGCCGCCGCCAAAGGCCGCCTCTTTGAAACACAACAGCCCGGCGACTTCGCCGTGCTCAACGCCGACGATCCCGTCTGCGTGGCCTATGCCTCGCGTACTAAAGCCACGCCCGTCTGGTTCAGTCTCGAAAAACCGGTCGATTCCGGCGCGTGGTTCGAAAATGGCGAGGTTCGCTATGACGATCGTTTCGTGCTGAGCGCCTCCGACATCCCACTGCGTGGCCGCCACAACGTCCAAAACGTGATGGCCGCGACGATCGCCTCCAGGCTTGCCGGCGCAACGCTAGAGCAGATCGTCGCCGCCGTGCGCAGCTTTCCAGGCGTCGAGCATCGTCTCGAATTTGTTCGCGAGTTGAATGGAGTCGCCTACTACAACGATTCGAAAGCCACCAATGTCGATGCAACCCTGAAAGCCATCGACGCGTTCCCCGGTGGCATCTGGATTATCCTCGGCGGCAAAGACAAGCACAGCGACTACACCGTCCTGCAACAGCCCTTACGCGAGAAAGCTAAAGCCGCTCTGCTCATCGGAGCCGCCGCGCCCATCATCGAAGCGCACCTCGCTAACGCCTTACGTATCGAACATTCTGAAACGCTCCAGAACGCCATAAACACGGCATCGAGAGAGGCGCAGCCCGGCGACGTTGTCGTCCTCGCTCCAGCCTGCGCCAGCTTCGACCAGTTTGATAAT
>JBEKUT010000181.1:0-13099 GCA_049514735.1 Bryobacteraceae bacterium
GCCGAGATCCAGCGCGGCGGCGATGCGGGACCAGACGGAGGGCACTGATTTAAGGATACAGGCGCAAGAGGCAGGCCACACAAACCGATGGCCTGCGCTACTGATGAAAAACGAGAGAAAACTCCGTCCCTTGCCCCGCTCCCCGCTGCAGTGTCCCCCGCAACTGATGCGTCAAAATATGAACGATTTTCAAACCCAGCGAATCCGATTTCGATTCGTCGAATCCCGCGGGCAGTCCGACGCCCGTGTCCGCGACACGCAACGTGACTTCATGCCCGGCGCCGCGCTTGAGTTCGATACAGACTTCTCCGTGCTTGGCGCCCGGAAATGCATACTTGAGAGCGTTGGTGAGAAGCTCATTCAAAATGAGCCCGCAAGGGACGGACTGATCCAGATCGAGCCACACCTCTTCCAGATCGAGCTTTAAAGCGATCGACGAAGATTCGATCCCAAAAGCGCAGAACAAATCGCCCGCCAGGTTCTCGACATAATCCCGGAAATCGAGTTGTTCCAGATGATCCTGACCGTACAATCGCTCGTGAATCATCGCCATCGCCAGCACCCGCTGCTGGCTTTCACGGAACACCGGCATCATGGCGCTATCCGCGAGCTGCTCCATTTGCATATTCAGCAGGCTCGAAATAACCTGTAGATTGTTCTTGACGCGATGATGCACTTCTTTCAGCAGCACTTCCTTGGCGGCTAAAGCCGTCGCGAGCGCTTTCTCCGTCCGCATCTGCTCCGTGACATCCACCGAGACACCTCCCAGCATCGTGCCCCGCGTCACGTCGGGAAAAGAAAAGCGGAAGGACAACATATAATGCAGCAGCCCGTCCCCCAAGGGCAATTCTTCAATGATGCGCGAGGTCTTTCCGCTTTGGAGCACCGCGAGATCGTTCATACGGAGCCACTTCGCGGCCTGATCCGGCCACAACTCGTGATCCAGTTTCCCCTCGCACGTGGCCAGCGTGGTGTTCCAGGCCCGCTCGCAGGTATTGTTGATGTAAACGATGCGGCCGTCCTCGTCCTTGATGAACGCCAGCGCCGGGTTGTTGTTCATGAAGGAGTAGAAACGCAGTTCGCTGACCCGCAGGGCCTCTTCGGCTATGCGGCTTTCTCCCCGCACTCGCTTCTCGTCGAGAGCGCGGCGCACCACCAGCCCCAGGCGCTTCAAGCGGTCCTTCAGGACGTAATCGGTCGCGCCCAGCCGCATCATTTCCACCGCGGCATCCTCGCCGATGGCTCCGGACACGACGATGAAAGGAATGCCGGGCGCGTGCAGCCGCAAAAGCTCCAAGGCGCGTGGCGCGTCCATGCGCGGCATACGATAGTCGGCCAGGATCAGGTCGGGGGGGCTTTCGAGAGCCGTCAGGAACTCCGTCTCCGTTTCCATGCGCCGCCACTCCACTTCGAAACCCGCGCGGCGCAGTTCGTGGACCATCAACTCCGCATCCTCCGGACGATCTTCCAGGATGACGATGCGGATTACAACCTGGGACCTGGCTTCCGCGCGTTCCGCCGATACGGTCACGTGGTCTTGCAAAGCGCTCTTACCTCCAGGTCCGCCATGCGCCCAACCCTGGGAGCGGCAACTTCTCCGAGTGTAAAGTAGAACGTCGCTCCGGAACCGGGAGCGCTTTCCGCCCACACGATTCCACCGTGACGCTGCACGATCCGCTGGACATTAGCCAGCCCCACTCCTGTCCCCTCGAACTCCTCGGGCCCATGCAGACGCTGGAAAACACGGAACAGTTTGCCCGCGTGCCGCATGTCGAATCCGGCGCCGTTGTCGCGAACATAATATACGGCGCAATCCGCTCCGTTGGTCCTTCCCGCACCCGTTTGCGGCTCTCTCATTTGCTCCGGCGTGGTCGCCCCAATCTCGATTCGCGCGCCCTGCCGACCGCGCGTGAACTTCAAGGCGTTCGAGAGCAGGTTGACGAAGACCTGCTTCAGCAAGAGACGATCGCCCAGACAGGATGGAAGCGTCCCTATGTCGATTTCAACATCCCGGGCTTTTCGTTCCTCGTCGAATTCTTCCAGCGCCTCGCGGGCCAGATCGGCAGGTGCGATCCGTTCTTTCCGCAATGTCTGCCGCTCCAGGCGCGAAAAAGCCAGCAGACCGTCGATCAGATTTCCCATCTGAGTGGCGTTGTTCGCCACAACTTCGAGATAGTGCTGTGCCTGTTCCGGCAGCTGCGGCGCATATTCCTCCGTCAGAATTTTGGAAAAACCGGCAATCGCGCGCAGCGGCGCCCGCAGATCGTGCGCCACCGAATATGCGAACGCTTCCAGTTCCTTATTCGTGGCCTGCCATTCCACGGTGCGCTCTATTACCCGCCTCTCCAGTTCGTCGTTCAAGCGGCGAATCTCCCCCAAGGCAATCTTCCGCTCCGTGATGTCCTCACAAGTGCCCACCCACTCCCGCACCTCCCCCCCTTTGTCGAAAACCGGAACGCCGCGTACTTCCATCCAGCGATACTCACCGTCATAACGGCGCAGGCGGTATTCAGTCTTGTAGTATTCCAATGTCTTAACCGCCGTTTCCCACAGACGCGCTGTGATTTCTCTGTCGTCCGGATGAAGAGCCACAGTCCATCCCCGCTCTCGAATTTCATCCTCCGTCAGTCCGGTGAACGCCCGCACCTGGGGAGCGCCGTCCAATGCCTCGCCGTGCGGATTTGTGGCCCACAGCATCTGCGTCGGAACAAAAGCGAGGGCGCGATAGCGTTCCTCGCTTTCTTGTAAAATCCGCTTGGCGGCCACGTGCTGCGTGATATCCCGCCCAATTACGGACGCTCCCACAACTTTGTTGGCGCTATCCCGGATCGGAGAGAACGTCAGGGAAACGAAGATCCGCTGTCCGTTTTTCCGCACTCTTTCGGTCTCAAAATGCTCAATGCGTTGCCCGCTCCTGACGGAATCCAGCAGTTCCCGGATCTCAGCGCGGCGCTCGGGAAGCGCCAGCACAGCCACCGGTTTTCCTATGATCTCAGCCGCCGTGTAACCGTAGAGCCGCTCCGCGCCACGATTCCAACTCAGCACGATGCCATCCAGATTCTTGCTCACGATGGCGTCGTCGCAAGATTCGACAATGGAACTCAACAGCCGCGCCGTCTCCTCCGCCTGCCTGCGCTCCGTGATATCGCGCCGGACCGCCACCGTGTGCGTACAACGTCCGCCCTCCACGATCGGCGTGAGGGTCAACTCCGTCCAGAAAATTTCCCCGGACTTGCTCTGCGTCAAGACCTCGAGATGAGCCGGCTGCAAGTCCTCCAGAAGGCGGCGCGATTGCTCCTGCAACGCCTCTGCGGACTGCGCTCCGTGCAGGACCCGAAGTCCCATGCGGCGTAATTCCTCCAACCCGTAGCCGGTCATCTTCTCAAATGCTGCATTTACAAAAATCGGTTCCTGGTCTAAAAAGTCCCCGTCCGAAATGCGTACGATCATCACCGCGTCGCTGGTCTGCAACACCGCCGATTCGAGCAGCTTCAACTGTTCTTCCGAAGCTCTTTTTTCCGATACGTCGCGAATGATGAGTTGGTAAAATTGGACGCCTTGGAGGGCCACGCGCTGTGCGCCGATCGCGGTTAAGATCTCGCGCAGGTCCTGGCGTTGCTGCAGCGTCTCGAATTCGATGCTGCCGGTTTCCTGCAGCCGCCGCCAGTGCTTTTCGTACTCCTCCTTGCCACCAGCCGGAAACAAATCCGCCAGCTTCATGCGCCGCAGCTCTTGCAATTCGTATCCGTAGACCTGTGCGGCCCGCTCATTGGCGTCCACGATCGCTCCGCGGCTATCCGTTAACAATAAGCCGTCGTGGCCAGTGCGGCTCAGAAATTCCAACCGCTCCAGCAAACCCGCCCTTTCGGCCGCTGCCGCAGACTCGCGCCGCTGGAAACGAACATGCCATTGGCGCGCCAGCAACAGGATCGCTACCGCCGCTCCGAAGAAAGAGAAGACGCCCACCCACGCCAGTGTGCCGTTCACAATGCCGCCCTGCGCCGCCAAATTAAGGGCGTCATAACGATTGCGCCTCAGCGGTGACCCTCGGCCGCTCGTTCAATAACAGCCAATACATGCCCAGGATGCGCACCGCCTCCGTGAACTGATCGAAATCCACCGGCTTCACCACATAGCTGTTGACCCCCAGCTTATATGCCTCCACCATGTCGCGCTCTTCGCGCGAGGATGTCAGAACAATAACCGGAATAGCTCGCGTGACAGGATTGGCCTTGATTGTCCGCAGAACATCCAGGCCGTCGACCTTCGGAAGCTTCAGATCCAGCAGGATAACTTTGGGTGGAATGTTCGACCGGCGGTCCTCCGCCAGGAGGAAATCGAGCGCTTCCTGTCCGTCCCGGACGATCTCGATGCGATTCGCCAGCCGATGTCTCTTCAGGGCGTGCAGCGTCAGTTCCAGGTCGCTCGGGTTGTCCTCCACCAGCAGGATCTCGACGGGTTCTTCTGTCATAATTAAGGTCCTCTACCGGCGTTCTCGCGCTCCGTAACCGTCGCGGCTCTGCAACTCTGTCCAACCTTTTCACAGTGTTACTGAGCCGCGTGCGTCGGCGAGCGTAGCGAATGCCGAGATTATTTCAGGGAGGAGATTCTTCCACCAGGCACCGGACCCCTCAGCTCAAAATATCCTTCATGCGTTCCAGCACCTCAAAACCGTCCCTTTCGACGAATTCGTGGAACATCCTTTCCACCGCGTCGGGATCGCCACCGGCGCTTGGCTCCCCTTCCCACAATGCGTTCACGCGCGACTCTAATGGCTCAGCTGCCGCACCGCCCTCCACGCGCGGCACGAAGATTTCAAACAGGGAACCCGCGCCCGGCCTGCTGTCCACGTTGATCAGACCATCGCCCGCGCTCACAATCGCATGCACGATCGCAAGTCCCAGTCCGCTGCCACGCCGCGGGAACCTGCCGGTCAGGAACGGATCGAAATTGCGCTCACTGCTTTCGCTCTCGGCGCCCGGCCCGTTGTCCCGCACCGCCAACCTGACGAAAGCCTCCGTTCCGGTTTCCATTTCAATGCGGCGCGGAAGATCGACGTTCTCGGTCGAAATCGATACCCGCCCTCCCGCCGGCATCCCGTCCCGGGCATTCAGAACCAAGTTCAGAAGAATGAGCCCGATCTGCCGCGGATCGGCCCAAATCCGGCCCAATCCGGGGTCCAAGTTCGTTACCACCTGGATCGCCGGCCCGGTCAGTTTCTCTAAAGCCGGGAGAAATTTGACGATCACCACATTCAGGTCGAGATTCTGCGTTTCCACGATCTGGTTGCGATACAACTCCTGAAGTTGCGCCGTCAGGGCCGCCGCCGTCCGCGCCGCCTGTTCCGTCGTTTTCAGACGTCCCCAAGACGCGTGATCTCCAGCGGTCTCGCGCAGCAGCTCCGCGGTATTTTCTTGAACGATCGCCAAGAGTTCCTCGAAGTCGCGCGCGATGCCGCCCGCCAACTCTCCCGCCGCCAGTATCTGCTGCTCTCTGCGGGATTCTAACTCCTCGAATTTGCGGGCCGTCACATCGCGGAATGTCATCACCATTCCCACCGCCGTGCGCTTCTTGGCCTGGCTCACCGTGATTTCGCCTTCGATCGACAAGGTGCGGCCCTGCCGCGAAATCAGGCGCAGGTCGCGAGGCAGTTCGGTGGCCAGGCCCTCCAGCATGGCCGCGCTCAGAAGATCGCCCGTAATGCTGCGATCGGCCGCGTCCAGCAGACAAAACACATCGCCAAAGGCCTTGCCCACCACCTCCGCGCGCGGCCATTCCGTCATCTCTTCCGCCGCCGGGTTCAGGAATTGAATGCGCCCCCAGGCATCGGTGACCACCATGGCGTCCGCCACCGCGTGCAGCACCGTCGACAGCCACGCCTCACGATCCTCCAACTCACGCTCCGCGCGATGCTTGTAGAGCGCCACCTCGATCGCGCTCGCCAAATTCACATTGCCGATCGGTTTCACCAGATAACCGAACGGCCCGGTGGCCTTCGCCCGCTCAAGCGTGGCGTGGTCGGCGTGCGCGGTCAGGTAGAGCACTGGTAACTTGAAGCGCTCACGCACCTCATGCGCTACCGCGATCCCGTCCATGGCCCCTTGCAAACGAATGTCTAAGAGGATCAGATCCGGGGACGTCTCCTCGATGCTCTCGAGAGCCTGCTGCCCCGAAGAGACGATCGCGGGCACGTCATATCCAGCCTTGCGCAGTCTGCGCGCGAGATCGTACGCCACGATCGCTTCGTCTTCAACAATGAGTACTTTTTTTGGAACTCGTTCCAGCATACGTGTCATTTAGGTACCGACACCTCCCGTATTCTCTTTTTCATTCCGGACCGCCCGCTACACCCCTCAGCCCGCAATCGCGGCCGGCACCCGCGCCGACACGATCGCCCGATTCGCCCATTCGAGCAGATCCCATTTCGTCAGGTAGCGCCCGGTGCTTTCAAATTCCTGCGATCCCGGTAATCCGGCGTCTTCCCAATAGCCCGCCAGCAGGCGTACCCGAATCCCCGGTTTGATGGAGGCCAGCGTGGACGTAACCTCCGAGCGCGCCCAATCCCCGATTTCGGGATGCGCGATAGCGAGTGGCACGGGTCCTTCATAAAGATGCGCCAGCAGCAACGCCTCCCCGCAGCTATCGGCTTCGAGCAGGTTGTAGCCGTGCTGCTCGAAATGCTTGTGAAGCACGCGCCGCACTTCCGGATTGGGCTCGATTAAAAGGATCGCCGCGTTTTGTTGCTCGCGTATGGCGGCCGCCGCCGCTACCGCCCGGACCCGCTGAAGATGGATTTCAAAGTGCACCGTCTCGCCGTCCATCGCCGCCCTCATAAACCCGCCCATTTCCCTGATGCGCCGGTAAGCCAGGGCCAGACCCTCGGTTTCAGCGGACCAGGAGGGCTCAAAGACATGGCTTAGCGACGTCTCGTCCTCGGACACGGTCGAATAGGCAACGCGGATGCGAATCCAATCGCTCATCTCCTCGATCTCCGGCTGCGAGACCTCCAGCTTCACTTTCGTCGCGGTTTGCATGGACGTGCTCGCGTGCAGCAGGATGCTCACCAGCGCCCGCGTCAATTGCCACGCGTCGGCCTGCACCGGCACGGGGTTCCGGTCGATATGCAGCGTAAAGGTTGGCAACAGACGCTTCCAGGCCGCTTCCAGCCGTCCCAACACTTCGTTGAGATTCACCAGATCCGCTTTAATCTCAGGCGTCCGCGCGAAGGTCTGCAAGCGGCAGGTCACCGCGAAGGCGTCGAGCGCCGCCCGCTCCAGCGACTCCGCGCTGTCCCGCAGCGCATTGTCGAAAGCCAGCCCGTCGAGCAAGCGGGCGCTTTCATCCACCATGGCGCCAATCTCGAGATCCAGGTGCTTCGTGACGCCCTCCGCCATGCGGACGAGCGCATTCTGTTTTTCGTCCTGCTTCGCCTGCTCCTCTTCAAAACGCCGGCAGGTTACATCCTTGAAAACCAGCACCGTGCCATCGATGCGGCCATCGCGCCAGCGCGGCGCAATGCTACCCTCCACCCCATAGACGCAATCTTCGCGGTCCCGCAGGATCAGGTCCGGCGGTAATGCCATGGCTTGCGCCTGCAGAATCGCCGCCGGGATCAAGTCCTCCACCCTTCGCCCACTGCTCTTATGGAAGAATCGCAACACCTTGCCGTAGGGTTGCCCTAGAGCGCTCTCGATTTCCCAACCCGTTAATTCCTGCCCCGTCGGATTCAGATAACAGATGCGCCCCGCGCCGTCGGTGACCATCACCCCATGCGGCACGGCCGCGAAGCTGGCGGTAAACCATTCCTTTTGCTCCCGCAAATAGCGCTCCTGGCGATGCTTGGCGATCGCCATTTCGATGGAACCTTTGAGGCTCGCGGCTGCAATCGGCTTCTTGATGTAGCCGAACGCCTGGGTCTGGCTGGCCCGCTCTAGCGTCACCGCATCTTCATAAGCGGTGAGGTAAACTACCGGCACGTCGAACTCCTGCCGCACCTTTTCCGCCGTCTGTATCCCGTCCACATCGCCACGCAGACGGATGTCCATCAATACCAGGTCGGGTGAGGTCTCGCCGATGATCCGCAACGCCTCGCTCGACGAATCCGCGATCGGCGCCACCATGTACCCCGCCTTCTCTAAGCGGCCCCGCAAATCGGCCGCGATCAGTCCTTCATCTTCGACAATCATGATCTTGCGTTCAATGGATTCCATCGAAGCCGCCTCCCCAGGCGCTGTTTTCGGTGAGTAGTCTTTTGTCAGAGTCATATTTCTCACCCTTTCTTACTGCCGCGCTACAAAAGTACGGTAGTCCCCCCGGTCATTTGCGAAGCCACCGTTGTATATCATTGAAAAACTGGGAAATGTTCTCACAACATTTTTTGCACCGCTCGCGGGCAACTTGCAGGGGCCCGGGAGCTTAGTACTCTTATCGGCGATACTGGAAAACGTTCACAAATAAATTGGACCTATAAGTGCTTTGGTTTCAGCGTCCCGTCGAGCCTCCCCGCCAGCCCTGCCCCGCCGCCCCACATACCGGGATCGTGAAATCCCCATCTCTCCCTTAGAACGCCAACCTTCCGACCTAGAACCAACGTACAAACGTAGAACCTAGAACGCATTAACCAACAACTGCGAACCAACAACGCTGTACGCGGTACGCCGTACGCGGTACGCCGTACGCGGTAGCCGTTCGCTACAATGCCCCCTTACAGGCAAATAAGTGAAAGTAAAGAAAGCAGTCATCACCGCCGCCGGTCCGCAACAGCGCATGTTGCCGCTGCAACGCGTCGTCGACAGCGACGGTCATGAAAAAACCGTCCTCGCCATCCTGGTCGAGAAAGCCCTCACCGCCGACATCGACTCCGTGGCCGTCGTCATCTCGCCCGGCGACGAAGAACGCTATTCCGAAGCCCTCGGAAAAAATCGCGCGCAGGTCCGCTTCATCCCGCAGCCCCAACCGCTCGGCTATGGCTTCGCCGTATACACCGCCCGCGATTTCGTCCAGGGCGACCCTTTCCTCCACCTCGTCGGCGATCATCTTTATGTCAACCGCTCCGCCAAGGGAACCGCCGAAGAGCTCATCTCGATCGCCCAAACCGCCGACTGCCCCGTTTCGGCCGTCCAGCCTACCCGTGAGCATGTGTTGCACCGTTTCGGCGCCATTGGGGGACGCCACGTTGCAGGCCGCAAGGGCCTCTACCGTGTCGAAACGGTAATTGAAAAGCCCACCCCTACCGAAGCGGAACAGCGCCTTTTCGTCCCTGGCATGCGCGCCGGATATTACTTGAGTTTCTTCGGGATGCACGTGCTCACGCCGGCGGTAATGGAGATCCTTGGCCGCGCCCACGCCGATTCTCCGCAAGCGTCCATGACGCTTTCAGCCGCCCTCGCCGAGCTCGCCCAGCGCGGCCAATATCTTGCCTGGGAGACAGAAGATCGCCGCTATGACATCGGCGAGCCCTACGGAATGCTGATTGCGCAACTCGCTCTCGTCCTCAGCGGACGCGACCGCAACGACGTGCTCTCCCGCTTAGTCGAGCTTCTGGCCGACCGCGAAACGGCGGCCGCCGTAAATGAAGGACCCCGATGAGCCGTCTCATCGACGTCATCGCGTCCCACGACCCGGCCATTCGCAACGCCCCGCTCGACGCGATCGCTAACAGCCTTTCCGTCGAAGAAATGCTGGCCGAATGCGAAGCGCTCGACGCTTTCCGGCGCCACAGCGACAATCTCTACGGCCGCGTCCGCGCCGAATTCTTCCTCTACGCGCTGCATCGTTTTCACTTCGGAGCCAGGACCAAAGAGCGGCCACAGAAAGCCTGCCCCACGATTCCCTTCCCCGGCTACGTCGCGCTCCTGCGCCGCCGTTTCGACGAAGCCATCGACATCTTTCTCGCGTCCCAATCGGCCGCCGGGCCCAACGAAGCCATCTCAAGCGCGCTCGCCGCCGCCTACCGCGCCCTCGGATTTCAAACCCTCGCCGACCAGGTCCGCCGCAGCGTGCGTTCCGTCCGCGGCAATCAATGGATGTTCCGCACCGGCCATCCCGACGATTACCCACTCCGCATTCGCCCCGAACTCTTCCACCGCCCCAGCGCCGACGCTCTGTTTCCCATCCTGGCTGAAGCGACCCCTGTCCGCATGGACCTCAGCCACAGCGGCTGGAGCGACATTTTCTTCCTCGGCATGGATTTTCCGGAAGGCGCGCGCGTTCTGAATATCTCGGTCGATCTCAGCGTCTGTGGTTCCGGCGCTGCATCCCCGCGGCCGCCCGTCGAAGCCTACCTCCGTGTCATCGATGAACCTGTCCTGCGCCTCACCAGCGTCGATCTGCGTTGCAGCGCCGACATTCGCTCCATCGCGGAAATCTTCGACTTCGCGCAGGATTACCTCGGCCTCCTCAAAGCCGCCATCATCGCCTCCGGGCTCATCCCGTCCGGTCTCGAAGGTTCCACCGAACCCCTCGAATCGCTTCTCGCGCGCCTCACCGGTCAACCCGGCCACGGCATCGAAATCGTGAGCAAGGTGAACGGCATTCCGAAAGGATCGCGGCTCGCCGTCTCCACCACTCTGCTGGCCAGCCTGATCGGCGTTTGCATGCGCGCGACTGGTCAGATTCGGACGCTCACCGGAACGCTCGAAGAAGAGGATCGCCGTCTGGTCGCCGCCCGCGCGATTCTCGGCGAATGGCTGGGAGGTTCCGGCGGCGGCTGGCAGGATTCGGGAGGCGTGTGGCCTGGCATCAAGCTGATCCAAGGTGTCCTGGCCGGCGAAGACGACGCCGAGTTCGGCATCAGCCGCGGACGCCTCTTGCCGCGCCACACCATCCTCGACAGCGGGCAAGTCAGCCCCGCGGCCCGCGAGAAACTTCAGAACAGTCTGGTGCTGGTCCACGGCGGCATGGCCCAGGATGTCGGCCCCATTCTCGAAATGGTGACCGAGCGTTACCTGCTCCGCTCCGAATCGGAATGGAACGCCCGCAAGCAAGCCATCCATATATTAGACGAGGTGCTCGGTCATCTGCGCGCCGGCGGTATTGCAGCCGTCGGCGATTGCACGCAGCGCAATTTCGACGGCCCCATTCAAGACATCATCCCGTGGGCCGGCAATCTCTACACGCAGACACTGATCGACCGGGCCCGCGAGAATTTCGGCCCCGATTTCTGGGGCTTCTGGATGCTCGGCGGCATGGCTGGCGGAGGCATGGGTTTCCTCTTCGACCCTCACCGCAAGCCCGCCGCGCAGGACTGGATCGCGTCGATCATGCACGAAACGAAACGGCAATTGGAGCACGCCGTCCCGTTTGCGATGGAACCCGTGGTCTACGATTTCTCGATCAACGATCATGGCACCACCGCCGCTCTGCACACCGGCCCGGACGCTATGATGCCGCCCGACTACTACATGCTCGCCGTTCCTCCCCTGCTGCGCAGCGATATTCGACAGCTTTCTCCCGCGCGCCGCGTCGAGCTCAACCACTTCAGCGCCGCCCGCCACAGCATGCCCGAGTTCGCCGGCATCGTCGATAAATTATTCGAACACCTTCTCCCGGAGCAACAGGAGGAGCGGGAAGCGCAGGGCCATAACCTCCGCGCTCTGCTCGAGCAGCACGGCTTCGATCCCATCGAGCATGAAGCCATCCAGCAAAATATGCGGGCCGGCCGTCTCGGCCTTTCGCAGAATCGTCTGCCGATCTCGACCACGATTGAAGACGTGTCGCCCAACGACATCTTCGACGCGACCTCTGGCCGTTCCGCCCAATACGAACGCACTGGCCATGACGCGCTCGCCCGCGGCGAAGTTGCCGTGCTCACTTTCGCTGGCGGCATCGGCACTCGTTGGACGCATGGAGCCGGCGTCGTCAAAGCTCTGAACCCGTTCTGCAAAATTGCCGGGCGTCATCGCGGCTTCATCGAATTGCACCTCGCTAAAAGCCGCAAAGTAAGCCACGAAGTGGGTGCCTGTTTGCCGCACGTCATCACCACCAGCTACCTCACGTACGACGCCATCGCATCGTTTCTCGAAGCCAACGGCAACTACGGCTACCCCGGCCCCGTGCTCTTATCGCCTGGCCGCAGCATCGGATTGCGCTTCATCCCCATGGAACGCGACCTGCGATTCGCGTGGGAAGAAATGCCGCAGCAGTTGCTCGACGAGCAGGCCCAGAAGGTTCGCGACAGCGGACGCGCGTCGCTGATCAACTGGGCCAAACGTAGCGGCGAGGGCAGCGATTACATCGACAACCTTCCCATGCAGTGCCTGCATCCGGTCGGGCATTGGTACGAAATTCCCAATCTCTTTCGCAATGGCGTGCTCCTGCAGTTGTTCGAGACTCGCCCTCAATTGAAATACCTCATGGTGCACAATGTGGACACCGTGGGCGTGAGTGCGGACGCCGCTCTGCTCGGCTATCACATTGCGCAAGGGTCGGCTATGACCACTGAAGTTGTAGCGCGTCAGATCGAAGATCGAGGCGGCGGCCTTGCGCGCGTGGACGGCCGCGTACGCCTGGTCGAAGGCTTAGCGTTTCCCAACGACGAGGTCGAATCGGAAATCTCGTACTACAATTCCGCCACCAGTTGGATCGACATCGACAAGCTTCTTGCCGCCTTCGGCCTCGTCCGCGCCGACCTGACGAATCAGGCTAGAGTCACCGAAGCGGTCCGCGCCGTGGCCGCCCGCATGCCCACCTACATCACGCTCAAGGACGTCAAGAAACGCTGGGGCAAAGGGCAAGAGGATGTTTTCCCCGTCGCCCAATTCGAAAAGTTATGGGGCGACATGACCGCCCTCCCCGAGCTGACCTGCTCGTTCGTGGTTGTCCCCCGCGAGCGAGGTCAACAACTGAAAGAGCCGGCCCAACTCGACCAGTGGCTGCGCGACGGCTCGGCCGCCTACGTCGAATCGTTATGCGAGTTCCCATGACCCGTTCCACCGTGCCGCGACCGACCCTCGCCCGTCCCGTAACCGACCCTCGCCATTCCGTAACCGACCCTCGCCCCTTCCGTAACCGACCCTCGCCATTCCGTGACCGACCCTCGCCCGTTTCGTAACCGACTCTCGCCCTTCCGTAACCGACCCTCGCCCGTATCGTAACCGAC
>JBEKUT010000182.1:0-13062 GCA_049514735.1 Bryobacteraceae bacterium
TTCATACGTTCCGCGGCCTCGCGCGCCAGCAGGATCGGACCCTGGTAATTCACCTCGTGCGACAGCCGCATTGTCTCTTCCGTGTTCCCCCGCGCTGGATTTCCGGTAAATACGACGAGACCATAAAGACTGGCCACGGAATCCAAGAGCCGCGCGCGATCCTCGGCTTTCGTGATATCGGCCTGAATGCCATGCGAGCGCGAACTGACGATGACATTCGCGCCATCGGCCGCTAGCAGTTCGGCAGTTGCCGATCCCAGTCCGCCCGCTCCGCCAACGAGTACGATGGACAGCCTGTCAATCGGCAAATCGGACCGCCTCCGAAACAGGAGCACGCTTAGCCGCGGCCGCGACGGAGGTCTGCAGCGCAACGTATCCGAATCCGAGCACCGCGAGAAACATTGTGAGGACTTCGCTGTCACCGAGGTTGTATTCGAAATACCCCTCCGCTAGAACGCCCAAAAACACAGCGATGGCCCCATGCAACACAAACCGCGTTTCAGAATCGAGATCGCGGCGGCGCAGCCCGAGGAAGAAATCGTAGGCTGCCTTGCCGATCAGCCACAGCAGCGCCAGCAGCGCCGGAATCCCACGCTCAGCCGCGTACTGCAGATAAATGTTGTGCAAGTGCCCATACCAGCCGGTCGGCAGTGGCCGCGGAATGTCAGCCGGGACGTAGCTATCGAACTGCGGCTTGATCTGCTCGGGCCCCAGCCCGAACAGCGGATGCGCCTTCACCATCTGCCAACCTGTGCGGCGCGTAATCACGCGATGCATATTAGAATCGGTGTCGCCGTGAGGTCTGACGGTAGACAAGATCCGTTGGCGCAAAACAGGAACGGCGAGCAGCGCAATAATCGCGATAGGCGCCAGCAGAAACACCTTGCGATTCCAAAACCAAATCAGGTAACAGACACCGATCGGCAGACCTAGAAGAAAGATACTGCGGTCAAGGCTGAGTACCAGTGAGATAACGAGAATGCCTACGCAAGCCCACCCAAGCGGCTTCCATTTACGGTCGCTTGAAAAGAACAGATACGAAATCAGCATCAGCAGAACGATCATCTCTTCACCGCCGAATGTCATCCAGTGGCTGGTGAAACCGGTGATGCGCGCCGACACATAGTAATCGTAGAAGTTCGTGTGAAGCGCCCTGGCCTGTTCGAACTTGAGCCAGAACTGGTAAAAGCTGCGAAGAGCCGACGCGCTCGCCACGCAGCCCCACAGCAGCACCACGGCGCGAATCTCGCTCACGCTCCGAAATGTGCTGGCAACTAGTAATAGGAAAAAGAACAGGACCATCTTCCGGATCTGCGGCGTCCCGGAGCGCGGATCGGTGGAAAGAGCGACTGCGAGAAACGTCCAGCCGATAAAAATGGCGAGCGGCAGCTTGACCGGCGGAAACTGCATCCGGGTACCCGAAATCAGCAGCGCCGCGACCGCCAGAGCCAATAAGATTTGTGAAATCGCGATGGAAAGAAGAATGGAAATGATGGAGGCGCAAGTGAGATAAAACGCCGCCTTCGAGAAGCTCATGAACGTTTCCCTCGAACCAACCTGTAGACTAGCAGGAATGGAGATCTATCTTCTCCGCCACGGATCGGCGGAGCGGGGACGGCCTGGATCGCCCGACTCCGACCGGGCGCTCACCGGCGAGGGACGCTGTGAGATTCAGCGCGTAATGGCAGCCGCGAAACTGGCTCGCACTTGCCCGACTCTGATTCTATCCAGTCCCTATAAACGTGCTTTTGAAGCCGCACGGATCGCGGCCGGAGTCCTCGATTACAAAGGCGAGATTGTCGTCACCGATGCGCTGACTCCTGAAGCGGGCGCTCGGGGAGTCTGGGACGAAATTCGCGTCCATCGCGACGAGGAAGGTATCTTGCTCGTTGGACACGAGCCCCTCTTCAGCGCATGCACGGCCTACCTGGCCGGCTGCCCCGATCTACAAGTAGAGTTCGCGAAAGCCGGACTGGTTCGCATCGATGTAGAGGGTTTCAATGTGGCGCCTCGCGGCATCTTGAAATGGATGCTGACGCCGGACCTGACCGCCTGATGTACACTCCCGCTCACTTCGAAGTTCGCGACCGCGACGAGATCGCCGCGTTCATGCGCCGGTACAACTTTGCCGCGATCGTGATGACGCTCGACGGTGAAATAACGGCAACCCACGTGCCTTTGGTGGTTCGAGAAAACGCCGCTGAGTTGAGCCTGATCGGCCATTTTGCGAAGGCGAATCCCTGCAGCGCAGTTCTTGAAAACTGTGAAGTCCTGGTCATTTTCACGGGTCCGCACGATTACGTCTCACCATCGCTCTACGATTCGAAACTCAGCGTTCCCACCTGGAACTACACGGCCGTCCACGCTTACGGAACGGCCGGCGTCATCGAAGCCGAACCCGCGCTTATGATGCTGGTTGAAGCGTCGGAGCCGGCCTATCGCGAACAATGGGATGCGTTGCCCGTTAGCTTTCGCGAGAAAATGATCGCCGGCGTGACGGCCTTTGAGATCCGCGTCAAGAAGCTCGAAGGCAAGTACAAGCTGAGCCAGAATCGTCCGCCCGCGGACCGTGCCCGAGTAGCGCAGGCGTTCGAAGGCAGCGAATTGGGAGAGTTCATGAAGAGGGTGACTTGAACTTGTGCACACACGAGTGTTTGCGGAGTTCGAGCGTATCTGCGCGGCGCGTGGTGCGGGAGGCGACGTGTTGGAAGTGGGCGCCGTCCCGTCCGAAGATAGTCTCTTGTGCCTGCCTGCCCTTGCTCGCGCGAAAAGCAAGATCGGGATCAATCTCGACGGGCCGGGCAGCTACGCCGATTTCAACATCCTTCGCGCCGACGCCAACGCGATGTCCTGCTTTGCGGATGAATCGTTCGACACCGTGCTGTGCAATTCCGTTCTAGAGCACGACAAGCATTTCTGGAAGTCAGTCAGTGAAATGAAGCGCGTGATCCGTCCCGGCGGCCTCATCGCGATTGGCGTTCCTGGATTCGTCACGCTTCCAATCGAAAGGAAGGCATCCCGTGTGGCGCGCATTCTGAGACGGCTGCGAGTCTCACGCGCCCTGCTCGATCCGATGGACGCTTCGACCCTCACGCTGCGGACTCACGCTCATCCGTCCGACTACTATCGCTTCAGCCCGCAAGCCGTCCGCGACGTGTTTCTCGACGGCCTGATCGACACCGAACTGCACACCGTAATGCTGCCGCCGCGCCTAATCGGAGTGGGAATCAAGCCGCCGCGACCTTCTCGATAATGGACAACAATCGCGGGAACCATGTGCGGATCGAATAGCACTGCTCAACGAAAACCCGCCCAGCCCGACCCATCTCGCCGCGCAGTTCGGGTGCGGCAATCAGAGTAGCCAGCGCGTCGCGCCATTCTTCTTTTCCCGTTGCGAGCAGTCCGCGACACGCACCAAGGAGTTCGACATTGATCCCGACCGGAGATGCAACAACAGGAAGCGACGCGCTCATGTATTGGAGAATCTTGCAGCCACACTTCCCGCGCTGGAACGGTTCATCGACGAGCGGCATGATTCCGATGTCGAAGAGACGCGCAATCTGAGTTTCCACCAGCGGACTCCATGCGATGAATTGCCAGCGCAGCGAACTATCGGGAAGATTGGGCCGGGGGCGTGAAACAACGACAAATTCGAAGCCCAGCTCGCGTTGCAGTTCCGCGAGCATGGGCACGTGCGGATAGAGCGTCTCACGAATGGATTGGTCCGAGCCCATCCAACCCACGCGCACTGGATGGCGGCCGCAATCCGGCGCGCCCACATAACGATCGGTATCGATAACGGTCGGGATGACGCTCACGCGCGGCGAGAATTTCTGTGCGAAGCGGGCGAGATACTCATTCCCCGCGATCACCCATGCCGCCCGCTCGCAGATCTGTCCGATGTGAGCGGCTTTGTCGCCCAGAAAAATGGCGTCATCAAAATCGAAGATCACTCGCGGGTTTCGCTGGAAAAGCGCGGCCTCATATTCGAACTTGCCCTCCAGCAGATCGCGATTCAAAAACACAACATCGAAACGTGCAGCCGCGCGAATGTCCCAGCGCCGTCTGAGCCTGCGGCGCCGTAGCGCCGCCTCACGATGCGCCGCCCGCAGGACAGCACTGCGCCACGGCGTAATCCACGGATACGGAGGACGCCGCGTGCGCAACGATACTTCCCAGCCGGCCTGCTCCAGATAAGGAATGTACTGGCCGATCCGGAAGCGGCACGATGGGTCGTCGACGGCATGAGCATAAGCGATCAGCTTCAACCCGCATCCTCCGCCAGCAGTTTTCGAATGCCTTCTTCGAGCGTAATACGCGGCGTCCAGCCCAGCAGGCGCGCAGCTTTGGACACATCCGCAACCACGTCGTCGATTTCCCCGCGCCGCGGTTCGGAAATGTAACTCACATCCACTGGCCGGCCACCTATAGTAAGACCCGAGCCCTGCAATCGGAGAGCGGCCACCACCGCTTCGGCAACGTCGTCGACATGGACGAAATCGCGGCGTGGGTGCGGATCGCGCAGGAGTAGCGCGCCGCGCCGGACACCCTCAATTACCGTGGGGATGAGGAAGTCCCCGCGCTGGCCCGGACCGAATGCGTTGAAGATGCGCAACGCGATAACGGGCACGCCAAAGTCCCGCGCATAAGCGGCGCACAATTGCTCAGCCATGAACGTCGAAGCCATGTACGGATTCGAGGGATTCACGGGATGTGCTTCGTCATCCGGCAAATATTTCGGGACGCCGTAAACGTACGAGCTGCCCAGAATCAGCCGGGCGTTTCGCAAACGCGCTAGTTCAAGAAGATTGAGGGTGATGAGCGGGTTCTCACGGTAGAACGAATGTGGAGCTTCCCACGAGAGAGGCGCCGACGCCTGGCCCGCGACGTGGACGATGGCCTCCATCCCATCCAGCTCTTGCACGCTTTCCCAATCGCAGAGATCGATTCCCGAATGCCGCTCGGGCGTTTCGAAACAGACGCCCTGCCGTTCCAGGACACGCGCCACTGCGCGGCCGATGAAGCCGCTCCCGCCAGCAAGAAGGACGGCCCCTGTCGCGTTCATCACAGGCATAACGATTCCGCGCCGCGGCACGCCTGTTCATAGTCCTCACGGCGTCCGATGTCGAGCCCATAGCCTTCGTGAATGTAACTGCCAATCCGAGTCCCGAATTTGTTGAGCGACACAATATAATTCGGCAGATTCAGAAACGTGTTATCCGGCAGCAGGCTGAGCACTCGCGGACTCATCACGTAAATTCCCGCGCTGACCTGGTACTCGAGAACCGGTTTTTCTTCCCAGTCGCTGAACCGAACGAGCGATGATAGCGGAGACCCGGTTGATCGGCTGCCACCTTGCTGGCGGCATGCGGAGATTGGCAATGTACCGGATGCAACTCACCCATGGGGATCTCTCGCGCGCTGCCATAGATCTCGCTGGTTGAAGTGAGAACCACTTTCTCCACGCCACACGCGCGCGCGGCTTCGAGGACGTTAAATGCTCCATCGATATTGGTGCGCAGGTACGCTTGCGGCGACACGTACGATTCAGCTCACCGTCTGAACGGTGTGCGCGGCTACGTCGATCGCGAAACTCTCCACAACTTTCGCTCGCGGCGTGGCGCCCACCGCGTACGGCGCCGACATATATGTCCCCAGGATTTGCGCCTTGCTCAACTCCAGACGCAGAAAACCAAAGTTGTCCTGGTCGTATTGTTCGAGACTCAACCCGTTGCCGAGTTGCAGCGGAACCTTCGGAAACGCGCCGTCAATCGTTTGAAGCTTGCCAAGGTTTGTGTATCCTCCGGCGCCCGCCACCACTGTCGGAATCTCGAGCTGTTTCTTCCCGTGCTTCACGTTAAGAGTGAACCGCTGGTAATTGTGAACATGGCCCGAAAGTATCAGGTTGGGATACCGCCCTGTCGTTTTGAAAGCGTCGAAAAGCACCTGATAGACTACGCTGCTCCCGGAATGCTCCACATCGCCCGAAAAAGGCGGGTGATGCACCGTAACGATCAGAGCCAGGCTCGGGTTGGCAGCCTTCAGCTCGCCCTCGAACCAAGCCACTTGGCCGGGATGGATCTCCCCTTCCGTCTCGCCGACATTGGAGAACAGACCGAGGAACGTCGCAAACGGCGTAGTGAAAGTCCAGTACACGTTCGGCAGATCCATCTGCGTGCGGTTCGCTCCCGTCTTAAACGAACCGGGTTGGCTGGGGTCTTTCGACATGAAGTTTTGAACCCAACCGTCGAGCGGTTTCTTGTTCGGATCCACCGGACCATCCTGCGGATCGTCCGGCTGGCAATCGTGATTCCCGGGGATGGAAACGATGAAGCCCGGATAGTCTTTATAAGTCTCGTAGAAATTATTGCCGTACATATCGATGTCGCCGGCAAAATAGACTACATCTCCAAGATGGTAAAGAAAGGGCGGCTTTTTGTTCGGCGCCGAATTCTGCGCGTCGAGCGTCATCATTTGCGCCACAAAATCCTGCTGCTGTCCTCGTGAGTCGCCTGTATCCCCTACTACGTGGCAAGCCAGAACTCCGGCCTTCCCGATGCTGGCGATGTCTGCGGCCGCAAGCAACTGCGATAAATCGAAACGGTAGGGAGGCGCGCCATTGGGAGGCGGGAGGGGCTGGAACGGATAGTTGGGAAGCGTAAGTCCCGGCGTGGCCTGCGTCTGGAATTTCCCCGTTGAAATTCGCGGGACGTGACTCCGCCGGTTGCCATGACCTTTGCCAGTGCTGAAAAAATTCATCACGACAGCCTCCTTGGACGAGGGACAATTAAAGCGCAAAGGCCGTGAGCGAACGCTAAAAGTCCAAACCTAGAACCACAAAAGGACCGACCTGCCAGTGAAGTATTCTTCAGTTCGACAAGCGATCCTTTCGCGGCGGTTCGCTTAATAGTGCAAGTGCCGCCCGAAACGTTTCACCTGACAACGTCCTTCTTACCTCGCGGGCCGAATCCGCCGCATTAGCGGGTTCAAGATACTACGCGTTGCCAGCTCCACTTCCGGGACGCGCAGCAGCCGGCAGGCCGCGTAGAGTACCGCCAATCCCACCGGTATCGACACTGCCAGATTCACCAGATGGGCCAGCGCGGAGTGACCCAGGCGGCCCTGCACCAGCGAGCTTGTCCCCCATATGACGGCGCCCATGGCCAACGACGCCGCGCTGATTCTCCACAAGCTATCCACCAACTCGCGCCCATGGATTCCGCCGATTCGATTTCTCAAAATAATAAACAAAGCCACCGACCCAAAAATCGCTACCGCGGATGTCGAGAGCGCCAGACCCGCGTGCCCCACGCGCACCACGTCCAGCATTGTCGCCGCGGTTGCGTAGTTCACCAGAATCGAAATCAGGCTCACGATCATGGGAGTGCGCGCGTCGTGCAACGCATAAAACGCGGGATTGATCACCTTCAGCGCGGCGTAGCCGGCCAGGCCGATGGCGTAGCAGGACAGCGCCAGAGCCGTCTGTTGCGTGTCGTGCGTAGTAAATTTTCCGCCTTGATAAATCGCTCCGATGATAGATCTACCCAGCACAATCAGCCCCACCGACGACGGAATTGTCAAAAGAAAAACCATCCCCAGCGATTTCGAAAGCGTCCGGCGAAACTCCGCCATGTTCCCCGCTCCGGCGCTTCGCGATATGGATGGCAGAGTGGCCGAAGCGATCGCGACTCCGAACAACCCCAGCGGAAGCTGCATGAAGCGGAATGCAAATCCGAGCCAGCTCACCGGCCCGTTGCCGGGAATGCGGGACGCGAAGTTCGTGTTCACCATCACGTTGATTTGCACGGCGGCATTACCCAGAATCGCGGGCCCCATTAACCGGAATATCTTTTGCAATCCCGGATGGCTCCAATGGAAATCGAAGTGAAAATCAAACCCTTCGCGATGCAGCGAAGGGAGCTGCCAAAGAAGCTGCAGCGCGCCGCCCAACACCACGCCGATCGCCATTCCAGTGATCCGGTCGATCCCCAGTTGCGGACCGAACCATATTCCCAGAATGACCCCGAACGCCACCGACCCCAAATTGAAAAACGTCGATGACAGCGCCGCGACGCCAAAGCGATTGCACGCGTTCAACACTCCCATCGCCTGCGCGGCCAGCGCCACCAGCAACAGGAACGGAAACATGATCCGCGTCATGCGTACCGCCAGTTCGAATTTGCCGGGCACTTGGTGAAAACCGGGCGTCAGCAAGTTCACTAGCGCCGGGCTGAAGATCACTCCCAGTACGCAGCCAATCCCGACGATGACGATCAGCGCCGTCCCCACCAGGTTCGATAACACCGCGGCTTTCTTTCTGCCTTCCGCGGCCAATGTCTGCGTGAATATCGGAACGAACGCCGAGGATAAAGCCCCCTCCGCGAATAAATCCCGCGTGAGATTCGGGATGCGGAAGCCGGTCAGAAAGGCGTCGTAGATCAAGCCCGCGCCGAAATAGTGCGCCATCACTTTTTCGCGCACCAGCCCCGTGATTCGCGAGAGGAAAACCGCGATGGAAACGATGCCCGCGGAACGGGCTACGTTGTCGGCCGGGCGTGGCTTTTCAATCTGCGATGCCAATTAAAATCCTGGGATTCGCTTCGTACCCACAGGCGCCAAAGAATCCCGACCGTAACCGAGCCGTGACCGGAAGGGAGCGGAAACAGCCGTGATCTTGTCGACAGGTTCTTCACCAGAGCGGTCGCCGCACCGCCGCGGTTTCTCAAAATCATCGATACGTTGAACCATGGCGTCTTCCGGCGGGCGGGGCGAGAAGACTCCATTGTGGCATACGGCCTATCGGAAAGTAGCTCGCTTGGCTGCGCTAATGGCCGCGGCGACGCTGGTATCGGGATTCACCTGGTATTGCGAATAGTCGATGGTCAGCACCGACGAACCTAGCAGAAAACTCTGCGATTCGGACCGGTTGTGCGACGCCATCCAAAACGGCCCCACCTTCTCGAAGGTTTGGACGATGTAAGGTTTACCTACCCAGAACGAGAGACTTGCCGACGGCCGCCCCTCTACCCGCACCAGCGCAAATTCGTTCGCGTCCACCCAGGCCTTGCCCTGCAACAGATACCTACTCTTGTGCAGCGGCGTCAACTCCACCACGTAGCATCGCCGGCCGTCTTGAATCTCGACGCCTGTGACGTGGAATTTATAATTCGCCTTGGTGACCGCCAGCTCGTCCTGCGCTTGTTTCCGGCTGCTCTCCGCCTCGCCTTGAACTACTCTCTCCAGAACCTTGCGGCTCATGCCTTCCGCATTCTTCACATCCAAGACTTCAAATGTCTTGCCCTGCCCCTTGATGTAGCTCAAACGAACCGTCATCACCGCATCGTTCGAGAAGTGCGAATTATGAAGCGCATACTTGCGGATCGCCGAATAATCCCGCAAGTTAGAAAGCCGCTGTAACTCCGATTCCGTGATCCTGTCCGCAATCTCTGCGTCGCTCGGAATGGCGTAGGCGCTCTTGCAATCCTTTTGCGATAACGCTTGTCCAGCCCAAATCGGAAAAGGAAAAATCGCGGCGAGCGCGGCCAGAATCACGGGCGTTTGCTTTGGAGTCATACCAGCGCTACCTACGGAGCAAGCAATGTACCAAAGCTCGCACCCACAGGACCGGATCTACGGCGTCACTGTCACGGGACTGGCTTCCTGTCCCGCCTTGCCGTTCGTGTACATAAACAGAATACCGGATTGCGAGGGCGAGTTCCCGTTGTACGGTCCGCTGAAGTAAACATTGGCGGCATTGTTCGGCACAATGGGCAAACCGCCCGAGACGTTCGGATCCACCGTGAAGGATTCGAACGTGTAGAACTGGGGCATGTCGAGTTCGTACTGCATTCCGGAAATAATATCTGTCAAATTACCTGTGTAGTAGTTATCGAACGCCAGGACGTCGAACGTGAAAGGATTACTGACCGTCACGCTTCCCGCCGAACAGGTCAGCGCAGCCAGGGGAGCTGTCAGTATCGCGTTCGCGGAGTCCAGGTCCGCGACGGTGTAGAAATAGGGGCCGCTGGCCGTACCCGCGGCGAGGTCCGCGATAAACACGCCATTCTGGCCGCTAAAAGTTCCCGTGGTTATAAGCCCGATATCGTCGTTGAAGACATCCAGATCGGCGTTGCCGTCGTTGTTCACATCAATGTAAACATCGAACTCGGCCGGCACATCGGGATGCGATCGCTGGCCATAAGTATTGATCGCGAATTGCACTCCATAGGCTGGACTCACCGTGCTGCAATTGGCGACGCAGACCAAACGCAGCCCAACAGCTTGTAGATTGATCACGGCGTAATCGGAACCGGGGGCCGGAAGCACCGAAGCGGGAAATTGAACCTCCGTGCCGGTAAGCGAAAAGGAGTCTACCGGACCGCTTATCGGCGAGTTGGCATTCGTGATCCCCAGTAGCTGAACGTTTCCGCCCAGCGCGATTGACGAACTCGCCGGCAGAACATTGGCGGATTGGTGCGGCAGAATATGCCACGGGAAATTGACGGTTTCAGTGCCGCTGGTGAAGTTCAGCAAACCCGCGTATTCCACCGTGTTCAAGAGTTCGCCGCTCCCGCCCTCGCTTCCGCCATTCAAAGTCCAGGCTGGAAGGGCGGACGCGTTGACGGCCGCGCTGACGTTGAAACTCGCGGCGCTATTGGCCGCGACGAAAATCGATGGCGGCACGTTCAGCGTCACGCCAGTGTTGTTCGGTGCATCGCGATACGTGTTGGCGATGGTATAAGTTCGGTTCGAGCCGCTGTAATTGCGGATGACCAGCTTCTTCTTGAAACTCTGATTCGCGCTCAGCCGGTATGTTCCGAACGACATGCTTACCGCCAGCGGATTGCTGGCATCCCACACCGACGTGCTCGACGCCACCGTGCGATCCACGCGCAGTTCTCCCGATCCGGTGCGGCTAAGAGGCCCGAGATAACCAGGCTGTGTCGCGGCGTTGTTGAAAACGTTTATCTCGGTATTCTCCATTAACAGCGCTTTTACATCCACCGGTCCCAGAGTGTGATTCTTTGACAGCAGCAATGCGGCCGAGCCGGAAGTGAGCGGCGTTGCAAAAGACGTCCCGCTCTCCGTCGTCTCACCGTTCCCGGTGCCCACGTCCGCCGCCATAATCGTACCGGGAGCGCTCAGATCCGGCTTCAGCATGTTGTAGCTGTAATTAGGACCGCGCGAGGAATAACTGGCCACATTGGTGGACAAAGGAAACTCGTTGTCCGGACTAAGCGTGCCATTGACGGCCGACTCGCTCAAAGCGCTCTGAATCAGCAGGCTGGTGGCCTGCGTGATCACCAGCGTAGGAACGAAATTCGAACCGCCGCCGGCCGAGAACGAAACCGCGTCGCCGGGCGCCACCAGTCCGATGAGCACGCCGATTGCGCCGGCGTTAGCGGCCGCATCCACTTTCAAACTGACATTGCACGCGCCGCGGTCGATCAGTGCGATCGCGCCCGAGGGGTTCGCGAGATACGGGTCGGCGGGACTGCCGGCGCCCGTCGAGTCGGCTGGACACCCTCGTCCGACATAGACGATATTGCCGGTAACGGTATTGTTTATGGGTGCAAAATCAACGGTCGCCGTGTCCGGATAAGAACCGGCGATGCTCGCGGGTGAATTGATGACCAGCGGTATTCCGAAAGCGACCACGCTGTTTGTAGCGCCCACTGCGATCGCCTCCGGAGTCGCACCCGGACCGCCCATAATGTAAGGAATGTCGCCCGAGTTCCCCGCCGCGATAACCGCCACCAGGCCGAAATTGACCACGTCGGTAATCGCCTCGCTGTCGTCGTCTTCCCGCTGCCCGAAGGGGCCGCCGATTGACATGCTGATGATATCCACGGGATTATTCACCGTCCCCGTGTTGTCGGGATCGAGAGCGAAATCTATGCCCTCGAGAATCGCCACGCCGCTACAGGCGCTGGATACCGAACTGCACACCTTCACCGCATACAGCTGCGAGCCTGGCGCCGTGCCGGAGTGCAATCCGTCGAGGCTGTGACCACCCGCGGTATCCGAAGTGAGCGTGCCATGTCCGTTCAAGTCGATGGGATTGGGATCCGGCGCCAGCGGTCCGTTGGGCCACACATCACCCGTGAAATCGTACCCGCCAACGACCTTGGTAGTCGGGAAAAGATTGGCCGGCGGAACGCCCGCCGCAACCGCCGTCGCCGCGAGATAATCGGCTGGATTGCCGGAACCGCCCAGGTTGTAATGCGTATAATCGATGCCGGTATCCAACATCGCAATGCGTACGCCCTGGCCCGTGAAGCCGCTGTTTTGGACCGCGGTGCCCCCAATGTACGCGAGCGTGGTGGGCAAATCCGGCTGCCCATTAACGTTCACTGAACTGGTCGCATAATCGGCCACCGGCCGCACTGCTACAACGCCGGCGATATTGTGCAGCGCCGGAAGCTGCTTCGCGTCGATCGAAATCACAATCGCGTTGTGGCCCTTGCTCACTCGCCCGAGCTCAACGCCGCCAAGCGCAGCGATCTGAGACATCGCCACGTCCTGCTTCTGCTTCAACTGCGCGAGATAAGCGTTTTGCTGCGCCGCCGTCATCGCGATTCCGTTTTGCTTGGCGTTCGCGCCTACGGCAACCACCAGCGGCGGATCGGATAGCTTAATGGCCAACTGCACCTGACCCGACAAGACGCTCTTTGCCGGCCGTGAGTACGGGGCGGTGGAAACCCCGCCCTTATATCCCAAAGATGACACGTCCCGAATTCCGTGCGACCCTGTCTGTGCACTCGAAACGGTATTCAGCAATGCTGAGCAGCAGCAAAGTACTATGAGTACTGTATTTCTCAAGAGTGACCTTCCTAGTCCGACTATCGAATTACCCGATCTAACCTCGAAAAGGCGGGCAAAGTCAAGCTGTACTCGGAAGTGAGCGAACCAAGGAATGGGAGAACGCCAGTGCCCGCGTGCAACCGAACTGCCATCACTCGCTAACTCACGCGAACCCCGCCGCAGTAAGCCCGGTGCCGAATAGAGCAAATGGCTCACCGCCTCAAACTTTCTTGAAACGGAACTTATTAATCTTCAGCG
>JBEKUT010000183.1:0-12903 GCA_049514735.1 Bryobacteraceae bacterium
GCCGCTACCGGAACGCCGGCCTTGACGCCGGCCTTCGTGTCGTTCATGAGCCAGGCAGTACAGTTTTCGAAAGCGCTCTACGGCGATGCGGGAACGGATCCTATACTCAAGTACACCGTCCGTCCGCACTCCGTTTCGGGTCAGATGGACGCCTACATCTTCACGGCGGACGGCGCCAGCACAACCCTCAAATCCGATCAGCAAGGCAATCTCACCTGGTCCGGCGCTTCCACGAAATTCGGCCTCGTCATTAAAGTTGCCGGAAGAGGCGACCAGTCTGGCGCCCCCACGGACGGTCTTTGGGCGCCCTTCCACTTTTTTAGAGACGCGGACAGCTCCATTCCAAACGGCTCGGCCGCCAAGTTCCTCTTCAAGCCGCACGTTGGAACACGGCCAATTACCGATGGGAAGGACCAGCCTCTGGTGTATGAGATCCAAGCTCCGGCAGTCTTCAATACCAACATCTGGAAGCAAGTGCGATGCGTTTCGAACCCTGCGAGATAATAGCTAAAACCATGAGGCCGCCTTGCCGCTAACCTCGCCGATTCCTCTGCCCGCGCGAATCGGGAAATACGAGCTTGTCGAATACCTGGGCGGCGGAATGGCGCACGTCTATCGTGCGCAGGATACCGTTTTGGGCCGCACCGTCGCCTTGAAGATCCTGACGGAACACGGCAATGGCAATCGCGAATTGCGCGAGCGTTTCCTCGAAGAGGCGCGCACCGCGAGCAATATCAGCCAGGACAACATCATCGCCGTTTACGATTTCGGCGAAGAGGGCGGCCGTCCGTTCATGGTGATGGAGTTCCTGCGCGGCGAGAGCTTGCGCGACGCCATGAAAGGCGGCCGCACGGGCGACATCGATTACAAGCTTTCGTGCGCGCTCCAGATTGCGCGCGCGTTGGAATACATTCACTCGCGCAAAATCATCCATCGCGATATCAAGCCGGAGAATATCCACATCGACGTTCGCGGCAAGGTCAAGCTGATGGATTTCGGCATCGCCAAGCGAGAGGGCGTGGAGTTGACGCGCGCGGGTTTCACTTTGGGGACGCCGTTCTACATGGCGCCCGAACAGGTGATGGGCAAGCCTCCGACAAACCTCGTAGACGTGTATGCGTTCGGCGTCATGTTGGTCGAGCTGATTTCAGGCGAGAAGCCGATCCAAGCGGACTCGGTGGAAAAAATTTTCGATCAGATCCTGCATCAGCCGCTCAATCTCGAGCCGGCGCGGGCGAAAGGAGCTCCGAAGCCGGTGCTCGATCTGATCGCCCGCTGCACCGCCAAGAATCCTGCCGAGCGGCCTCAGACCTTCGCGATCGTGCGCCAGCAAATCGAGCAGATCCAAGGCGCAGCGCAACCACCCACAATTGGGAGCGGGCAATTTACGCAGCAAAGCGCCGTCTTGACCACGCCGCCGTCAAAGCTGAGCCAGACCTGGATTATCGTCTTCTCGGCCGGCGGCGTGGTCGCGCTGGTGCTGATTCTATTTCTGCTCGGCCGGATTTTCGGGCTCGTCTGATTCGAGGCGTTTTGGTAAGCTGAAGCTGCCGCTATGCCTCATGGATTCGATATGTACCGCGTTTTTATCTCGACGCCCGGCGATCTGGAAGATGAGCGGCTGGCCGCTCATAACGTTCTATCGCCCGTTCTAGAGAAAGACGGGATGCCGTACAAGATTCTGCTCGTTCCAGTCGGCTTGCGCGATAACGAGCATATTGTCGGTTATCGCGCCGCCGTCACCGAAAACATCCGCCAATGTACCTACTACATTCAGGTGTTCCAGGACGACTGGGGTCCCAGGAACCTCTTCAAGAAGGCGTTTCACACGGCTGAGGAATGCCGCGGCGACAGTGGCCGTCTCATGCGGGAGATCGTTGTCTTATTGAAAGACGCGCCGCATGAAACAGACCCCGAGATTCTGGCGTTCCGCAAGGAATTAGCGGAGTGGCAGGGCGGCCGGGTTTTCACTTACGCGAAACTCGACGAATTCCAAACGATACTTACCGGAATCTACACCGCTTGGTTGAAGAACCTGGTGGGTGAAGCGGCGTCGTCAGCCAGCGCCTGACGCTCGCGCGCCGCTTCCAGACGCCGATACATGGGCTCGATCCAGCGCGCCGCCAATTCGCGCTGCCGGTCCGAAGCGCCGCCGCGTTTATCGGCTGAATCGTTTTCGAATCTCAATCGGGGACGCTTGGCGTTGAATTTTGCCGCTTGTTGCATCCGCTCAATATCGCCGCCGCCCAACGGCAATCCGAAATGCCGCGCGATCCTCGACCACATCGCATCGGGCATCTCCGCGTAATTCACCAGCATTCCGCTGCCACTGCGAGTGGAATGAAAGAGGGCGAATTCACAAACCCTTCCCAAGGCTCTCGCGCAATATTCTTCCTGATCCATCCGCAGCATTTCCTCTTGCGGAATATTTACGACGGCGGGATGTAGGGCGCCTGGCGTCGCCCACGTAGCAGGTTGTATCGATTGCGAAACCAATACTTCGAGCGGCTCGCGATAGAGAAAGATCCACGGGGTGTCCGGGAAGACCCGTTGGATAATCGGCAGCTCGGCAATGCCCCAGGAATCGAACTTGATAAACAGCCGATTGCCATCATTTCCACGCTGGCCCAGTGCGCTGACGATCCAGCGCAGCCAATCGATCCGCATCTGTTCGGTGATGCCATCGAGACGTAAATGTGCGCGCAGGACGACGCCCAGCGGCCAGGGCTCCGATAGAGTCAGGTGACCGTCCAAGGCGCTTAACGCCGCGCAGGCCAAAGTAGAACCACATCGCGACATGTGAAAAATGAAGCCCGCGGGAGTCAGTCCCGGACTGGCTTCATGCCATTCGCGGAGGGTGTCCATGGGAGTCTGCCGGCGGAAAATACAATGGAAGGGCGACTCGAGCTTTCGCTGGACACCGTCGTCGAAAAAGGGATCGCGCAGGCGCTCCTCACCCAGATACATCCAATCGACCATTGGTTCCCGCCGATTCCAATACACGCGGGTTGGAACCCAGCCTGTAAAATTCACGCGTCCACCCACCTCTCAAACCAGCGTTTGTAGGATTCGCTTTGGGCGCGCCGGATGTCGCGCTTGTCGAATTCGAAACCGCGTTCGCGTCCCAGCCGCATCGCGAGAGACGTTAGCGAAGCAAGATCGGTTGTCTCTCGAAGTTGAGCGAGCAGGAGCGGGTCTTCGACGGCTTCTTCACGGAAGCGTGCGAAGGCGTAGAAACCGGGCCGCAGCATGGCAAACTCCTCGGCTCCGGGAGGCACCCACTCCATGAATTGCATGGTCTCGGTCTCCTCGTAGACGCGAAAGCCTAGCCGGTCGTGAAAGCGGAACGATCCGGCATTAAACCGCTCCACGCTACAGCGCACCGGAAGCCGGGCTTCGCGCGCCTCTTCCATGACGCGCGAGTAAAGCGTCGCGCCGATGCCCCGATTGCGGTGCTGCGCCAATACCGCGATATCGACCACCGTCATATCTTCCTCGGCGCGGTTCACCCATATACGGCCCACGGGCTCTTCGTCCAGCAGGATGAGATCGTGCCGCGATTGGGGAAACTGGGAATCGTAGCCCTGTTGTTGCAGATGAAACTGCATCGAAACGATGGAATCGATTTCCGCCTGCGGCAGGGGCATCTGCTGGAATTCCGGGTGGGCGTTGCGGAACAGGTTATGCAGGAACGTCTCGTCCGTTTCGAAGACGGCGGGTTTAAGGGTTACGTTCAGTGGCAAGAGTGCCTCGTCATTAGAACCTTACAAACAGGATGCTTGCCAAGGGCGGGCCGAAACCCGCCCGGTATTGTTGCGGCTTTATTAACTGCGGGTGGGGAAAACACCTTGCCTGGCAATAACCCAGTTTAGCGTCAGATAAGGCATCATGTTGTCGTGGGGCAGGTTGTTACCTATGGGCCAAACGATCGTCGACGTGAGAGTGTCGTTGAGCGTCGCGGTAGAAATGCCGTAAGCGTCTCCGCCATCGCTGATACCGATGTGGGAGAACACATGCCCGACAGGAGATCCGACATTGTTGCCGGCCGCGAACGCCGTCAGGTTGTGATTGTGCATCGGCATCGCGCCAGTCAGCAGAGTAACCGTCTCGGTGCCACCCGGCTCGCCGAGCGCATAGTTTTGAAGGCCAGCGCCTTGGCCCGAGCCGATAGGTATACGTCCACGCAGATCGGGCAGCGCAAAAGTGGATTTGCCATCGCCGCCGTAGAATGTGCCAATCAGCGCGAATAGCGCAGTGTTTTGGCTGATCGGAAGGATTTGGCCGTTCGCGAATATCCAGCCTTGTGGGGCAAAGTTGTAAGGCACCAGCAGAAGTTGTCCGAGATAAAGGTTTGACATTTTATTGTTCCTCGTTGGGTTTAGCTGCGCGACGGGAAAATCCCCTGAAGCGCGATGATCCAATTGATAACGAGATACGGCGTGCGATTCTCGTGAGGCTGGCTGCCGCCGGCATGGGAGATTTCCCCCGCCGCCATAAATCCGGCCGCCGAATCGGGTGGCGAAGCGTTGTACATTCCGATTCCGCAGAGAACGCCCCCGGACGGGTTCTTAGTGGTGGCGCCCCCTGAATTCGCCTTGCACAGGTGATTATGCATCGGCAATTGACCGGTGTTCACGGTGACGGATTCTTCGCCCGCAATCTGGCCGAGAACATAGTCTTGCAGCCCCTGGCCCTGGCCGGAAGAGAGTGCCGCCCGGCCTTGCAGATTGGGCAGTGCAAAGTTCTGAACCCCATTTCCTCCGTACGTGGTTCCAAGCACCGCAAATAGCGCCTGGTTCTGGTTGATCGCCAGGAGTTGCCCGTTGCAGGAAACGTAGCCTTTGGGCGCAAAGTCAAAAGCAACGGACAGGATACTTCCTAGAAAAGGTGTGGACATTCAGTTTTCTCCTTAAGCTCTGGATTACCAGGTTATCCCTGGACCGGATAAATTCCCGCCCATGCAATACACCAGTTCAGGACCAAATAGGGCTGCAGGTTGGCGTGGGGCTGATTCCCGCCCGTCATGGTAATCGTGCCCGGCGCAAAATTCACGGAAGGCGTGCCGCCATTATAGATATTCGGGCCCGCGGCCGGTACGGCATTAGTGGGAACGGCGCTTCCTTGAGTCGCGATGGAGCAGGCGAAAGGGTGATTATGCGAGGGCATCTGGTTTGTGGTCAGGGTCACCTGTTCGACGCCGCCTATTCCGCCTATTATATAAGACGTGCCGGTCGAGCCGATCCCCATGCCGATACCGGTCCGGCCTCGCATGTCCGGCAGTTGAAAAGTTTGCTGTCCGTTGCCGCCGTAGGTGATGCCAATCAGGTTGTACAGGGCCTCGTATTGCGATATCGCGAGTATTTGCCCCTGACAAAACAAATAGCCGCTCGGATTGAAATTGTAGGGTACGAGTAGCAGTTGCCCTACGAAAGGTTGGCTCATTCTAGATTCCTCCTCGTTGGTTTGTAGCGTGCTTATCGAAGTTACTATACGGCGTAGAAACATGCAACTGCGGTTTTGATGCGCCCGTATTCCCGCTCAGCGGAAATTGGCCTTCCCCGTTCAGCGGAAATTGACCTTCATTGTTACGCATCCAACGCCGTGCAGTTTTGTTGCAATTCAAATAAAACACGCGGTAAACTAAAGTTTTTTTCTTTGCAGCACGTGACCTTTGTGATAGACTCTGGAATCGGAAATCCAGGCGAACTGGAACGATCGGCAGCCCAGCGGGAGCGGCTCCGCGGTTGGCCGACAGAGTAGCCGGGCCCTTAAAGAAGGCGTTGGTTGCGCAACCTGCGAAGTCGATGGTGACGTTCGCGGTCGCGGTCGATTGCGGGGCCATGTTGCACGCGATCACGGGCATGCTCGTGACAATGACAGGCGTACAGGCCGCGCCCGATGTCGGCGTCAGCGTCAAGCTTGCGACTTCGGCGCCGATCCGCTCGGAACCTCAGTCGACGCGGCGTCCGCAATGATCGAATTGAGCCCGCTGACCGCGCTGGACGCGCCTACCCGGGAAAAGCAATCGAGATTATTGGAATTGGGGCCGGCGGGCAGCGGTCCCACGGTCTGCGGATCGACGGAGGTAAAGCCATTTGAGCAGAACCTCGACGCTCTGAATGGTCCCCGTCGGTCCCCGTCAACCCACTGACAAAGATTTCCGACGCATACGGTCTGCGGGAGCGCCATCGAGAGCATAATCGCCGTTGGCCCCGGGAGCCGGGATGGTTATCGTGCCGGCGATACAGAACCCCTGCGTGTCGGCTGGCGGACTCGACCGCGCGGTGGTGGCATCGTTAAACCACCTGAACGATACCGGATCGATCGTGAAGCTGAATCAGCTTCAGTAGCAGAGTACGAATGAGTGCGCGGGAAACGAAACTTCACCGCGCACCAGGAGGAGATTTAAAAATATGATGAGACGGATCGCGCGAGTCGTGCCCGTACTTAGCTTTCTATTAGCCGGGAGCGCATTCGCGTCTCCCCTGCTGACCTTGAACCCTGCCAACGGATTTATCGAAGGCGGACCGTCGGAGACCGTAGGCTGGGGATACACGTTGTCGAACGACACCCCATACTATCTTCTGGTGGACGCTTCCTATTTCTGTCAGGTTGGCCAGGACCCGGAGTTTACCACCTGCACACAAACATTGGGAACCTACACGGACTTCATCGCCGCAAACCTGACAATTATTTCGCCGCACAGTTCTACGAGCCAGACCTTTGACCCGAATTTCATGTCCGGCGTGGGTTCCTACACCATCGACCCTAGCGCGCCGCTTTATAGCATCGACACCGGCGACATCGTAGCGACGTATCAGGAATACATGGGGAATCCGTTAGTGAGCGGCACGCAGGTGTCCGGCGACATTGAGCTTTCGGCCTCGGTCATGGTCGAAGTCGTACCCGAGCCGGCGACCCTAACGCTCGCGGGCGGATCGCTATTGTTCCTCTGGGCGCTCCGCCGCACGCTCAAGCCTCGACCCTCCGATGCAACAAGCCGCTAAAATTGGCGCGGTAATCGTGCGCCGCCAGAAACCAGAGAACAGCGGCGATCGCGCCTGGAGGTAATCCAGCGGGATCCATCAAGGCGTGAAAGAGAACGATGTTCACGATCACGGGACCGAGCAGCGTCAACGCCAGCGGCACATACTGGTTCAACAGAAGCATGACCGCCGGAATAAGCTGCAGCGCAAAAACCACGGTCATAAAATGCGATTCCGCGAGAGCGCCGATAAATTTCCCCGCCGATCCCGAAGGCATCGGACCCATCGGAAGGAAGTGCAGGAAGCCGTTCAGACCGAACACCAGAAACAGAAGACCAAGCAATATGCGCGCGATTCGAGAGACGATATTCATATAATTATGCCGCCTGAAACTGCGCGCGGATGGAAGCCAGCGCCGGTTGCAAAATTAGTTCACGCCCTACACCCTGCCGTAGCCGGGCCGTTCCCGCGGCGTTGACAAAACTAACATCCGTCACGCCGAGGTAATTAAACAACGACAGCAGATAGGGCTCCACGAAGTTCATGAACGCCCTCGGACTGCCAACCTCGTAAACTCCGCCCGACGCCACCAGAAACGTCACCTTCTTATTACGAAGCAGGCCCACGGGCATGTTGTTCTCATAGACAAACGTCTTTCCTGCACGCACCACTTGATCGATCCAGAGCTTCAGTCCCCCGGGAATCGAGAAATTGTGCATGGACACGCCAATGACATACTCGTCGGCGGCTGCAAGCTCCGCGATCAGTTCATCGGAGGCCGCGAGAACCTCGCGCTGTCGCGGGGTGCGGCTCGCTTCCGGCGTGTAGGCCGCGCCGATCCACTCCGCATCGAGAACAGGCAGCTTCGTCCTCGCCAGATCGCGCTCCATAATCCTCCCGCCGGGATTCGTCTGACTCCATCGCTGGATGAATTCCGAAGTCAGTTGCCTGCTAAAAGACGCCTCGCTCGAAAGCGGGCTGGAGTCGATTCGAAGAAGTGTGGACATTGAAGTCTCCTTTCACGACGTTTGATGCCTAAACGACAACTGTCGATTCAACTAACCAACGACTGTCGTTTTTTGCTAACCTAATAAAAGGAAGCCATGCCCCAGGAAACCGCCGAGATCGTCGATCCCCGCATCCGGCGCACCCGCCAGCTTCTCCACCAGGCCCTTGAAAAGTTATTGGAAAAGAGAGAGTTCGACAAGATATCCGTCCAGGACATTGCCGAAGCCGCGACCCTCAACCGCGCTACTTTCTACGACCACTACCCGGACAAATTCGCGCTCCTCGAATGTACCGTCGGCAGCCGCTTCCACGAACTGATAGCGGAGCGCGAGGTCCAGTTCGACGGAACCTGCGGTTCGCAATTGAAGGCAATGGTGCTGGCGCTATGCGAATACCTGCCGCGGATGCAAGGTCCGGGTGGCGCGCGCCAGTTTGAGCCGCACATGGAATCGGCGATCATCGCGGTGGTGCGGCGAATCCTGCTCGAGGGCCTGCAACGGCATCCGAGCGCAACCGGAATTGCGCCAGAGATCAAGGCGGCTACGGCAAGCTGGGCGATCTACGGTGCGACAAAGGAGTGGGCGCAAACCCCGAACCGCCCCGCGCCAGATGAAATCGCGAACACCATCATGATGCTCGTCTCCCCCATCCTCCAGCAGTAACGCAGACGATCGCTTTGCGTCGTCTGCGCTCGGGTCGCTAACCCAAACGCCTCCCAATCTCCCAATGATGCCCAAACGGGTCGACCACCCGCCCGAGCCGCCAACCATACTGCTCGCCAACGGGCCAAACCACCGCCGCCCCCGCCGTCACTGCCCTCTCGAAAGCCGCATCCGGATCGTCGACCACCATCACCATCCGCACCGTCCCTCCGCCCAGCGACTCGGGACTAAAATTCAAGTGCTCCGGCGACTCATCCGCGACCCAAAAATCCGCCTCCCCTACACCCAACTGCGCCACCACCGCCCCATCCGGACTCTCCACGCAGTACAATTCCACCGCTCCGAAAGCGGCCTTGTAAAACTCCAGCGCCTTCTTCCCATTCCGAACCGACAGCATCGGAGCTATCGAGGTCTTTCGATCGCCGTCACTCATCTAGCCATTATGTTGTAACCTGCGTGTGGAGGCTATCCCAAACTTGAGACTCGTTACCTATCGCCGCAACGGCGGCCAGCCGGAAGTGGGCGTACTTTCAGGCAGCGTCATCGCCGGACTCCCGGCGGCGGAATTCCCGGACGTCCTGAGCATCCTGGCCGGCGGCGTCGAGGCCCGCGAGCGCGCCGAGAACGCGGCCGCAATAGCCGAAACCGTGCCGCTAGCATCGGTAAAGCTGTTGGCGCCCGTGCCGCGTCCGCCCAAGCTGATCTGCGTTGGACTGAATTACCGCGACCACGCCATTGAAACCGGCAATGAGATCCCCAAGATCCCAACCATCTTCAATAAATTCCCATCGACAACCGTCATCGCGTCCGGCGATACCATCGTGCTTCCGAAAAACTCCACCAAGCCGGATTACGAAGCGGAGCTAGCCTTCGTGATCGGCAAGGGAGGCCGCCACATTCCGGCTGAGAAATGGCAGGACCACGTTTTCGGATACACCATGGTCAACGACATCAGCGCCCGCGATTTTCAATTGGCGACTTCGCAATGGCTGATGGGAAAAACGTTCGATACGTTCGCCCCCATGGGCCCTGCGCTGGTCAGCGCCGACGAAATCGCCGATCCGCACGAGCTCGACATCAGCCTGACGGTCAACGGAGAGACGCTCCAGAATTCCAACACCCGCGAGCTGATTTTCAGGATTCCGGACCTCGTCGCGTACCTCTCGAGCGTAGTCACTCTCGAACCCGGCGACGTGGTGTCGACCGGAACCCCCTCCGGCGTCGGCTTCGCCCGCAAGCCGCCCAGATTTCTGAAGGATGGAGACGAAGTGATCGTCCGCGTCCAGGGCCTCGGTGAACTACGCAACGTCTGCCAGACCGAATGATACGGCAACCGCCCGCCCTTTTCGACAACCGTAACCGATTCGACAACCGAACCCCGATTCGACAACCGAACCGATTCGATAACCGTAACCGAGCCGTGACCGGAAGGGAGCGGTTCCCCGAGCCCATCGCGAACTCAGAACCGCGACCGTGAGGAAGCGGATTCTCGACACAAGTCGAACCGCGCGGGAAACGTGTTCTCCAAGCTGCCCATGCGCCCTTCGAGAGCAGTCATCCGCCTGTTGAGTCCGAGAAACAATAGCCCATTCATAAGCATCCCGACCAACCCCACGAAACTGGGAACGCCGATAACCAAACAAAGTTGAACGTCCGTCATTTCCCAGCCCCAGTCTCCTCTTTAACCGGATCATCGAAAAGCTTGATATCGTCGGGTGCGGGCAAACCGTCCTTGCGCAGGCTCCCCAGGTAGCCGCGGATGGCGTCGCGGACCATTTCCCGCGCCTGGTCGAGAGTGTCGCCTTCAGTCACCAAGCCAGGCAGAGCCGGGCAAGTACCAACGTAGCCGCCCTCTTCAGCCGGTTCAAAAAGTACAGTGTAACGGCGTTCGGACATAGCCCTGTTCCGATTGTAGACTGGCTTGCGCATATCACCGCGCGCATCGTTCGGTGCGGTTCGTGCAAGTATTGAGGAACCGCGTGATTTCGAAGCGGTGGCGTGAACGCCTCACGAATCCTTGAAATGAGCTTGGATCTGTCCACGCCCTTCATTCGCCTCCAACATCCGCTAATTTCAGCAGGTTATCCGCTAGTATCGGTCCAAACGCCGCGGCTCTAAGTGCAAACGCCCCACATTGGCCCGGCCAACCGCCCTCCGATCGCTGGTGCCCGATCAAGCGGGAAACGAGCTTACTTTGCGGCTATGGCGCGTTCGAGCGTTTCACGAATGAACCGCGTATACGGAATGCCGCGAGCCTTCGCGCGGGCCTTCACCGCCGCCAGCAACGGCTTCGGCACGCGCATATTGATCTGCTCATCTTTCTTCTCAAACTCGAACCGCGCCGGCTTAAACTGCGAAAAGTCGAGCTGAGAAAGATCTTGCGCCAGGAACGCCTCAGCGTCCTGATCGCTTTTCAGACGGGGAACTTTCTTCTTCATAAGCCTCAATCTCCTTCGCATGCATATATCGGGCCGACACAGGACGAATGAGGCGCCGTCCATCCTTAGTCCTTATTGTGGAGGCGACAAAATTGTGAAGGCGACAAACAAAGGCCGCCATGCGCCTGTTCTTCCCCACGGCGATCAATCGGTCCTCGTCCGTCATGTGCTTCAGGTCGGGCGCTATTCGGGGGCTATGCTGAAACAAAGCCTCAATCTGGGCAATCGTAACGCCGTGCTCTTGGCACTTCGTCCTGTTGCCGTGATCCCAATCGAATCCGCTGACCCGCAAATTCACGGTAGCATAAATCTATACAACTGTATATACATTTGCGGTTGGGTAGGAAAGCCAAGGCTCAACGCCTAGATTTGCGTTGATGCGCAAAGCGGCGATCCGTTTTGCGCGGATTATTCAAACGACAGCAACGAAAGCTGACCAAGCTCCGTTGAGGGCTTCCGTGAAGGACGAGTGAGTCGCGCCTCACTAATAAGGCCGTCCGACAAACCCCTCAGTATCACGTACGGTTCCATGGCTGTCATTACAAATCGGTACTGTCGCCGGCGGCTCTGAAGAATCGGACCCCGTTCAGGACTGCTGAACTGCTTCAGATGCCTCGCAAACGCCGGAATCTCAAGTTCTTTTTTGCGGCGGTTCGGCTTTGAACTGGCCTGAGTCTCCGGGCCGCGGCTCGCTTCGATTGAGCGCAACGGCTGAACCACATCTCTCGCGTAAAAGAAGCCATGTTCATCTTTCTTTGCGAGAGCGCAGGCGAGCAGCACCGGCTTGAATAATGTCCCCCGAGGCGCTTCCACTGCGAGCTTGTAAGAGCTCAAGAGCGTTTCGAGTTGATTATCTACCGACTCCCTAATCGCATATTCCAAATCCTGCATGGTGACATCCGTTCTGCCATCGTTGACCACGCAAAGCGCGGCTTCTTGCGCGAGGCGATGAGTGTACTCCGGGAGCCCCATGGAATATTCTGCAATCCTCTCTCGAACGGTGGGATTGATTGCCAAGCCGGTGCAGTGCTTGATTCCTTTATCGATAATTTCCAGCAGCTCCGGAATCGACATGCGCGGCATGGGAATTTGCTTCAATGCGCGCATAGTCGAGAGGTGCTCCGTCACCAATTCGTCGACTGAATCGGCAACGCCTACCAGGATCAGCGTGGTCTGTGCCGAGTTGTCAGAGAGCGTCTTTATGGTATCTGCCAGGGCAATCTGCGTTTCACTATCGCCGCCGACTCTGTCAAGTTCATCGATAATCACGATGCTCGGGCCGTCCATCAACCCGAACAGGTGGAGGATGTCCTCGCTATTGAGTCCATCGCCGAGCGCCTCAAACGTCTGGTCGAGCGCGACCTCCTCCCCATCCAGCGTCGTCTTAAGTTTCCTGAATATAGATCGCCAGATGGATCGGAAGCTCATGCCGTCAGCGCATTGCACACGGGCGATTTGGTAGTCCGATTTCCCCATCCAGACGAGGAGATCGAACAACGTACTAACCAGAGAGGTTTTCCCAACGCCGCGCTCCCCATAGAGGATCGCGTGCTCGCCCCGTTGAAGCACCGCGCGGACAACCTTGTCCACCTGGGGCTTCCGTCCAGCGAACAGATCGCGCGATTCGATCGGAGCCGTTGGCGTGAACGCTTCGTGAACCAGTGAAATGAGCTTAAACTTTTCCTCGGCCTCCATTCGCCTCCAACATCCACTAATTTTACCACTCCATCCACTAGTTTCGCTACAAACGCCCGGCCCATCCACGCAAACGCCCCACATTCGCCCCTAACCCCTGTTGCTGATGTGGTC
>JBEKUT010000184.1:0-12873 GCA_049514735.1 Bryobacteraceae bacterium
GCGGGAAGGCCGCGATTGATGGGGTGAAGGACATGGAGTCGAAGGGACCCACCACGATAGCCATGGGCAAACAGAGCATGAAGGCCGATATCGAGGAAGCTTTGCTCTTCCCCGACAAGTACAGAGCGTCGGTGGCGCTTTCAATGGGAAGCATGGTGCAGGGTCACGACGGCAAAGACAATTGGATGCAACAGGGCCAGAGAGTGTCGGACGGGCCGCCGGCCATGGCCCGGGACGCCATACGGAGCATCGATCTTGCCGGGGCGGTTGGTCTGCTGCGCTCCGCGCTCGACGGGAAGGCCACGATTGTGGCGACGGGCGACAACAGCGCTATTTGGACGAAAGGCGACGACAAGATCGCGATTGTTTTCGACCCCGCTTCGAAGCGGATCGCCAAACTCTCTTATCATTCCGAAGGAGGACCGGGCGGTCCGGCGGACATTGATGTCGAATACGCGGATTATCGCCAGGTGGACGGCGTCTATCTGCCGTTCAAAGAGACCATGTACCGGGATGGCCAGAAGATGGCGGATCGCGAATACACCGAGCGCAAGATTAATACGGGGGTGAAGCCTGAGATCTTTGCGAGGCCGGCCGGATAGACTATTGTAGTTTGCCGCGTCCCTCAACGCGCCAGACCTGCTCCACGGAATCGCCTCGCACGCCGTAGACGCACTCGTGCAGGTTCACGGCGACACAGACGTGATTCGGGACGATGCGAATGCGATCGCCGACGCTGAACGATTCCGTGGCGCGCTGAATATCGATGAAGCCGTGTTCCTCATTCATCTTGGTGAACACGGCTTGGGGGGCGTCGATGACGTGGCCGAAACTCACATCGGTGGACGCGGTACGATCCGATGAAAATGTCTTGGAGCCGCCATCGATAATCATCTGGCCGGGCTTGGCGGTAGAAACGACGGTGGCCAGGATGGACGCGGCGCAGTCTGCCAAGGCGCATGATCCGCTCAAGGCTGTGTTGCGGTCGTTGAAGATGTACGTGCCGGGACGAATCTCATTCATCTCCGCGACCTCGTGGCTATGAAACATGGTCGGCGTGGAACCGCCGCTCACGATATGGGGCGTCAGTCCGGCCTGTTTCAAATCGCGGACGACGGAGCTGAGCAGGGTGCTTAGAGCCGCGAGCGCCTTGCGGCCTTCATCGTCTAGAGTCTTGATGTGGCCGGGATAAAAAGCGATGCCTTCGAATCGCAGTGACGGAAGCTGTGCGAGGTTCCGCGCCAGGTCGACCGCATCGGACGGTTGCACGCCGACGCGCCCGAGTCCAACGTCGATTTCGGCAAGCACTCCGATCTCGACTTGCGCGTTGGCCGCGGCATCGGAGAGTTCGCGGGCTATTGTGAGGCTGTCGAGAGACACGGTGACCGGCGCGCGTTTGGCGACCTCCATCAGACGAGCGAGCTTGCGTCGTCCGACGATGGGATAAGCAAGCAGCAGATCCGGCGGGTCGGCTGCGAGCATCACTTCGGCCTCTCCGACTTTCGCGATGGTGAGTCCAATCGCGCCGAGGTCGATCTGCTGGCGTGCGAGCGCCGGAATCTTATGAGTCTTGGTGTGCGGGCGCAGCCGCAGGCCGTGTTGAGCGGTGTAATCCGCCATGCGGCGCAGATTGCGCTCCATAATATCGAGATCGATGATTAGTGCCGGGGTATCGAGGTCCGCGATTTTCGTGGGCGGCGCGCTCATATCCGGAACCGCAATGCCATGCGCCCGGAAGGCGTTTTGTAGTGCAGTTCGAGATTCTTCGCTTTTATCTTTTTGCCGTCAATTTGGAAGTACAGGAGTCCGGCGGTGGTGTCGCTCACCTCTTTTTGCGCGAGGACGTTGGCTTTGAGTGCGTCGAGCACGGGATTGGGTTTGCCGGGGTCCTTAGCGGTTTCGACCTTCGAGGTATTTTCGATTTCACTCGCCGAGTTGCCGACGCCACCGCCGCTGCCGAATGGTCCGAGACCACCGCCCCAGGTCGGTGCGCCCATCATGCCGCCGCCGCGGACACCTTTCGGCGTCACGACGAGGGCGCTGGTTCCGGCGATCTGGCTGGGCTCATAAGGCTCCGAGCGCTGGCCGTTGTCGCAATCGAGCAGGAAGAAATCGTCGTAATCGATGCGGACGGGCTTTTCGGTGAGAGGCCGGACGGTGACGCGAACCACGACGATGTTGCCGCCAAGATCGGACCCGAAGGTCTTGACGATCTCGTCTTTGTCGAGCAGAACGCCGCCGATTTCAACGAAATCGTTAGAGTTTTTCTCGATGGGCAGTTTTTTGTCGGCGGAGGCTCCGTAGAGAGAGACGGCGAGGAGGGCGAGCGGCAAAGTTCTTGACAGCATGATGAACTCCCAAGGGAATTATAGCGGAGCGGGGCCAAAAAAACGACACAGGCCAAGTTGCTGATGCGCGAGGAGTTGGCCGCGCGACGTGCCGCTCGCCTACGACGAAACAGAGGGTCGTCGTACGCGGGTTTTAATATTGAGATGTCAAAGAGCTGGGAAGCCGGGGCTCCGAACGCGACGGGGGACGAGGGAGGGGGCTTCTGTCATTTTCAATTCAAGCTCAATTGTATGTATGGGGTCTGTATGGGGTCCGATGATCGGAGAGGCGCGAGGACGAGTGAGGCGTGCTAAGTAGTTGGGGTGAAAGGGGAATGGATGGGTTGTTGAAAGTTCGAAATAATTGTGACCGACCTATTGCTGTCAGAGCGGAATCCACACGAGCCGACTAATCCACTCTTCCGCGTCGGTCGCGCTCCAAGTGAGGATGATTTCTTCGATCGCGCCGGCAATCGAAATTGCCTCGCGAAGCAGCAGGACGCCGGGACTGGGCGCGACAGCAATGAAGCGGGCAAAATGCATTGGCATTGTGCGGCGGTCCTGGCTTACGAGGATTCTTCCGGATTCCGCACAAATCCGAAGGACATCCCGATCCTTAAGCCCTTCGAGCGCCGCGCCCGTCGCTGTCTGAAAGTCAATTTTCGGCGCGGTACGCCGCAAACCTCTAAGAACGCGCCCATCGAGATCGGCGTCAGCCTGGAATCTGACTCGCATCACGCGCACGCTGGAGTTTCGCAATCAATTCGGCGTTAGTTTGCCGCGATTGTTTCTGTTGCGATTCAGCAGCGCGTTGACCGTCTGCAAGATAGGCATCGATCTCTCCCTGATTGGCCAGATAAAACGCCAGCGCGCCGTGCACTTGTTCCAATGTCAGGGAAGGATAACTTTCCACCATGCTTTCGGCGGACATTCCCTCGCGGTAGAGGTAGACAAGCGAATCCAGAGAGACTCTGGCGCCTCCCACCCAATAGGCGCCTTCGTCGAAAATTACGTATTCCTTTGCCATGGAGCACCGCATTCCCATGGTCACATGTTAGTTTTCTCAAGGCAAGGGTGTTTGTTCGTAGCCCTTGTCTGAAATGGCGACAGGCGGCCGCGTGCCGGTTACGCCGCGTTGGACGGCGATTCCGTGGCGGGCTTTATCGCGGGAAATGCGTAGACGCGAGTTGCTTCGTCCATTGAGGATGACATCAGTGCCGTCTTAGCGAATCGAAAGTATAACTGATGCCGAACAACGGGGTAAATTGTTCAAAGATTCCGCGGGCGGTGTTGTGGGGAGCGGGAACGATCTCCTGCCTGGGAAACGTGGTGAGATAATCCCGGAATTCGGCGCGCAGAAGCATGTGCGGGCGGAGCATGTAAGTTACGCCTCCACCCACGCTGAAGGCGACCTTCCAGACATCGTTGGTGGTCAAACTGGCGATTTGAGGAATAGGCTGAGGAAAAGGCGCGGGACCGGCGATGACATAATCCTTGGCGCCGGTTCCGCCGGCGAGGAATGGCCGGAGGCGGCTCTTACGCGGCTTGAAATGAAACTGTAACTCCATCGTCAGAGCGTGAGATTGGCCTTGGATGCCGGCCTTGACTCCAGGAGCTTGAAGGAAGGGATGACCATCATGATAGAGATAGGAAAATTGGGCGGTAACGTACTCAGAAAGCCGATAGCCAAGGTCGATGCCAGCCGCGAAACGGTTACGAATGCCGGCCTGCGCCGTTCCCTCGCTGGAAAAGATGGAGCCATCGCGATAGAAGCCGTACCCGATGTCCGCGCCTACCTGGTATTGCTGGCCAAAAGCGGCAGCGCAAAAAGCGAATCCAATTAAGTACTTCATTTTGGTCCGGTTTTCTCGAAGAAGCGGATGCGCACGACAAAGTGACGGCCCTCGTCGCCAAGAAATGTCAGGTATTGCGGAGAACCAATTATGTTATATACGGCAGTCGGATTTTTCTGGTTGGTGAGATTGTCGACCCCGCCGCGAAGGGCGAAGCGATAACCATGTAGAGTGATTATCCGCTCGATCGCGAGGTTCAAATCGAAATTAAAGGGATAGCGATAAGAGCCCACTCCGCCAGCGATCACGCCGGTCTGTTGCTGGACGGAAAACGGAAATCCGGTGCGCGCATCGGCAAGCGCCGCGAGCGACCAATTCTTCCAGGGAAGCGGCAGATAAGCCCACGCGAGAATGCGGTTGGGCGCATCCCACGGCATCGGAACCAAAGACGGAAGGACCTGCAGCGGGACCAAGGTATTCGCATCGAGAACGGCATTCGACTCCGCGCGAGACCTCGTATAGGAGGCCATCCACTCATGTTGACCGGAAAATGTTTGATGCACGGTAAGGCTGACGGAGTCGAAATCGTCGCGCCGCAGGTTGGATAGTCGATAAACGCCCGCGGCCGTGGCGGAAGGCAACGGCAACAAGGATGGCGGAGCGTTGGGCTCCAGAGTGTTGACGAAATCGAAACCGTCCGTGCCGCGGCGGCGCAGATAGCTGACGCTGGCGTTGAGATGAGTCGAGATTTCACGGTCCACGGCTGCGCTCCAGTTGGTAGCCCGCGGCAGCTTCAAGTTGGAACCGAGAGTGAACGTGGCGGCCGACGGCGGACCCACCGGAACATCATTGGCGCCGTATGTTGTCGTGAGCGCGGTCTGATCCAGCACGCGGCCGAACGGCTGCAATGGAACCGCGTCGCGCGTTATGGAGTATCCACCGGTTACGCGGGTGCGGGAATCGGCTAGCGGCGCCCACGAGAACGCAATGCGTGGAGACCAGCCGGCATCGTGCAGGAGCCGATCCCAGTCCCAACGAACTCCGGCGTTGATCTGGAAGCTTTTCGCGATTCGCCAGGTGTCGAGCAGCCAAGCCGACGCCTCTGCATCGCGAACGCCAAAAAGTCCGGAACCAACGAAAGATGTTTGCGAGAGGAGTTGGTTCGAGAGCCCCAGCAACTCATAGCTGCTGCGATGAAAATCGCCGTTATAGCGCAGCAGGTCGCCGCCGCCACCCGCTTCAATCTGATGCGAACCTAAGAAACTAAAATGCGGAGCGTATCCGTGAACCAGAAACTGATCGCGCGCCGCGGCATTGGTGGACGTCACGAAATAATTTCCGCCGCGGCCCTGAGGCGAGAATACGTAGGGGCTCTGTCCCTGCGGCGTCTGGCTGTTTGAAAACTCATTATGCGCGTATCCGAATTCGAGCAATACGCGGCCGAAATACAATTGATCCTTTAAACTTCCAAAGTACTCGCGGCCATGCACGGTCTGAGTTGTCGACACCGGATCGAGCGGGCCGAGACCGTAGCGGTTCACGTTGTTCAGGTTGATGAGGAAGTCGGCATAGAGAATATTCTTCGGTGTGAGATTCACTTGAGCGTGCAGCAGATTGCTGCCCTCCCATCCGGTGCGCGTATCCTGGCCAGGCGGAAGGCTTGTAATCAGCGCGGTAGTGTATTGCGACTCGACGGTATCGGAGAACCAGGCGCGTCCGCGAACGATGGGGCCGGAAACCCCGATTCGCGGATACCAATTTCCGATGCGGACCCCCTGTTGAATTTGCACGCCAGGAATGAAATCGGTGGCGGTGTAGTGAAAGGCGTCGGTCCCATTTTCGGTCCTGATCGCGAGCACGCCAGCCGTGCCCTTGCCGAATTCCGGTGAGTAGCGGGCGGAAGAGAAGTCGAGAGAACGAACCGATTCCGGGGCGAGCGTAGATTGAAATTGACCAGAGATCGGATTAGTGAGGTTGAACCCGTTCAGCACATACTGCAGCTGGTTTTCCGACGAGCCGTTGAAGTGAACGCCGCCGGATGGATCGATGACAACGCCAGTCATGAGTTGCAGGGTATTCCGCAGGTTGTGGCTATTTGGATAAGGAATGTCGAGGACTTCGGTGCCCGTCAGGCGTTCGTCATTGCTTGTTTGCGCGATATCGACGTGTGAGGGTTGCTCATTGACATCGACGGATTGAAAGACCTCGCGAACGCTGTCGATAACCAGCGTTAATTCCAAGGCTGTGTCAATGTGAATGGGACGATCCTTTAACTCGTAGTAACCCTCGCGCTGGACATCTATAAGATAATTGCCGGCGGGCACGCTGAGTTTGAAGACGCCGGCGGGGCTAGTCTGCGCCTGCCAGCGATCCGCGGACGCAGGATTAGATGGCCGAACCGTTATGCGCGCTGAGGCGACGGGCGCATCGTTTTCATCTGTAACGCGGCCATTCAAACTGCTGCCGGAAGCTTCGGCCGGGGCGATCCAGAGAGAACAAAGAGTTAGAACTACCCAAACAAGCTTTTCCCGCGGCACAACAGATCCTGAGGGCCATTATACTTGGCAATCGGGATCTGCGAATTAATCAAGGCGATCCCGGTGGAGCGGACGCCGCGATGGTATGCATGGCGCCAACATATGTATGCGGCCTTGTAACCGAAGTGCCATCCAACGTGACGATTAAGCGCAAACTTCTCGGACGAGATCCATGACAAGAACCCTTAACTAAACTCTTGGCGGATGTTAGCTTGCTCAGGCGCGCGCCGTTCTGGAATGTGCGCAGAAGACCGCTCCCTTCCGGTCACGGCTCGGAACGGCGCGCTGTTTAATTCAACGATCACGGAACGGCCAGCTCTTTCTGAGCGAAGCGATAGAGAGTCACACTGCCGTCGCCGCTCTCGGCCAGGAATTCGCCGCTGCTTGAGAGAGCGCAGTGATAGGGGTGGTCGACTGTATGTGGACTTCTCGAGTCTTGTATGCGCGGCTTCCAGGACGAGATCCAGGTTTGGGAACGAAGGTCGAAGACCGCACGGCTACGCGGAAACGGAGGCGAGCCCGGGTTCGGTATCCAAAAGATCAACGGCAGACTCCACCAGGGATCATGATCGTACTCCCGGCGATTCGCAAGTTCCGTGGGTCTCATCGCAAGTCCAGAATGGGACTCGATGTGGCCTATCGGCATGGGGCTTGTGACACTTTCGCGAGTGTCACAAGGCACCCTATGAGAAGGGCGCGGCGGAGGTCAACAACGTAGAACGTAGAACATAGAACATCGAACGTTCCGAACCACGAACCACCAACTAACGACGCCGAACTGTCTTATTCCGACCGCAAGGTCGCGACCGGGTCGATCCGCACGGCGCGAATCACTGCGGGCATGGCCGCCAAAACCGCCGCCGCGAGAATTGTCAAACATGGAAGCGCCAGCATTCCCCAATCCGACGCCTTCACTTGATAGAGCAGCGATTCGATAGACCGTACTGCCGTCATGCCCAGCGCCAGGCCCGCGGCTGCCCCCACCAGAACCATCGCGAAAACATCCACGGTCACGCGCCGCACGATATCGCCTGCCGGAGCGCCGACCGCCATGCGGATGCCAATCTCCCGGCGTCTCTGCAGCACCGAATAATCGAGCACGCCATACAATCCGACGGCAGCCAGCAACAAAGCGACAATCGAAAAGAACAGCGCCACCACCGCCAGCAGGCGCTCACGCACCGTGTTCGACAGGTTGATCTCCTGCTGCGTGCGGATATTGCTCACGCGAAACTCGGGCCGCGCCCGCGAAACTTCCAGACGCAGCATCGTGGCCACAGCGAGCGGGTTGCTACCGGACGTGCGCACGACGATCGCGCCCGAAGCGCTCAGCGATTGAAACGGAACATAGACGGTGGGCGTGAGCGGCTCGCGCATGTCGCGCTGGCGGGCATCGCCTGCCAGTCCCACGATCTGAAAGCGAACATGCACGCCATTTTTCTCCACTTTGTCGAAGGTCTTTCCCACCGGATTTTCGCCCCCAAAATACTGCCTGGCGAACGTCTCGCTAACGATTGCGGTTCCGGGATACGCATCGCCCAAGCGAAAATCGCGGCCATCGATCAGACGGATCTTCATGGTGTCGATCCAGCCCGGCGACACACTCAGAAAGTAGTTGAACGCCGCGAACGCCGGCCCGCCGTTCACCGCGACGAAACCGTTCGATCCGTTGCCGCTCAGAAGAGGCCAGCCAGCCAACGCGACCTTTTCCACGCCCGGCAATCCGCGCAAATGTTCGGCCACCTGGTTCCACAGCGCGGGTGGCTGCGGCTGTTTCGAAACCGTATCCAATGCCAGGAGGCGCTCCGCGGAGAAGCCTGTCGGCTGCTGCGATAACTTATCGAAGGTTGAAACAAAGAGACCACCCACGAACAGCACCAGGAAACAGAACGCGACCTGCACGGCGATCAGCGCGTGCATCAATCGCCGCCGCGAATGTGGATCGTCTCCGCCTTTGAGCGCGCTGGCCGGCAGCACTTGCGATGCACGCAACGCCGGGATGAGCCCGAAAAGAAACGTCACGGCCGCAGTCAGAAACAGGGCGAAGCCGAGGACTCTCCAGCCGGCCGGTAAAGCCAGCCGCGCGGGATTGTCCGCTGGATTGATCCTGCCGACGATAAACGGCGCAGCCCACCACGCGAACAACACGCCGATCGCCGCGGCAATGAGTGCGAGCAGAGCGCTTTCCACTAGCACCAATTGCACCAGACGCCATCGTCCCGCGCCGATTGATGCCCGCAGCGCCATCTCGCGCGCCCGCGCTGCGGCTTGCGCCGTCATCAAATTTGCGACGTTTGCGCACGCAATGAGCAGCACTAGGCCCACCAACACTCCCAATGCGATCAGCGAAACGCGATAATCTTTCTGCATATTGGACAGCCCCGCCGCCGCGGGAGCAAGAACGAGTCCCTGGCTCAGGAAACGGTCCACGAAAGTTTTCGGGCGGCCTGTGAACTCTTTGGCGCGCTCTTCGTTCGAGGCATGAAACGTCGCGCGCAGCTTCTGAAGAACGGGCTCCGCGGCGACGCCAGGCTCCATGCGAACGAACGTCCGCAGCCAGGCCCAGTCTGCATGTTTGACGCCCTCGTACATCATGGTGGGAAGAAAAATGTCGGTTGCCGTTCCGGGTTCGGTCCCAGTGAATCCTGCGGGACCAACGCCGATAATTTCGAAGAGGTCGTTGCCGATCCGCAAGCTTCGTCCGATCACTCGCGTATCCTGTCCGAAGCGCCGCGTCCAGTAATCGTGAGAGAGCACCGCGTAGGGATGCTGGCCGGGCTCGCGGTCGTCGTCTTCGGTGAACAGCCGCCCAATTGTGGGGCGCAATCCGAATGACGGGAACATCCAGCCGGACACGAATTGCCGATACGCTTTTTCCATCTCCTGGTCCGAGGCGTATGTCAGATCCGTGCGACCGCCGAACGAGACGGCGATCAGCTCGGCTTGCCCTTGCACCGCCTCCCGCATCTGGCGAAAGAGCGGAAACTCATAGCTGTCGCTGGATTTGGGCTTGCCGTCGAGCCCGACTTGGCGCAGCAGGGCGAACAAATTGCCAGGGTCTGAAATCGGGAGCGGACGCAGCAACAACGCATCGATGATGCGAAACGCCGAAGTGCACGAACCGATCGCGAGTGCGAGAGACAAGATCGCAGCGGCCGAGGTTATCTTCATTTTCCAAAGCTGCCTCCAGCCGAAGACAAAGTCGGCGCGCAATGAATCGAGCCAGGGGATGAGCTTCAGATCGTAGCTCTCCTCGCGCCGCTGCAACTGTGCGCCGAAAGCTCGCCGGGCTTCCACACGATCGCGTCCGTGCTCGATGGCTTCGGCGATATGCGCGTGCAGTTCTTCATCGAGCTCGCGGCTCACGCGATCCGCACGAAATACATTTCCGATCCGCGACCACAACGACATATAAAACCTTTCTATTCCGACCGCATCTATTCAGACCGCAGCATGGCAGCCGGATCGATCCGAACCGCGCGGATTACCGCGGGCAGAGCGGCTAATAACGACACCGCGAGAATCGTCAAAGACGGGATCGCCAAGACGTTCCAATCGGTCGCCTTCACTTCATAAAGCAGCGACGCGATGTACCGCACGGACGCCATTCCAAGCGCCAACCCCACGCACGCGCCAATCAGCACCATCGTGAATACTTCCGCCGTTACACGCCTGGCGATGTCGCCGGCCTGCGCGCCGATCGCCATCCGAATGCCGATCTCCCGCCGCCGTTGCAGTACGGAATAATCGAGCACGCCATACAGCCCAACGCCTGCAAGCGCCACGGCAACGACGGCGAAGAACATCGCCAGCATGGCCAGGAGCCGTTCGCGCACCGTTTGCGACTGGTCGATCTCCTCTTGTGTGCGAATATTCCGCACGCGGAAATCGGGCTGTGCGCGGCTCGCTTCCCGGCGCAGACTGGACGCCAGCGTCCGCGGATTTGAAGTGGATGTCCGCACGATAAACGTCCCTTCACTTTGACCACGTTTTTCGGACGACCGGAAAGGAACATACGCCACCGGCGGAACGGGCTCGCGAATGCTTCTGTAGCGGGCATCGCGAATATATCCCACAATTTGAAAACGCGTATGCGGACCTTCGTCGTCGGTCTTGTCGAACGACATCCCCACCGGATTCGAGCCGTTGAAGTACTGTCTCGCGAAGGCTTCGTTGACGATGGCAACGCCCGGAAACGCATCGTTGGCGCGGAGATCGCGGCCTGCGATGAAAGGAATTTTCATGGTCTCGACCCAACCGGGCGAGATACTCAGAAAATCTGTCATCACCTGACTCGGCGGCGCGCCGTTAATAGAAATGAAGCTGTTCCAGTTTGATGTGAGCAGCGGCCATCCCGCCAGGGCGACCTTTTCTACACCCGGTACCGTGCGCAAATGTTCGGCCACCTGGTCCCACAGAACCGGCGGTTGAGCGCTCCGCGCAGCCGTGTCGAGAGTGAGCAGGCGCTCCGCGGAAAAGCCGGTGGGCAGATGGGACAAGCGGTCGAATGTCGCGACAAACAGGCCGGCCACAAAGAGCACGAGAAAACAAAACGCGACCTGTGCAGCGATCAGCGTGTGCATCAAACGGCGGCGAGAGTGTGGATCGTCGCCGCCTTTGAGAGCGCCCGCGGGCGAGACTCGCGCGGCCCGGAAGGCCGGCGCCACCGCCAATAGAAACGTGACGACGAGGGTCAGAGCCAAGCCGAATCCAAGGACCCGCCAATCGGCGGGAAGATCCAAACGCGCGGGATTATCCGGCGGATTGATCATGGTGACGACGAACGGTGCAGACCACCATGCGAATGCTCCACCTAACGCCGCCGCGAGAAACGCGAGTAAGGAGCTTTCCATCAGAACCAGTTGCACCAGCCTCCAGCGTCCCGCGCCGATGGAAACACGCAACGCCATTTCGCGCGCCCGCGCCGCGGCCTGCGCCGTCATGAGATTCGCGACGTTGGCGCAGGCAATCAGCAACACCAGCGCGACCAGGACAGCGAGCGCCGCAAGCGAACGCCGATTGGCGTTCTGAAGCTCGGACACTCCCGCGGGCGCGGGCTCTATGAGTACTTTCCGATTGAGGTAATTCTCGATGCTCTTCGGCGGCATGCCCGTAAATCCCCGCGCCCGCTCCGTTTCGAATGCGAGCGAGATGGCGTTCAGTCTCTGCCGAAGCGGTTCCAACGCAACGCCGGGCTTCACGCGCGCCAGCGTTCGATGCCAGGTTGAATCCGCACGCGTGACTCGGCGATGCATCATCGTGGGAACGAAGATATCGGTCATTGTTCCGGGCTCGATTCCGGTGAAGGGCGCCCCGGCAACGCCCACGATTTCGAAAAGGCGATTGCCTAGTTGGAATGCGCGCCCGACAGCTTTCGGATCTCGCCCGAACCGGCGCGTCCAATAATCGTAAGAGAGAACGGCATAGGGATGGGCTCCCGGCTCGAGATCGTCGTTTGAGGTGAGCAAGCGCCCCGCCGCGGGCTGGAGTCCGAAGAACGCGAACATTCGGCCGGAAACGTATTGCAGCTGCGCCTTCTCCATTTCCTGGTCCGACGCATAGGTCAAATCCGTGAAGTCCGCATAGGAGACCGCGATCAATTCGGCCTGACCCTTCACCGCGTCGCGCATTCGAGCGAAATCCGGATACGCCCAGCCGTCGAAGATTTGCGGCTTGCCGTCGAAGCCGGTTTCGTTGAACCCGATTTCCAGACGCGAGAGAACGTATAATTGCTCGGGGTGACTCACCGGCAAAGGCCGCAGCAGCAGCGCGTCGATGATCCGAAACGCCGCTCCGCACGCTCCCAGCGCTAAAGCCAGCGATAGAATCGCGGCGACGGACGCCACTTTGCGCTTCTTGAGTTGCCGCCAGCCGAAGACAAAGTCGGCGCGCAGCGAATCGAGCCAGGGGATGAGCTTCAGATCGTAGCTCGCTTCGCGCCGCTGCAGCTGTGCACCGAACGCCCGCCGGGCTTCCACCGGATCGCGTCCCTGCTCGATGGCTTCCGCGATATGCGCGTGCAGTTCTTCATCGATCTCGCGGCTCAAGCGGCCCGCACGAAATACATTTCCGATCCGCGACCATAACGACATATCAAACCTTGTCTATTCCGACCGCAGCATTGCCACTGGATCGATCCGAATCGCTCGAATCACCGCGGGCACCGCCGCTAACAACATCGCGACTAAAATCGTCAACGACGGAATCGCTAGCACG
>JBEKUT010000185.1:0-12847 GCA_049514735.1 Bryobacteraceae bacterium
ATCACGAATGGAACCATGTCGTGTGGGAGATCGGCAATGTGGCGCGGGATAAGATCACGTCGCTTGACATCAGCTATTACATGGCCGGCAACGAGCCCGAAGTCTCCAACACAGCCACGTATTATTTCGACAGCCTGGAATTGCAGCGCGTCGATCCCGATTACATCGAAGGCTGGGGCGTCTGGCCGGGACGCATTTCGTACAGCCACGCCGGTTATCAATCCGGCGCATCGAAGACGGCCATCGCCAGCGGACTGAGCGCCAGCGAATTTCAGTTGATCGATCAAGCGACCGGGCAGCCCGTTCTTTCGAGGCCGGTGCAGACGGTGAAGAATCGTCTCGGGGAGTTCCAGGTGATGGACTTCTCCGAAGTGCAGCGCAACGGTTCGTATCGAATCGAAGCGGGCGGGGAGGTGACACGTCCATTTCGCATTGCGCCGGACGTCTGGCGCGAGACGATTCTCAAAGCGCTCAACTTCTTTTACGCCGAGCGCTGCGGCTTCGCGGTCCCGGGCGTTCACGGCGTCTGTCACCGCGATTGGCAGTCCATTCACGGCGACAAGCGAATCGTCATCAACGGCGGCTGGCACGATGCCGGCGACCTGACGCAAGGCATGGGCAACACCGGCGACATCGTCTACGCGATGTTCGGTCTTGCCGAGCGACTGCACGCGCAGGGCGACGATCCGGAGTTGTACAACCGCGTGATCGAAGAAGCTCGCTGGGGGCTCGAATGGGTGCTCAAAACCAGCTTCGGCGATGGTTATCGCAATGCAGGCTCCATCAGCAGCCGCAGGACCGACGGCATCATCGGCACGTTCGACGACGTGACCTCGACGGCGCGCAACGATCCATTTACGAATTTTCTGGCATCGGCGGCCGAAGCGATTGCCGCTCGCGTGTTGAAGGATAGCGATCCCAGGCTGGCCGAATACTCGCTCCGCATGGCGCAAGCGGATTGGAAATTTGCGGTGGAAGGCCTGGCCAAAACTGCGCCGTCGTCGAAGGAGCGCTTTTCAGGAGCGTTCGATTCGAACGGCGTGGTGCACGAGATTGCATCGGAGGGCGTGCTTGCTTCAGTGGAACTATGGCATGACACCGGCGATCAGAACTATGCCGATAAAGCCGTGGAGCTGTCACACGTGATCGTCGACTCGCAAGAACGCAAACGACAAGATTGGGACACGCCGATGCTCGGGTTCTTTTACACGAGTCCGGCGAAGGATCGAATTTTGCACTACGTCCATCGCGGCCGCGAGAATGCGCCGATCCTCGCTTTGACGCAGCTCTGCGAGGCGCTGCCGGATCATCCGGATTGGATGAAATGGTATTCCGCGGTGGTGCTGCATTCTGAATATTTGAAGAGCATAGCCAGGAACACGGAGCCGTACGGCGTGATGCCGGCGTCGATCTATAAAGACGACGAGTATAAGGACGCGCCGGAATCGCGGCGCGAATCGTTCCGTAAGCAGGTGTTGAACGGCTTGCCGCTGGGGAAGGGATATTATCTGCGTTTGCTCGCGGTGTGGATGGATTATCGCGGCGAATTCGGAACCATCCTGCCGCAGACGGAAGCGTTGGGGCTCGCGTCGCGCTTGCGCGGCGATCTGGACTCGGAGCAGCTTTCGCAGAAGCAACTGGAATGGGTGATCGGGCGCAATCCATTTTCAGAAAGCATGATGTATGGCGAAGGATACGATTTTACTCCGCAATACACTCCTTCTTCGGGCGACATGGTGGGATCGCTGCCGGTCGGAATTCAAAGCCGCGGCGATAGCGACGTGCCCTACTGGCCGGTGCAAAACACGTGGACCTATAAAGAGGTCTGGGTGCATCCGGTGGGCCGCTGGATCGCTGTAATGCGCGATCTCGCGGGACCGGCGTTGGTGGAGGGACAGGCGGACGGGCCGGTGGAGTTTCAGGAAAAGACTTGGGGCGCGAAGATCGAAGTGCAGCCGGACGCTTCGGGAACGTTCCGGACCGCGCTGCCGGAGGGAAGATATACAGTTCGCAGCAAGGGTCAGGAACTGACACGCACGTTATTACCGGCCACGACCTATAACTTGGATTTGCGGCCGGGACAGTCGTGGGATTTTGATGTTGCGAAGACGGCGTCGGCGACGGGCGAGGTGGTGATTCAAGCGATGACGCGAGGCAGCGGACTCCATCATCTGAAGCTGCGTGCGGACAACCTGACGCTCGCCGGTGACGAAAGAGAAGTGGCGCTGAAAGGCGAAGGAACGGTCACTGTGGAGTGGCGCTGCCGGATCGCGGATCGGGATTCACCGTGGGTCGCAGTGGTTGTGCCCGATGGAGATTTGTCGCGCCGTCGGGAACTGATGGGCGCCCATTGACTATAATCAAGAGCGTCCGCGAATTAAACGGAGGATAGGCATGGCAGGCAAGTTTTTATTGACGATCAAGTTGACCACGCAAGGCAACGTAAAAGGATCGAGCACCAGGAAAGACGGTGACTTGGATTTTTCCAAAGGTATGGAATGTCACGGATTCAATTATGAAGTGGCGACGCCGTTCGACTCTTCGTCCGGCAGTCTTACCGGGAGGAGAACGCACAAGCCGATCACAATTACAAGGGAGGTCGACTCCGCGTCGCCTAAGCTCTTGCAAGCTTTGGTCACGAACGAAGTCTTTACAGCGGCGAGACTTCAATTTACCCGGTTGGCCTCCGACGGGAAGCCTTTCGACGTTCGCACTATCGAACTAACAAATGGCAAGATCGCCGACATCAAACCTTCGAAAGACTCTAGCGGGAAAAGGTGCGAGGACTTGACCCTGGTATACGATGGCCTGTTGGTGAACGGAATCCCCGACGGAATCATTCCCTATTCCATGTCGGCGTAAACCTAGCTGAACTTCACCAGATCCCAGGGCTTGCGATACGGACGGAACAGATAGCGATTGGCGTCGTCATCGCCGGGAAAATTGCGCGAAGCTGCGTCCCACGTCAGTTTGCGGCCGGTCCAATAAGCGATGTTGCCAATGCACGCGACGGTTGTGGCGCGGACGCCCACCTCGATATTGGCGAGGGGCTCTTCGCGGCTGCGCACGTTATCGACGAAATATTTTGTGTGCAGCGGCGTGGGCTCGTCCTCGTTCATGTGCATCCGCTCGGGAGCAGCGGACTGGCCGTTGCCACGCAACTCCGGGTAGAGTTCCATCCCGATACGGTCGACGAAGAGCGCCGCTTCTGTCCCATAGAACGCCATGCCATGCGGACGGTCGTCGGCTCCGCGCATGCCGTAGTAGCGCATACCGGGCGTCCTTCCTCCCAATCCGTGGCCGTTATAGACGCTGGCCTCGTAACTGAGAACGAAGTTCGGATATTCGTAGGTCGCCTGCTGGAAATCCAGAATGTCGCCGGCGTTTTCTTTGTCAAACCTCATTCCCGACGACGACACTTTAAGCGGCGCGTCGACGCCCATGATCTGGTGGACGGAATCGAAACGATGGTTCCCGAAGTCGCTGATGATTCCGTTTGTGTAATCCATGAAGGATCGATACTTGAGACGGGCACGGTTGAACGGAACGGCGGGCGCGGGTCCGAGCCAGGCGTCCCAATTCAGGCCGGCGGGAGGTTCGCTGTCCGGCACCTTTGGGGAACCCATACGACTCATGTAATTCCACACGCGCACAAAATGCACTTCGCCGATCTTGCCGTCACGGACGAGTCTGGCCGCTTCGGCAATATGGTCGGCCGCGCGATGCTGGGTCCCGACCTGCACAATGCGCTTGTTGCGCCGGACCGCCTCAATCATGGCCTTGGCCTCGGCCACGCGGTACATCACAGGTTTTTCGAGATAGACATCTTTTCCGGCCTCGCAAGCCAGGATCAGCATTTGCGCGTGCCACTGATCTTGTGTGGCGACGATCACCGCATCGATGTCTTTATCCGCTAGAAGATTGCGAAAGTCGGAGTACGTTTTCGCCGCGGGCGCCCATCGTTTCGCGGCCGTCACCTTGGCCTCGTTGGCATCGCAAAGCGCGGCGATCTCGGTATTGCGAGGCTGCTTCAAGCGCGGATCGAGATTGCCGTTGTGATAATTTTCAGGCGCTACGGCCTGGATGTCCTCCGGCGCGCCGCGCATCAGGCGCGCGTCGAAAGTGCCTCGGACTCCGCATCCAATGAGTCCGACACGAAGCCTCTCGTTTGCGCCGAAGACCCTGCTGGCGGACGCCGCGGTCCAGGCAGCGATTCCCGTGCTTATGAAGTCCCGTCGTTTCATTGCCGACCTTTCCGCTAAATCGAGCATACACCCGGCCGCCCCGGCGAGTCACGCGCACACGATCCGAAACACAACGGCGTGTTCGCTGGGACGTAGCGGCGGAGATTCGATCCGGAGCCCGTCATCGGCAAGCTTCCAACGGAGTGGCGCGTCGGTGCCGAGAAGCTGCACCGTTTGAATCTTGCGAGTAAAGAGTCCGCGCGACGGAGCGAGCGCTGCGACGAGAGTCTCCCGCGGATTCCAGCCCATGCTGAAGGCGAAGATCGTATCGCCCTTAGTAGTGAAACGGATATCATCGGCCGTTAGATCGACGCGGCTCTTCTCGTTAAAATGCTCGGGCGTTCCGTTCATGCCTTCGCCGGACACCGTCTTCCGAATGCCAGGCCCCTCGCCGAAGATTTTCCACGGCCGCGTGGCGTAGATGGCTTCGGAGTTCACTTTCATCCAATCCGTGATCGATGAAATGATCTTCAACTCGGCATCGTCGGGCACGCCGCTTCCCGGCAGCGGGAAGTTGAGCAGAAGGTTGCCATTGCGGCTGACGATATCCACCAGAAGATCGATGACCGCCTTCGGAGTTTTGTAACGAACGTCGCGGTCGTAATGCCAGCCGCCAACGCAAGTGTCGGTTTGAAACGGCTGTGAACTGATCTCATCCACCACACCACGCTCCACGTCGAGGACGCAAGTGCCTGCTTCGCACTCGGCGCGGCGTTTGCTGGTGTAGACGACATCCACTGTGCCCGTGTGCCAGCGTAGCGCCTGGTTGTAGTAGTGCGCGACCAGGCTGCGGCCGTAGGGGCCAAACGGGATGCCGCCGTCCTCGTAGAAAATGTCGGGCTGGTATTGATCGATCAAATCCTGAACACGCAGGAACCACTCGCGCTTCCACGAATCCGGTTCATTACCTTGTTCGGCCCAGGCTTCTTTAGCGGGCGGATGCGGAGGAAAATAGAGATCCTGATTCGCGGGATCGTTGCCATCGTATGGGACACCGGCATAAGGACCCTGCTTGTCGGCGCCCTTGTTAGTGACCCACCAGTTGTAACTACCCCAGACATGCTCGGAGACGCCGAAGCGCAGTCCTTCATCGCGGGCGGCGTCGCGGAAGAGACCGACGATGTCTTTCTTGGGGCCCATGTTCACAGCGTTCCAACGATGATGCCGGGAGTTCCAAAGATCGAAGTTATCGCAGTGAACGCCCATCGAGAAAAAGTATTTCGCGCCGGCCTGGCGATAAAGACGCATCAATTCTTTCGGCTCGAAGCGCTCGGCTTTCCAGGTTGGGATGACATCTTTATATCCGACTTTCGATGGGTGGCCGTAATACTCGAGGTGAAATTTATATTGACGGCTGCCTTCCATGTACATATTGCGCGCGTACCAGTCGCCGGCGCCGACGTTCGATTGCGGTCCCCAGTGCGCCCAGATGCCGAACTTGGCGTCATGGAACCACTGTGGACAGGCGTATTTCTCGAGCGAAGAATTGGAAGGGCTGAACGGCCCACGCTGAATCGCAATCCCTGCGGGAATTGGCTGGCCCACGGCGTTCGCGGCAACAGCGGCCGCCGCGGTCATTTTCATCAGTGCTCTTCTGGACACGTGCATCACACGTCATCATATCTCGCAGGCGAGACGTTTAGCGTGGCGGCGCGATCCGCCGCCGATGGAGAATAAAGCAGAGGGCTAGATCTATGGCGACCACAATTTTACATATGTCCGATGTTCATCTCGGAAACGACCTCGTTATCCGGTCTCTATTGCGGCGCCGCGGTTGGTGGAAATACGTCGACAAAGGTGTTACTGCGGGACTCGGCAGAGCGATTCGCGAGCTCAAGCCGGATTTCGTCGTTCTCTCCGGGGATATCGTCAACAAGCCGAACGAAGACACGTTCAAGGCCGCGGCAAAGTATCTTCGCGACCTCTTTGTGGATGCCGGATTTGACATGAAACAACGTCTCTTTATTATTCCCGGGAACCACGATGTCAGCTTTTTCCCGAAGAAACGTCCGGACGACCTTAACCGCTTACGTTTGTATCGCGAGTTTCTGCGGGCGCTTTTCCATGAGTCCGACATCGAGTCCCGCAGGCAACGCTTTACATACGTGGACCCCAAGGGAAAGATCATTTTCGCGTTCCTGGATTCAACGCTCAAGAACCTGGCGCCCCTTGCCGAAGGTGAAATTGGTACGAGCCAGCGGGAGTGGCTGAAAAAGGAGATCCTTCAGCTCAAGAGCGCGCTTGGTGACACGTACTCCTCATACGTGAAGATTGCTGTGTTTCATCACCATTGCGTGCCGATTGCGGGTACGGCGCCGTCGGGCGAAAGATTCATGCAAATGCTCGATGCCGGCGATCTCCTGAAGCTTCTCGACGATGAGGAGTTTCAGGTGGCGATGCATGGTCATAAACATTATCCTCACACCCAGATGCGAAACCGATCCGACTCCAGCGTGCTGACAGTCATTGGCGCTGGAACTGCAACTTGCGCCTATTTGGAAGAGCAGCAGGGCCAAGGTAACAACTTCAACTGGATCACCATTTCGCCCGAGGATGGCTTCCTTTCCTATCGGTTGTACCGCGCTGATCAGAATGGCGTGTTTTCTCCAGTGGCCGATCCGAAGCGCTTCCCGCTGTTTCGGCTGACGCCTCAGGGCTACAAGGTGGGGTCCATCCGCAGCATCGCCGTCCTTTCTCGTGATGGGATACTCACGGAGAGTCTGATCAAAGAGAACCTGAGGGTGATCGAGCCGGGCAAAATGATTCGTGAGCTTCCTTTCCGTCTCGCCGCGAGCTCTTCGACCGCAAAAATCCTGGATCTGGTCGAGAAGACAGTCGCGGCGAAGCTCGACCTGCCGGTGAAACAAGACAACTTATATGAGGGATCGTGGAAACTGAACCAGCCCATGACCGAGAGAAGCGCCCCCGTCACGATCGCTTATACCTACAGGCTCCAGGGCGGGACTGCCATGGATCAAAAGCAATATCGGCAAATGTACAACGACGGAGGAAAGGAGGAGTCCAACTCCGTCATCGTGACGAACCCGGCCGAGAAACTGAAGATGGAGGTGACGTTCCCTGGAGATCCCAAACATTTCCCCGCTGCCCCTAGCGTGCGAGTGGAACACCTCGGCACGGTGATCCCCACGGAAGATTTCAAAGTCACATTCGAGTATGATAAAGACGCGAATCGATGTACTCTGGAGATGAAGAACCCTCCGCTCGATCACGAGATCTCTATCGTTTGGACTTTGCCGGAGTCGTGGGAGGCTTGATTTCGAACTGGAACAGCCGTATGCCCGATAAGACATTGATTCAAAGGCGTTTGCTTGATGCAGGGCCTCAGGTCTTGCTCCCATCCTCGTTCCGTGTTACACTTTCGTCGGGTAGATTTATGATTCAAAAGATCATTCACGTTCTGTAAAAGGCTCCCCTCCCCACTGCCCCAGGACTTTGCCTGGAGCGGCCACGCCACAATCTTAGCTTCTCCTATGATCGACTCCTGAGCCATCTGACTAGAGGATGATGGTAGTTCAGGATTTTCATCCATGCGCATCCCTATGCTGGCTCTGCCGTTCGCGCTGTTCGGTGCGATGGCGCTTTCAGCCGCCGACACGACTGTCTGGCAAATCGGCACGTTCGATCATACTTCGGTCGAGTTTCATGGGCGCGAAGGAGACGCACCGCCAGTTATCGAAGCCAACTCGACGGACGCCGCAGCAGCCTGGCCCGCGCGGCAGTCCGGCTCGCGCAACGTTAAGGCGGGGTCGAAGGCGCACCCGCGCATCGTGCGATTCACTTTGAAGCAGCCGCCCAGCGGCGTTTTCACGCTGGTGCTGAGTGTGTTGGTGGGCAATCCCCGAGTGCCGCATCTTGAGCTTGATTTGAATGGCACGTCTGGCTCTATCTACCTCGACCGGCGCTTGACTTACTTCGCGGAGGGCAGGCAGGACTCGCCCATCAACGGCGAGGCGCGGGCGCGCATCAACGTGCCTGTGCCGATCTTGCGCGAAGGGCAAAACGAATTAAAGATCACGGCGGTGGATGAGGCAGACGATCCGACAGGCGATTCCTCGATTGATTGGGACGCGCTCGAACTGATCCGCGACCTCGGTTTGACGGAACCGGCCAACGGCATCGACATCACCCCGACCTATTTCTATGTACAGAGGGACGGCGCATCGCAGGAACTGGTGGATGTCACGGTCTCGACGGCCGGAGTTACGGAGCAAGCGGCGCTGACGTTCACAATCGCCGGCCACGAATATCGCGCCACGCCCGCGCCGGGACGTTTCGGCCAGCAGCGTTTCGAATTTGAAGTTCCGGAATTTCCCGCGGACACGCCCGCGGTTGCGGCGTTGACTCTCGGTCGAAGCAGAATCCAGCGCTCTGTTCGTCTCACACCCAAGCGCAAGTTCACTGTTTATGTAGTGCCGCACAACCATCTCGATATCGGCTTCACAGATTATCAGCCAAAGATCGAAGAGCTGCAGAATCGCAACTTCGATCGCTTGCTGGACGAGATGCGCTCCGATCCTTCATTGCGCTTTTCAACCGACGGCGCATGGCCGGTCGAGCAGTTTCTCCGCACGCGCACGCCAATCTCGCAGAAGGAATTCGTGGATCGGGTGCGTGCCGGACGCATCTCGATCCCCGCGCAATACGCGAATCTCATGCTGGGCGGGGCGGACCTGGAGACGCTGTTGCGGTCGCTGTATGCGGGCGAGACTCTGAATCGCACGGCGGGCCAGAAAACGGATTATGCCAACATCACCGACGTGCCGGCGTACCCTTGGGCTTACGCTTCGGTGCTGCACGCGGCCGGCGTGAAATATTTTGCGGCCGGCGCGAATGACGATCGCGGTCCGCAGCCGCTCTATGGCCGTTGGCAGACGCACTCGCCGTTCTGGTGGCAGGGTCCGGATGGAGAGAAAGTGCTGATGGCCTACACGCGCCAATATTCGCAACTGTGGTTCGTGTGCGGATTGCCACCGCAGGAGGCGGGCTGCCGCGAAGGCCTGCCGACTTTATTTCAAACCTACGAGCAGCCAGGCTATCTGCCCGACAAACTGCTGATGTTCGGCAGCCAGCTCGAGAACACCGATCTGATTCCGGGCGAGGGGAATTTCGTTCGCGATTGGAATGCGAGATATGCGTGGCCGCGCCTGCAACTGGCGACATTCCGCGACTACTTCCAGGCGATCGAGCGCGAGTTCGGCGACAAATTGGAAACCGTTCGCGGCGACTTCGGACCGTATTGGGAAGACGGTATCGGGACCGACGCGCAGTTTGCGTCGCAATATCGCGAGGTCGAGAGCCGCGCCGCGGCAGTAGAAACTCTCGCTTCGGTAACCGCGCAATTGCAGCCGCAGTTCGCCGCACCGGTAGCTCGTCTGCGCCAGTTGTGGCAGGACCTCATACTCTACGCCGAACACACCTACACATCGTGGGGCGGCTATTCGCGTCCGGATAGCGATCAGACGGTGCGGCAGATCGAAGCCAAGCATTCCTACGTCACCGATGCGCGGCAGCAAGCTTATTGGGTTTCGCAGGAATCGATGAGCCGTCTGCTCGATCAAATCGGCGTTGAGCCGCCGGCGTTGGTGGTCTTCAACTCTCTGGGGCATGCACGCGACGCGCTGGTCGAGACCGATCTCGACTCCGGAATGGAATTGGTGGATCTGGCAAGCGGCAAGCCAGTTGGAATCGAGACCGTGAGCATGGGTGACGGCTATCGGCACGTCCGTTTTCTTGCCGAACACGTACCGGCGCTGGGATATCGCGTTTATCAATTGAAGGCGTCCGCTTCGAGCGAATCCGCGGCTGCAGATCCCGCAACGGCCAACTCGATTGAGAACGATTTCTACCGCATCACTATCGACCCGGCACGCGGAGGCGTGGCCAGCATCTTCGACAAACAACTCCATCGCGAAATCATCGACACCAAGAGTCCCTATCTGCTAAATCAATACCTGTATGTTTCCGGCGGCGACGGCACGCGCATCGTTTACATGCACGATCATCTGCCTAACGCCGAGTTGAATATTCACGCGGCCAGCGGCGGCGCGTCCGCGACAGTGAACATGACGCCATGGGGCCAAACCATCCGTTACACGCTCACCGGACTTCACGCGCCCGAAATCGCTACTGAGATTCGCCTCTCCAACCGCGAGAAGAAAATCGAATTCATCAATCGCGTAACGAAGGAACCGGTGGACGACAAGGAAGCAATCTACTTCGCCTTCCCATTCGCAGCATCGGATCCGCAATTCGAATATGAGGGACAAACGGGCACGGTGAACCCGGCCCACGACTCACTCGCTGGCGCCAATCGCGGATGGTTCACGGTCGGACATTGGGCGCGCGTGAGCGGCAGTGGATTGAGCGCGGCGGTTATTCCACTCGACGGGTCGCTGGCGACCCTCGGCGACATCAATCGCGGCCGCTGGCCGGAAAAGTTCGAGCCGCTCTCGCCAACGATTTTCGCCTACGCCTTGAACAACTATTGGCACACCAATTTTCCGCGCGTTCAGAGCGGCGAGTTTACCTTCCGCTATGTCGTCACCAGCGGCGCCGATCTAAACGCCGCGGCCCTCAGCCGCCTCGGGCGCGAAACACTGACGCCATTCGAGACAGGACGCTCCATCGCTAACGATAAAGTTGGACTCCGTGGATCGTTGCCCAGTTCCGGCGGCAGCTTCCTCAACGTGGAAGGCGACGGCGTGGAGGTGGAGACTCTGAAACCCGCCGAGGATGGCCGCGGTTACATCCTGCGGCTGCTCGAAACATCCGGCCGGCCCCACGCCACGCGAATTAGTTCAGGCCTGTTGAAAATTGAGCGCGTCCGGCAGACGAACGCGGTCGAAGACGATCAAAGCGAAATCCCGGCCGGTAAAGATGGAGTTCAGATCGCGCTTCCAGCCGACGGTATCGTTACGGTGCGGATGTTACTGCGCCTCGCAGCGCGCTGACTTTAGTCTCTCTTTGGGAACCCCTTCTAAGAACCCTGTCTTGGCGGACACCGTGTCGTTAGGCTCAAGCCAAGAGCCATAGGTTAAGTGGGTACCAACAAATTCTTTATCTCGACTTTGTACCGGCGTACGCGCCGCATGATTAGCGCGCTGCCCCGAAAGCTTCACGATTAGGCCGTGAGTGGGCTTGTCTCCTGAAAGCCGCCGTCGAAAAATCGCCCTGATTCCGCTTCGATCGAGATCGCCCTTGATCAGCCTAGAGGTGCGACACATCACGGCGCCATCCAGTCCACCCAGGAAACCGTCGAGCACGATAGTTGCTAATGGCAGCTTGCGCATCGCTCTGCCTTTGGCTTTCGCCGGTGAGTCTGAACAATTCTCTCAAGGAGGACGAAATCTTTTGTTCATTTACAAAAGGATGTAAATAAGCAAGGTCAGAGGATTGGAGTACCATAAATGGGGCCGACGACGGCTACTGAGACGGTCGCGAGATAGGCCGTCTCGACGATGAAGAATATGATTCCAACCCCTCGCGAATCGTGGATTTGCCCGAATGCGCAGTGCCGTGAGCCGTTCCGTGCACCAGAGGTGCGGTGCGTCGTCTGCGGCGCTTCCCTTGGCTATCCAAACGTTCGGGTCGCTAATACTCCGTCTGAAGTCGAAGCACTGGAGGCGAGGTACCGTCTAGCGAGGAGGGACGTGGAGCAGCGCGGGTGCAAAGACCTGCTCGAAAAATTTGAGGTGGCCGTTCAAAAGTCAAAAGCCGTAGTTTGCCGATCGCTGAACATCGTGGCACAGCTAGTGCTTAGCGACGATCCCTTATATTCAACGTATTACAAGGCCGTTGACCAAGAGTCGCGACGGATCGACCTGAGCGCAATCGACAACGACCGTCGCGCTACAGACGTCTTGATGTTCCCGGGTTACCACGAGCACATTGTGTTTGCAGCGCTTTCCGTTGACGGCTTTGGTAACCGGGACTATGGGCGCTGTTCGCTCGTGTTAAGAGATATGGCAGTTCAAGGACGGGCTAGTGTTTTCGAAAAGAACTCGGTAACATTCTGTCGCGAACACGTGATCGGTGTCGGAAGACCAGTTCCGCCGGGCCATCGCGCCACTTGGGACCGTCGCCACTTGCTCGCGGCAGTCAAGGTCGCCACCAGACTGGATCCCACGGTTAAGCCTGCTGACTTTCCTCGACTACTCCTATCGCAGAGGTCAAAGACACGCGAGTCTGATTTTATGGAAGTACATATTTATGGCCCCATTCATCGGCGGGCGTTGGAGGTCGTCCACTTACCCCGACCCCGTCAGAACAACGACGGGGACGTTGCCATTACGATGCAAATCGAGTCCGCCCTCGAGGAGGCGGGCGTGAAAGTTAAGCTACACTGAGGTGACCCGTGGACGCAATATTATCTGGCCAAGCAGGTATCGTGGTTCTGGTCAACGGCGATGCATCGAGCGCACGAAGCGTGTGGGATGAAGAATACACCGCTATCACCTCGGATGAGATCGACAATCTATTCCGTGGAGTTTCTGATCTCGTTTACCTCAAGAACGCGACGGCGGCAACCGCGTTTCGAACGTTAGAGAACGAATGGAATAAGGACTGCTCTCTGCACCTGATAC
>JBEKUT010000186.1:0-12777 GCA_049514735.1 Bryobacteraceae bacterium
GTCTGCTGCCCCCGGAGCGCCTGTCCGCCGGCCAGAGACAAAAGTACGCAGGTTGCCCAACAATGAATCCGATTGCTCCGGCCCAAGCGCACGGCGTCCTGTAAGATATCGAGCATTCGCCGCATCAGGGACACCGTGGGGACGGTGGTTTCAGCCACTGCCTCCTGAGATTTCGGCCCGGCAACGATCCACCGGACGGTCCTACGGCGGGTTTGAACGATCCGCGTGCGCTTCATCCGGTGAGTATGCGCCCGGAAGCTTGCGAAGTTTTCAAGAAACTCTACAATTTTTCTTCAATTCGCGATTGCGGCCCTGGCAGCGGCCACTTCCGGTATTCCGGGATCGGCCTGGCTCCACAATTCCAGGAATCGGTGGTACTCGGCCGCCGCGCGTGTGCGATCACCCTTTTTGCGATAAGCCTCAGCGAGGTGAAAGCGGGTGAGCGCCATGCCGGGATAGAGGCGCAAGGCACGCTGGTATTCCATGATCGCTTCATCCAGCCGGCCGAGCCTCAGGTATGCGTCGGCCAAGCAATCCTCCAGCCAAATGGGGTCGGACCACTGGACCCAATGGCGCAGCGCTTCCTGAAAATCCGCGATCGCCTCCTCGGGATGGTTCCTTGCCAGCGCGATCTGTCCCTTCATAAAGGCGATGGTTCGACCAGCCGAAGACCGGGCGCCCCGGTCATTTCCATTGGGGTTGGGAAGGGCCGCGACAATTGCATCGGCTTGATCCAAATCGCCCTTCCGAATCGCCGCCAGCGTTGTGACGAGGCGATTCACCTTCCGCCCTTCCTCCGCGGCGCCGTCCCAATCTCCCATCTGCGCCCTGACGGCACTCGCGAAAGCGTGAGCCACGTTGTGTTCAAATTCTCCGGGCTGCGCTTGAAGCGCCAGTTCCATTTGATGGAGCGCGGCGCGATAACGGCCGGTGTGAAGATACAGCGTGCCCAAGTGACGCAGAGCGATATCGAAATCCGGTTTGAGCTGGATGGCGCGTTCGTACTCCCGCTCGGCTTCGGCGTGCCGGCCAGCCCAGTGATAGGCGAGAGCGAGGCTGTCGTGAGCATTCGATTCCTGGGGCGCGAGCGCGACGTAGCGTTGTTCCGTTCGAATCGCCTCGTCGTGCCTGCCGAGCTGCGCATAGATCGCGCCCAGAACATTAAGTATGTCCGTCGCGTCCGGATCGAAGGTCAGCCCTTGCTTCAGGATTTCGACAGCTTCCTCCCGCCGGTCTTCTCCGCGTAGCAGCCGGCCCAAGCGCCCATACGCCTCCATCTCGCCCGGATCGGCCGCGAGCAGATCGCGATAGCGCTGTATGGCTTCGTTGTAATCGAGTTTCGCCACGGCATACCAGGCGGCGATGTGCAGGCGGTCGAGCTGCGTCAAATTGCTGGAAGCCGCGAAGGCTTTCTCGAGAAACGGCCGCGCTTCGACCGGATGCGACGCCGCGAACGCCAAAGTGTAGCCGATGCGCGCTTGCGCCATCGAAAATCCCGGATCGAGAGCGACGGCTTTCTTGAACAATGCAATTGCCTCGTTGTGATGCAGGCAATTGGCCATTTCCAGGCCGAGTCCATAGTCGCGATACGCTTCCAGGTTATTCGTTCTTAGCGTGGCCAAACCAACGCGGCTACCCCGTCCCGCGAGAGGCGTTCCCAAATCGGACGCGAGTTCGAGGGCCAGGGTATCCATTTGGACGAGTATTTGTTCTGGATGGCTCGCCGTGATTGTTTCCCTGGCGATGGTTTGTCCGTCGCGCGCATTTACGATTTGAGTGGTGATGCGCACCTGATCGCCGAGCCGGGCGAAACTGCCCAGGATCATCGCGTTCGCCTGTGCGCCGCGGGCGATCTGCATCGCCTGGCTCAAGTCTGGCGATCCCCAGACCCGCGACCGTGTAAGCGTGAGCGCCAACTGCTGCCGGCTGAGCAGACTCAATCGAGTTGACCGCGACAGGTTCGCGATCAGCATGTCGGCCAATCCCTCGCGCAGCCAATCGAGTTCCGCCGATTTTGACTGATTCTCGAAATACATCACGACGACGGGCCGTTTTCCGGCGACTTCGGGCAACGCCGTTTCCGGCCGCAGCGGGCTGAACCTCCATAGCAAAATGAGGCCGGCCAACAGAACCCCGAGGATCGCCGCTAAAATCCATCCGAGCCGCCAACCCTCTTCGGTTTCGATTTGGGTGGTGACGACCTCTTCAAGCTCCAACGCCGCGCTCCCCGGCTCTACCGCCTCCTCCACCAGTCCAATGAATTGATATCCGAGTTTGGAGCTGGTCTTAATGAAGCGAGGATTTCGGGGATCGTCGCCGAGGGCTCTGCGCAGCTCGATCACGCACTGCGCGGGGGCATTCGGATTGACCGACGTATCTTTCCAGATCTCGTCGAGCAGTTCATTCCTGGCCACCAGGCGGTTGCGGTGAACGATCAAGTATTCGAGCAGCTCGAAGGATTTAGGGCGAATATGTTGCGCCGTGCCGCGGACGCGGATGGCGCCTTCCGCCGGCCGGATATCGACCTCGCCGCAACGATAGACCTTGTTGCAAGGCACTTGCACGGTGCTGAACATCATAACATCCCGAGGTCATGTTTTTCCCGCCCGCCCGTCGATTGAGGATTGTCGCCACGCCAATCCCGCAAGCAGACCCGCGCTCAATAAAGACAAGACCCAGCCGAAACGCCGCCCCGGTGTCTCATAGCGCAGCGCAACACTGTGTCTTCCCGGCCCCACCGGGACGGCCATCGTGAAGCCATTCGCGAGAACGACCGGGGCCGGAACGCCATCGACAGTGGCTTTCCATCCCGGGTCATAGGATTCGAGCACGCACGCGAAGCCGGCCCGGCCGCTGGAACTCGCAATTCGAATTTCATCGCTCGAGGGCCGCGAGTAGACCGCCTCGCCGTCTTCATGGTTTTCGGCATTGGATGAGCCGACCGCTACGAACTCAGGTCCGGTACCCGCGACGAATCGCGCGCGTGGGGCGGGATCGGGCACGCGATACAGATACTGCGTGTCGTCGTTGCTAACCGGCGCGGTTGCTACCGGAAATAGATCCGGCCTCTCCGTCGTGGTGAGGACGAAACGCACACCCGCGCCCCGCAACGCAGCGACAGAAAGCTCCGAACCATCCAGCCTTTGAACGTTAAGTGCCGGCGGATCGCCATTCAAGCGCAGAATTTCGCGATAGGGATTGGCCAGCAGGATCGAATCGAAAACACCGATGTCATCGTAACGGTCGCCGAAATGTGAAATCAGATCGCCGCTAACGGCAACCCTGGCATCTTTCACTTGACTGCTTAGAATTTCCGCGAATGGAAATTGCCCCGCAACGCCGCGGTCTACCGGCAGAACAAACTGGTGAGCGAATCGGCCGAGGTCCACGAAATGAAAGAGCAGGAGGGCGGCAACAACGGCCTGCATCGCGCGAACGCCCAGCAACTTGCTCGATTGAAGAGCATGAATCCCCGCTCCCAATGCCATGCACGCCGAAAACGTGCTCAGATAGAGCAGCCTCGAGGGACTGCGCAGAAAAGTCCCCGGAAGGAGTCTGTGCAGCGGATCGGTGACCGGAAGCGCCAATAACAACGCGCCAACGCCTACAACGGCAAGAAAGGACCATTGCCATTCCGGCAGGCGTTTCGTTTTCAGCAGCCACGACAGAAGACCGGCAATTGCAAGCAGAGGCAGGATGCCCACGTAGGCCGTCGTGTCCCAAAAATAAGCGTCGTTCGGATAACCGGCAAAGAGATGTTGCTCCGATTTTTCGATGCTATCGGGCCAGCCGTCGATGCCCGGGCGGATCAGCGCCAACAGTCTTCCATACGGCATCGCAATGTCGTTCTCCGGAGCGGCCAAATGGAGCACGCGCGTACTGCGCTGGATCAGCAGCAGCATCGGCCACCAGGCGGCAAGCGTCATACCGATGCCGAGCGCCATAGCGGTAAGAATCTTGATTCGCATCCAACCCCGGCCCCGCACGATCACGTAGAGAAAAGCCGTGGCGAGGGCGTAGGCCGGCACTTGCGGATGGCCTGCCAGAGCGATGCAGCCGCATGCAATGGCAAGCACCACTAGATCGATCGCACTTGGCTGCATTCCGAGCCGCGTCCGCTCCGTTCCGAGCCGTGACCGCTCCGTTCCGAGCCGTGACCGGGAGGGAGCGGTAGATCGAGGCCCCGTTGAACGACCTGTCGAAAAGGCATGTTCTATTTCCGCTCCGTTGAAGAATCGGTCACACACGGGCCGTAACTGTCCCAGAGGCGACCGCTCCCTGCCGGTCACGGCTCGGTTACGGTACGGTCGAGATTCTTCGTCAACTTGGCCCTGCCGGTCACGGCGCGGAACGGAGCGGCGAGGCCGATCCAGTGCCCGTTCCGCGAGCCACAACAACAGCGGCAGCGCGGGATAAGCTTCGAGCAACGGCAGATGGCCGGCCGTAACGCGGCACGCAAAATAGCCGGCGCAGGCGAACGTCCAACCAGCCGCAATAGATGCAATTTCCGATAGGTTCAAGCGCCTGCAATAGAAATAGGTGAACAGCGCGGCCAGTGCCGCGGCGATCGCGACCCCCACTGCGTAAGCAATCGATGGATCCAGCAACAGAAGAATCAAACGCGTCGGGATCAGCGGAAAATTCTGCAGATTCGCCGCGAAGGGCGCTCCCAGCAGTTCATGCGGATACCACGCGGGCAATGTATGGCGTGGACCGAATAACGCCTCCCGCGCAAATGCGATGCGCCGCGTGTGGAGCTGATAATAGTCCAGTCCGAGCAGGCCGGAACTGCCGTTGAGAAAGGCCGTCCGAACGTAAACCGCTTCCGTCGCAATTAGAAGAAAGGCAACGCCAATCCAGGAGCGCCAGGGAGATTTCAGAACTGAGAGCAGGCGGTTGAACACAGCCGAAAAGAGGGTACCTCAAAAAGCAAATCGCGCATGGCCGCTTCGAGCACCCATGCGCGATTTCAGAAATCTATCTCAAAATGGCAATCGCGCATGAACGCCCATTCCGGGTCCATGCGCGATGAACAAAGTTTATGATTCCTTACTTGACGACCGAGCTGGTCATCTTGTCGGTGCTCTTCTTTTTCTTGCTCTTCTTCTTCATCGTGGACTTAGTGGTATCGGTGCTCTGCGCGAAAGCGACAACGCCGGTGAGCAGGGAAAGGCCGAGCATCAAACTCATGATCTTCTTCATTTGTGTAATTCTCCTTGGTGAATTGCTAGTTGAGATCAACTATGAACCCATCTTGGCAGCGCTACATGAAGACAGCCTTAAGCGCCTATTAAAATCCCTTTACCTGGAGAAGGCGCGCCTGGCGGCGTTCACAGATTTTTCCAGGTTTCTGATGCGTATGCAACATCTTCAGAATGTGTGGCTTATAGAGAATCGTCGGCCGCTTCGTTCAATGGGTTTGCACGCTTCCTTCCTAGAATCGGGGCATGAAACAAAAAGACTTTACAAAACGATACGCCGAACGGACCCGCCTCTCGCCCGCCGAGGCCGCCGATCAGGTAGATCGGGTAGTTAACGACCTCCTGCGGCGTCTGCGGACCGGACAAAGCGCTTCACTTCCAGGACTCGGCGCCATCAAGCCGGGTGCGATCAAAGCGGTGCGGCGCAACGCCACGGAGGGGGCGCAATGAAATTCGACTGCAAGCCCTCCACGGAGCGCTTCGCCATCCTGCTGCGCGAATGCCTGGAAAAAGGCGAACTCGTACACATCGACGACCTGGGCATCTTCCTGCCCGGCCTGAACAACAATGGATTTCGATTCGTTCCGAATCGCATGCCGCGCGTCTTCATCGCCTATGTGCAGGAGGACGCAGCTTACGCCCGTTTTCTCTACCGCGATCTGACCGCGCGCGGGTTCGCCACCTGGCTCGACAAGAAAAAGCTTCTGCCGGGTCAGAATTGGCCGCGCGCGATTGAGGCTGCCATCGAAACATCCGACTTCTTCATTCCCTGCTTCTCGCGGAATTCGGTTTCGAAGCGCGGCGGGTTTCACAGCGAGCTCCGGTACGCACTGGAATGCGCGTCCAGACTTCCGCTCGATGAGGTGTTCATTATTCCGGTGCGATTAGACGAGTGTGCGGTCCCACGCCGGGTGCAGGCTCACATCCAGTATGTGGATCTGTTCCCCGATTGGAACATGGGCGTTGAGAGGGTCGCAGCCGCGATGCAGTAGCGCAGGGTGGCACAGACGATCGTTTTTTGTCGTCGGCGTTTTTCTTCCCAAAAAAGGCAGGCCACAAAACCCGATGGCCCGCCCTACATTTTCTTCCCCAAAAAGGCAGGCCACAAAACCCGATGGCCCGCCCTACATTTTCTTCCGAGCCCGCTCCGCATCTTTACTATCCGGCGCCAGCTCGACATATTTTTGATACGCCTGCTTAGCCGTCTTTTTATCCTTCATCTTCTCGGCCGTCTCGCCAACGAGCAGGTACGCCTCCGCCATATTCGGATTCCACTTGGTGGCTTCCTGAAAACGGCTCAGCGCGGCAGGATAGTTCTTCCGCTTCAAGTAATAATTCCCGACGCGAATGTCCCGCTCCGCCTCCAGCGGATTGAAGCTGAACACCTTCGGCTTGAGCGATTCGTCCTCTTCCGGAGGCGCCTCTTCCTGCTGCTCCGGTTTTTGTGGCGGCGGGGTCTTTTGCTTGTCGTCCTGCGCCCACAAGATCCCTGTTATCAGCAGAATACTCGCCCACCATGGCATCGCCCGCATGCTCGGCTCCCTCTCGTCCCTTACAATAAAAGTATAGCCCGCAGTTTCCATGTCCCTCCGCGATAAAGCAGCCCAATTGCCTCCGCTGCCCGGAGTGTATCTCTACAAAGACGAACATGGGACGGTGATCTATGTCGGCAAGGCGAAGAGCCTGCGCAGCCGAGTCCGCAGCTACTTCAACGAAGACCGCCTCGCGGACACCAAGACCGGCACCTTGATTTCGGAAGCCACCGACGTCGAGTACATCCTGGTAGACAACGAAAAGGAAGCGCTGGCGCTCGAAAACAATCTCATCAAACAATGGAAGCCGCGCTTTAACATCCTCCTGCGCGACGACAAGACTTACCCTTATATAAAACTGACCAACGAGAAATTTCCGCGCGTCTATGTCACGCGCCGAATCTTGAAGGACGGCGCCAGCTACTACGGTCCGTACTTCCCCGGCAACCTGGCGCATCGCCTGGTCCACTTCATTCACCGGCACTTCAAGGCGCCATCCTGCAAAGTCGATTTCGGACGCAAGCACACGCATCCGTGCCTGCAGTATCACATCCATCGCTGCCTGGGACCGTGCGTGGAAGGCCTGACCACGCCCGAACAATATGCCGACGCCGTGAAGGACGTCCGCCTGTTCCTGGAAGGCCGTCTAAAAGATCTGTCGGATCAGCTTCGCGCGCGCATGGAGATCGCCGCGGAAGAGACGCGCTACGAAGAAGCGTCGGGATGGCGCGACCTGATGGTCACCGTCGAAGAGATGGATCAGAAGCAGAAGATCGCGGCCGCCGAAGGAGAGAACACCGACATTTTCGCGTATTATGCCGAACCGCCTCTGCTATCGGTCAATCTCTTCCATCTCCGCGGGGGCAAGATCGTCGACCGCCGCGAGTTCTTCTGGGAAGATCAGTTTGAGTTCGAGCCCGCGGAGTTTTTCTCGTCGCTGCTGAAGCAGATTTATCTCGACCAGCAGTACATCCCCGGACTCATCCATGTCCCCGTCGACTTCGAAGATCGCGAAGTTCTCGAAGAGTTCTTGAGTGAGCGGCGCGGCCGCAAAGTGGAGATCCACACGCCGCAGCGCGGCCAGAAAAAGGCTCTGCTGGCGCTGGTTGAGACCAACGCGAAGCACAGTTTTTTTCAGCGTTTCCGCGTCCTCAAACCGACCTCACTCGCCATCCGCGACGCTCTGCAGGAAGCGCTCAATCTGCCCGATCCGCCGCGCCGCATCGAGTGCTTCGACATCTCCCATATCCAGGGCACCGACAAGGTGGCCAGCATGGTGGTGTGGGAAGACGGGCGCATGAAGAAGGCCGACTATCGCAAGTTTATTATCCGGACGGTGGTTGGCAACGACGATTTCGCGTCCATGCATGAAGTGGTCACGCGGCGCTATTCACGCTTGAAAGAGGAGAACAAGCCGATGCCCGGCCTGATCCTCATCGACGGCGGCTTGGGGCAGTTGCACGCGGCGGCGGATGCGCTGGAAGCGATCGGAATCATCAATCAGCCGCTGGCTTCGATCGCCAAGCGCGAAGAGATTATTTATGTTTATGGCCAGGAAGACGAGCCGGTGAAGCTGGATCATTTCTCGCCCGTTCTGCACCTGGTCCAGACGGTCCGCGACGAAGCCCATCGCTTCGCGGTGACATTCCACCGCACCCGCCGAAATGCCGCACGGCTGACGTCGGAGTTGCACGATATCGAAGGCGTAGGGCCTAAGACCGTCGAAAAACTTTTGCGCGAATTTGGAAGCGCGGAGCGTGTCAGGGCAGCGTCGGATGAAGATTTAATCAAACTGGTGGGACCGGCCGCGGCCCGCAAGATTCGAGACCGCGTCAGCCCAAAAGCTGAGTTGGAATCGGCCACGCCGTTCAAAATTCTCTAGCCTTCTGCTCCGCTATCCGCGTTCATCCCGTTCATCGGCGGCCATTTATTCAGCCGCCGATAAACGTCGATCAAAGACCAGCGCCCCTCCTACAAAGTCCGCGTGACCTTACTCAACGTCCGCGGCTGATCGGGATTCAAACCCTTCTGCTCCGCCAAACGCGCCGCGAAAAGCTGCATCGGAATGATGTATGGAATCGGCGTCAGCATATCTTCAATCTCCGCCGGGATCGTAATCGCCCGCTTCACCCGCCGCAACGCATCGCCATTACTCAAATCCGTAACAATCAGCGATTCGGCGCCGACTTGATCCAGCTTATCGAGCATCTCGCTCAGCCCGCGCCACGTGACTCCCGACGGCGTAAACAGAAACGCCGGGAACGATTGCCCCACCATCGCGATCGGCCCGTGCATCAAATCGGCCGACGAAAAACGTTCCGCGATGACATAGCATGTCTCCATCAATTTGAGAGCGAACTCAAACGCGTTGGAGTAATTCAATCCTCTTCCGATCACCACCGCCTGCTCCATGAACCGGTATCGCTCCGACCGGGCGGCGATCTCATCCTCGAGTTTCAAGGCGATGCTCGCCAGTTCCGGAACGCGCGCCAACTGGTCCGGTTTCACGGAGCCGCCGAGCGCGTACGCGAGCAGATACAGCATCATCATCTGGCCGGTATAGGTCTTGGTCGCCGCGACGCTTTTCTCCTTGCCGGCGCGCACCAGAAAGGTATGCTCCGCGATTCGCGCCATGGTGCTGCCGGGCTCATTGGTGACGCCTATCGTCAAAGCGCGTTGTTCGCGGGCCCGCTCCAGGACGTAATTAGTGTCCGTCGATTCGCCGGATTGCGAAAGCGCGATCACCAGGACTTCATCCAGATTGATCGACGCCCGGTAGAGCGTAAAGATCGACGGCGCGGCAAGCGAAACAGGAATACCGGTCGTAATCTCGAGCAGGTAGCGTCCGAACTGCGCGGCGTTGTCGGACGTGCCGCGGGCGGCCAGCAGGATGAGCCTCGGCCGCTGCACCTCCAGACGGCGCCTGAGATCCTCGATCGGTTTCAGTTCTTCGGTGAGGGTGCGCTCCAGAGCGGTGGGCTGTTCGCGGATTTCCGCGAGCATCTGCGACATGTCTCAATAGTAGCGGACGCGTTAGAAATCGCGCGCGCGCGTTTCCGTACCGATCCAGGCCGTATGCATCACCGCTTCCGTCGGCGGAAGTCTCAATAGATGGGGCTTGAGAATGATCATCGTTTCGGAATGGTCGTTCGACGGTGTGTTCTGACGCAGGAACGGAATCGACATGACGCCCGGAAGCCCCGAAAACGCCTTCGTCTCCGAAGTGGTTACCAGTCCGGCCAGCACCGCCCATTCGCCGTTGAGCAACCGCACCTTCGATTCGAACTTGCGGTTCTCAATGATGGGAATGCCATTCAAGCCGGTCGCCCCCAGGAGTTTGAATTCGGCACTGACGTCGAGCGTCATTTCATCCATCCCGTGAACCTGTGGCTTGATCTTCAGAACCAAACCGAGGTCTTCGAAGCTCACCTGCGGAGGCGGCGTGTAAGAGCCGGAAGTAAGAGTAGAACCAGCATAATTCCCCGTAACGATCGGATACTTGTCGCCTACGTGAAATGTCGCAGCCACCCCATCCGCCGTCACGACTTCCGATTTCAGAACCGTCGTCGAGTATGATTGCGTCGTTGACGCGAAGAGCGTAGCAGCGGTGGTAAGACCCAGCCCGATAAAACTCGCGCCGCTGCCGAACGTAAGAAAACTCGCGAAGCCCGCCGGAATGCTGGATCCGATTACGTTTGCCGGCAGTTTGCTGAAGATACTGCCAAAGCTGAGCATTGATGTTTGCGTCGGAAGGCCGAGGCCCCAGGTGCTCGACTTCGAAATGTCCATGGAGACAATATCGATGTCGATGGCAACCTGCGCCTGCGGCTGCATAAGATCGTGAAACAACATTTCCGCGGCGCGCACTTTCCACGCCACGTCGCGGATCAGCACCAGCCGGTGCGCCGTGTCGACCATGAGGCGTTGTATGTCGAGCGTGCCGCGTACTCCCGTGCCCAGTTCCTGCACTTCCTGCACGTTGACCGGCTCTGGAATGGGGATCACCACCGCAGTGGTCGCCTCCAGTTCCTTGCGCTTTTGCGTAGTATCGTTCGCTACCAATATCAGCCGATCCCCCGCCGGTACCACAAATGAGTTCGTCGCGGCCTCCAGCGCTCTAAGCGATTCGCGGTAATCCATCCCCGTTACTTCGAAACGGATATTATCGGCCGGTTGATAGGCCGAATCGAAAACTACCAGCAGATTGAAAGCTTCGCCCACCTTTTCAAACAGCGATTTCGAGTCTCCTCGCAGCTTGAAATCCTTGTTACCGGGGGCAGCTTTGAGCTCTCGAGGCGGCAGCGGGTGCTTTTTCGCTTCGACGATATCCCACTCGGATATAGTCCCAACGATGTCCGGGTCGATTGCGTCCTTGCTCGTCTCCGAACCCGGCGCTTCACTGGATCCCGATCCCATGGCCGCGCCGATTTCCGGCTGCGCCATACTGGCGATCGGCCGCAGGGCCTGCGCCTTCGTCCAATAAAGGAGGTTCGTCGGATCTTTCACAGCCGCCTGCGAATACAGGAGATAGGCTCGGACGGTTTGCCCTTCTTTTTCAGCTTTTTGGGCGTCCCGAAACAGTTGCACCGCGGTTTCCTCCGCGCCAATACAAAGCAAGGGAACGACAAGCAAAGGCATGGCTAGCAGGGCCAACCGCATGAATCGACGCAAGTTCACCAAACAACGTAGACGGGATCGGGACCTCTAGCGTGCAGACCGATTCCCACCAATTCCTAATCCTGAAGCTCGAAGCAGCCGATGACACAATTGCGAGGTTCTGCATTCATGTCCGCTGTGCCAGCCAGTTTTTCCTACGAATCCCGGTCGTTTGCCCCCAAAGTCCCTCAAACCTTTGAGGAACTTGGGATTCCGCAGACGCTCGTGATGGATCTGATGCTGCGCAGGCTGCTGCTGGAGGGTTTCTGTAATCTGCATAGCCTGGGCACGAAACTGCGCCTCTCGTTCCCCATCCTGAGCGCGGTCTTTCAGGTCATGCGCCAACAGCAGCTCATCGAGATTAAGGGCATGCTGGGGAACGATTACAATTTCACGTTGTCCGGCGCGGGCAAGGCCCTGGCGGGCGAACGCTTTCAGATCACACAATATGCCGGCGCGGCTCCCGTGGCCCTGCACGACTATAGCAACGCCACCAAAACGCAGTCGGCGCAGGTGCGGGTGGACCGGCGTTCCCTGAAAGCGGCGTTCTCCGATCTGGTCGTTCCGGATCGTCTGCTCGATCAACTCGGGCCGGCCCTCATCTCTCAGAATTCGATTTTCATTTACGGTCCCACTGGAAACGGCAAAACCAGCCTCGCCGAACGCATGCTGCGTGTTTATGCCGACACTGTCCTGCTGCCTTACGCGGTAGAGGTGGATGGCCAAGTCATCAGCCTCTATGACCCCGTAGTACATCAAAAGCTCGACATTATGGACGACCCCGACATCGACCCTCGTTGGGTGTTGTGCAAGCGGCCCTGCATCGTCGTCGGCGGCGAACTGATTCCCAGCATGCTGGACCTGCGCCTTGACGAATCCTCCGGCATTTACGCCGCGCCGCTGCAGATGAAGGCGAATAACGGGATCTTCATCATCGACGATTTTGGCCGCCAGTTGATGTCCCCGCGCGATCTGTTGAATCGCTGGATTGTCCCGCTCGACCGGCGCGTCGACTATCTCATGCTCCGCTACGGCGTGAAATTCCAGATTCCATTTGAATTGATGGTTGTGTTCTCAACCAACCTGGACCCCAGCGATCTGGCCGACGAAGCCTTCCTCCGCCGCATCCACAACAAGATCTTCGTCGACGCGGTGGACCCGGTTGCCTTCGATCAGATCTTTGCCCGCACCGTTGGCAAATTCGGGATACCGGCGGAACCGGACAGCTCCGAACAGCTGCGGAAACTTTGTCTCCGGGAGGGCCGCACCGAACTGCGCGCCTGCTATCCCGGCGACATCTGCAACATCCTGATTTCGATAGGTAAGTACGAGGGCCGGCCCGCCCATATGAGCAAATCGGAACTGGAGCGCGCCGCGTCGCTATACTT
>JBEKUT010000187.1:0-12764 GCA_049514735.1 Bryobacteraceae bacterium
AGATCGCTGCGGCCGCGAATCTGCCAGAGTCCCGTGATGCCGGGAAGCACTCGCGAACGCTGTTCGGACCAGGCGTGAAACTCACGGCTTTGGCCGTCGGGATCGAGATCCTCCGCAGGGAGCGGACGCGGACCGACCAGACTCATCTCGCCGCGCATGACGTTAAAAAGCTGCGGCAGTTCATCGATGCTGTACTTGCGCATGAAGCGGCCGAAGGGAGTTACGCGGGGGTCTTTGCGGACCTTGAAAATATGCCCGTTCTTTTCGTTGCTCTTCGTTAAGCTCTTGCGGTCTATTCCGTCTGCGTACATGGATCGGAATTTGACGAACGTGAAGTAGCGTCCGCCGCGCCCGACGCGAGGCGAGCGATAAAACACCGGACCCTGCGACGTCACTTTGATCAGAAGCGCGCAGAGAAGAAGAACCGGCGACAGGAAGGCAATACAAACACCCGCGGCGGCCACATCGAAACAACGCTTGAGGAATTCCTGGCGGCGTGAGAACGACGCGGGGCTGACCTCCAACAACGGCATGCCAAAACGTTCCGCGAAACGCAGGTTCACGGCCGCTTTGGGAATGGCGATGGAGCGATTGAGAACCACGCCCATGCGTTTCGAAATTACGCCGCACTCGTCGGCCTCGCGGTCGGAGAGGCACCCGTTCACAACGATGATGCGGTCCAGGCGTTTGCGATTGATGACTTCCGCAAGGCGCCCGGTGCTGCCCAAAACTGGTCCACTGCCGAGGATAGGGTTATCGCCCGCGATGTCCGCGGGCACAATCATTCCGGCCATCACAACGCCGCTGTCTCGGGAGTTGCGGACCTTTTCGGCCACCTCCTCCGCTTCGTCGCCAAGCCCGAGAACGGCGACGCGCTCCGCTGGCCACGCACGCTCCACGATGCCGATGGATAGGACGCCGGCGTATCGCGCCGCGACCATGCAGACCAGGCAAGTCGGCATGAAAAGCAGGATGAAGGAGCGCGACAGCTCCGCTCCGAACTCGCGGAAGAAGAACGTCACCACGATCGCCATCAAACTCGCGAGAATAGTGGACTCGATGAGATTTGCGAAACGCTCTCCCGGGAGGCTTCTGCCGGACGGCCGGTAAGCGCGGAACCAGAACGACACCGCGATCCAGAGCAACAGAATTGCGGGAACCGGCGGTGCGGCCAGATACAGCTCCCGCCGTGTCAGCGGATGCATCAGCGGGTTGAGCAGCAGACGCAAATTGACGGTCGTGTACCACGCCGCGGTGAGGCCCGCCGTATCGAAACCGAATTGGAGAATTTTGGCGACACTCCGCCTGTTCATGTGGTTCAATGTTTCTCCACCGCCGAAGTCTTTAACTTTGTGCCGGGATCACCGGCTTCTACTTCCCGTCGTAGGTCCCTGAAGTTCTATAGCCGTATCCACGTTTCGATTTTTTGGGATTCCAATCGTTCAAGATCGAGCCGAGCACCAGAGTCCCGTCCTCTTGGAACCGCCGATACACCGCGGCGGCATCGTCGCGAGATGTCTCCGCGGCGCGCACCACCATAATCACCCCGTCCGATAATCGCCCCAGCACTCGCGCATCCGAAAATTCCAACATCGGGGGAGTGTCCAGAAGCACCGCGTGAAATTCCAGCCGGAAGCGCAGCAACAGATCCGTAAGGCGCTCGTGATATCGCAGGCTGGAGACGTTCACTTCACCAGAGCCCGCTGGCAGCACATAAAGTCCGGGCACCGCCGTCGCCACCACAATGTCCTCGAACAGATAATCCTCTACTGGACATTCGTCTTCCAGGAGATTTCCAAACCCCCATGAATTCGAAAGATTGAAGACCGTATGGAGGCGCGGCTTGCGGACATCGCCGTCGATGACGAGCACCCGCCGGTTCGTATTGGCCATTGCGATTGCCAGGTTGCTGGTCAACGTGGTTTTGCCTTCGCGCGCATTCGGGCTGGTCAGCACAATCACGCGAGGACGTTTTCCGGTTTGCCCCGCGAACCACAGGGAGGTCAGCGCAGACCGGAAAGACTCCGCCATGCGCGACGTTTCGTTGCTGCAACTCGCCATTTCGATTTTGTTCCCGCTCCGCGCATCGCTTTCAAGTTGCGGCCCAATGTCAATCGCCGCGTCTTTGCGTCGCGCCATGGGTTGCACCGCGTCGAGTTCGGCGGACGGAATCGCTCCGAGTTCGGGCAGGTTCAAATACGCCGCTATATCGCCCGGGGCGCGCAGACTCCGGTCCGTGTTTTCGCGCACGAACACGAATGCAAATCCGAGAAACAGGCCGGCCAGCAATCCCATGCCGGCGTTCAAAAGCGGCTTGGGATGGGAGGGATGAATGGGACGCCTTGCGGGACTGATATCGCGCATGTTGCTGGCGCGAATCGCCGCGGCCATCGCCGCCTCCTTCTGTTTCTGCAGACCGGCTTCATACATGCCGCGGTTCGTATCGACTTCGCGCTTCAAGACGTTGTAATGTACGGCGCGCGAAGCTTCGTCCGACACGATTTTGTTTTGACGCGTATAACTTTGCTCGACGAGTTTCTCGCGCATGTCGGCCGCTTCGTATTCGTTCCTGAGCCGGTCGACGATGTTGCCGCGCTCCTTCGCGATGATGCCCTCAATCTCGGCGATCTGGGCTTTGAGCGGCCTCACCTTGAAGTAAGTGGGCGTGAACGTGGATCCCATGTCGGCGAACTGCCGCTTGAGTTCGGTGAGCTTGATCTGGTCTTCCTTGAGCGGACCGTTGTCGAGAACTTCGGGGAGCGATTCCGGCGACGCCGATTTCGCCTGCTCGTACTTCGATTGTTTGGCGGCCAGATCGCCCTGCGTCCGGCTCAGCTCTTCCTGAATCTGGCGGAGTTTTTCCTCCGCGAGGGTGGATCCTTTATCCGGATTGAAGACCATGCCGGTGGCGCGTGCATACTCCTGAAGCTCGTTCGCGGAACGCTCATAGTTCGCCTTCAGGTCCACCAACTGCCGTCCTAACGAATCGCTTACACGGCGCGCCGCATCGAGGCGGGCGTTGATGTTCTGGTCGATCAACTCATCGGCCAGCGCATTGGCAAAATCGGCGGCGAGTTGCGGGTCGGCCGCTTCGAACGCGATATCGACGATGTGACTCGTTCCCGATGCGTGGACGGAAAGGTTTCTCACCGCGGCGCTCACGGCAGCCTCGTGAGTCGCGCCGGCGGTAAGACTATGCTCGCGGCCTACTGCACCGCGGAAACGGCTCAGAATGCCAGGTCCCCGGAGAGCAATCAGGCGGTGATCCAGACCCTGTTGAGTCGCCACCTTTTCGACGAAGCCTTCATCCTGCAGGATGTGAGCTTGCGTTTCGACGTACGTCTCGGCAGCGGAGGGTCCGGACAACGACGCTGGATCGAGATCTTTCAAGTTCAGAAAATTTTCATTGGGGCCCTGGATTTCTAAAGAGGTTCGGGCCTCATACATCGGGGGCTGCAGCAACGCAATCGACCACCCCACAAGACCGCAGCCCAATGCGATACCGAGCAGCAGCCATTTGCGCCGCACCAACATATGCCAGTATTCGAAGAGCCCTAGCGATTCCGGAGCGGCCGGCGCTTTGCGAGCTGGTTCGGGTAAGGGCAGCATCTGAATGTTGAACGACGGAGGCGGCGCCGTCCGGCCAAGGTGCAGCAACTCACGGCCGGCCCCTTCGTATGGCTCTGGAATGGGTCTCGCGTCTAGTGCCGCCATATCACAACACCCGTCCCGATCTGGATAGCAGCTTCAATGGCTCTGATGCTCGCCCGCTTTGCGGCGCTGCTGGGGATGAAGAGAATATCGCCGCCACGGAGTTGAATGTCCTCTCCCTTGCCCTCCATGACTTGCTTCAGGTTCACTGGAATCTCGGTTCTCGTTTCACTGCCCGGCACTAACCGCAGGATCTTGGAATTTTCCGGAGATGCCGTGCCGTGGTTGATGCCGCCGGCCAGCGTCAACGTCTCGAGCAGCGACATGGACTTGCGTTCCGCCAAAATGAAGCCGCCCGTCTTGGGCACCTCGCCGATGACGTAGACCATCTCGGCCTTGGGAACGCTGATGACGTCGTCGGGCTCGACCGGAATGTTCACTGCCGGGTCGCGCGCCTCCATCAGAGACTTGAGATCGATCTCGGCGACACTAAAATGGCCGGATGCATCTTGCTTTGCATCGGGCAAAGGAATCGGCCCCCATTCGATGCGCCGCGTTAACTTGAGAGCGTCACCAGCGTCTTGGCGCAATCCGCCGGCTAAAGACAAGACTTCCACCAGGCTTTTCTTACCTCGAATTTGATGCACGCCGGGAGTATTTACGGCCCCGATAATCGATACCGGCTGGCTACGGAACTCTTCAATGGCAACTGTCACCTGGGGATCGCGGATGATACTGGCATACTTGGCTTCGAGCTCGGATTTAAGTAACTCGACGGTGCTTCCGGCGGCGCGAACCCGGCCGATAAAAGACAAATCGATATATCCGTTCCAGTCGATACGAACTGGTTTGTCCGCTAACTCGGGTGCTTGAAGTACGCGAATTGTTATGAGATCGTCCGCGCCCAATATATAGCTTGCGGGAACGGCCGTGAGGGCTGAATTTGTGACCGACGCACTCCAGGCCAAGGCATGGGATGCCGCAATGAAGATCCAACAAACGTAATTAGCGGACTTAGTTGTATACATCCGTACTATTCATTCGCCATCGCCTTAGGACTGGCGTTCTAGCTACGTTTGATTCTACGCTTGAAACTAGATTGAAATAAAGGTTTTATTGTCTTGACTCTTCCTGGCACTTAGGTACTGGTGATACCATACAAATACAGCACGCAAATAGTACTATTCGGAGAGGAGTTACTGCCTGAGAAATTTAGCGATCAATCTTATTCTGACGCTATGTTTCTGAAGACAACTAAGATCTGACGCAATGAGGGATCGTAAGAGATTTTCCAGCAGGACAGCCACGCTCTGCGAAAAGCGTTAGAAAAACGGTTACAAATCCGGAATGTTCGGAACCTGTACTCTGATACCGGTACTTTTTTTATTCACCAATTAGTGTCACACTGACAAAGTCGAGCCGTAATCGGCATAACGTGGGAGAGAACCTAAGTTCCATTGCCCCTCCCATAGCGGTCACGCTGGGAGACCGTCATACACGTCGCATGCCTTATGTGGTACCATACCCCATGGTTAAGACGACGGTATACTTGCATAACGACTTGGCTGTGACCCTTCGCCAGATGGCAATTTCACAGGGTCGTTCGCAAGCTGAATTGATACGCGATGCGCTTGAAACCTATGCTAAGACCAACTCCAGGCCCGTATCGCGCGGGTTTGGAAAGTATTCGAGCGGCGAGTCAGACATCTCGGAGCGCGCCGAAGAGATTCTGATGGAAGCCGCGAAGCGGGGCAGATGGCGCTAATTGCAGATTCGGGCGGCGTCTACGGTCTTTACGACGCCAGCGATCGCAATCATCCTGCGTTGGAAAAGGCGTTCAACAGCGAGTCGGGTGCTGTGATTGTATCCGCGGCGATATTGGGCGAGATCGATTACCTGTTGCGCGCGAGGCTCAAAACGGATGCCGCTCTTCATTTTCTCTCCGATCTTGCGGAGGGTGTTTTTGCCTTGGAAGCCTTCACATCCGCGGACTTGGTTCGGAGCCGGAAAATACTTGACCAGTATCGCGATCTCGATTTTGGACTCTGCGATGCAGCGGTCATGGCCACCGCCGATCGAATTGGCACTACCCGCATCCTCACTGTTGACGAGCGCCATTTTCGGGTTGTGCGCAACATCAAGGGCGTACCATTCTATCTGCTCCCTGCCGACCAGTGATCGACAGACCTATTGTTGCTGTTGCTCCGACACCCCCCGGTCCGCAGTCCTCTCTACCGCCAACACTTCGGACCAGTCTTCCGACTCCATCTCCGTCTCCGGAGGCGGTGGTTTATCCGATGGCGCGACACGGACGGCGACAGTCAGTTCGCTCGATGCATCGCCCTTGAACACGCCTTTCGTCGGCGGCACGTCGGCGTAATCGCGGCCGACCGCGGTTCGCACGTGGCTGTCGTCCGCCATCACATTATTCGTGGGGTCGAACCCTACCCACCCCTGCCCGGGCAGAAACGCCTCCACCCAGGCGTGCGTCGCGCCTTCGGCCGAGCGCGTCTTGGTGCCCTCTTTGTGGAACAGGTAGCCGCTCACATAGCGGCATGGGATTCCCAAATGGCGCACCAGCGTGATCAGGATATGCGAATAGTCCTGGCACACACCCTGCCTGTTGCGGAGCGCGTCGTCCAAAGGCGAATCGACGTGCGTGCTTTTCGGCACGTATTCGATGGCCTGGTACACCGCTGAAGTGAGAGCCGTCAGCAACTCCATGGGATCGTACTCGCGGGCCGCCGCGCCTTTGGGCAGCCTCAGTTCGTCCGCAAATTCTTCAATGGCCGGGGTCCACTCGGCAAAATGACTGGGCGCGAGCATCTCCCAAAAATCGCCCGCCGCGATTTGCGAATCCAGCCGTTCCCACGCACCCTCGCCGAGTTGCGGAGGTGGTAACGGCCGTTCCGCGACGTCCACCATCGCCTCCGCAATAATCGTCAATTGCCGATGCGCGCTCGGAACGTCGAAGTGGTGCACTACGTTTCCCAGGTAATCGCGATAGGATTGCACCATTGCGCGCGGCGTGATGTTCACCAGAAAATTGAGGCAGCGCTGCGGGCCCTCCGACCGCGGATGCATGCGCAGTTCCATGATGCTTTCGCTCACGGGCTCGGAAAACCGGAATTTAGTGAGATGACGAATCGAGTAGAACATTATGAAACAAGCGCCGCCTCAATCGGATATGTGATGTACACCTGATAAATTCCATCGTGAATTTCTCCGCACAACCGGCGGATGCCGACGGAGAATTCGCGAAGGTTGCCCATGATCTCGTCGAGAGGCGTATAGCTGATCGTCGATGTTAAACGGCCTGCCAGCTTTCCCAGGCGGTCCGATTTTCTGGTTGCGGTGGATTCATGCACGGCTTCGAGTGAACGGCGCATATGGTCGACGGCGAAGCGCACCGAATGCGGAAACTCGGGGTTCATAAGCAGAAACTCCGCCACGCGATTCGGGCGCATCTCCGCCGTGTAGACCTTGCAGTACGCTTCGAAGGCAGTGCAGCTGCGCAGCAGGCCGCCCCATTCGAAGACCTCGTTGGCGCTTAAGTTTTCCTTCTCGAAAAACTCCTCAAAATGTGAATCGATCAGCCGCGTGGTAGCCTGCACGCGTTCCATGTAACGTCCCACCTGAATGAATTGCCATCCCTCGCCGTGGATCATGGTCGAATCGGTGATTCCCTGGAACAGGTGCACGTTCTGAATCACGGTCATCAGCAGCTCGTGCGGCCGGCTGCTCCAAACCTCCGGCGTCACCATGCGTTTCGATTCGTGAAACAGCCGGTTCAATTGCTCCCACATTTCGGAGCTGACCTCTTCGCGGACCTGGCGGGCGTTCTCGCGAGCCGACGCGATCGAGTCCAGCATCTGATCGAGCACGAATCTCTCAGCGGCCTCAAACGGATCGCCTTCGATCGCATCGTGATTGCCCAGGCACGTCAGCACACGCTCCCAGCGCGGGCCTTGCGAACCCGGATCGTGCTCCAGCATCAGGTTGAGATGCACGCCCATCACGCGCGCCGCGTGTTCGGCGCGCTCCAGATAGCGGCTCATCCAATACAGGTTATCGGCCACTCGCGAGAGCATCGCAACTCCTCAGTACAGAACCCACGTGTCTTTGCTTCCTCCGCCTTGCGAAGAATTGACTACCAACGATCCCTTGCGCAGCGCGACACGCGTCAGGCCCCCCGGCACTATCGTTGTCCTGTCGCCGCCGTAAAGAATGTACGGGCGCAGATCGACGTGGCGGGGTTCCACATGTCCGTCGATGAAACATGGCGCGCGGGATAGCTGCAGCGTGGGCTGTGCAATGTAGTTTCTGGGATCGGCTTCAATGCGCCTTCTGAACTCTTCGCGCTCCGCCTCCGTACTGTGCGGACCGATCAGCATCCCGTAACCGCCGGATTCGCCGACCGCCTTCACAACATAGCGGTCCAGGCGTTCCAGCACGTGCTTGCGTTCCACCGGATCGCTGCACAGGAATGTCTGCACGTTGTCGAGGATAGGGTCTTCGTTCAAAAAATAGCGGATGATCTTAGGAACGTAGGCGTAGAGCGCTTTGTCGTCCGCGACCCCGGTGCCAAGCGCGTTGGCGAGCGTCACGTTGCCCGAACGATAAGCGCTGAAGAGCCCCGCCGCGCCGAGTCCCGAATCGGAGCGGAACGCCAGCGGATCGATAAAGTCGTCATCGACGCGCCGGTAGATCACGTCGACGCGCCGCAGGCCGGCGGTGGTCCGCATGTAGACGATATTGTCGTGGACCGCCAGATCGCGCCCTTCGACGAGTTCGATGCCCATCTGACGCGCCAAAAAAGCATGCTCGAAATATGCGGAGTTGAAGACGCCTGGCGTCAGCAGAACAATGTTAGGCTCCGGCCGGCCTTCCGGCGCAAGGGCGCGCAGCGTGGAGAGAAGAACCTCGGCGTAGTGGTCGATGGGCCGCAAGCCGGCTGTCCCAAACAATTCCGGGAAGACGCGTTTCATCACCTGCCGGGACGTCAGCATGTACGAAACGCCGCTCGGCACGCGGAGATTGTCTTCCAGCACGGCGAAGCGGCCATCGGGCAGCCGGATCAGGTCCGTACCGACAACCGTGACGTAGATGTTTTTGGGAACGCTGAACCCGCGCATCTGCCGCCGGAAATGTTTGCACGAGTAAACGATTTCGCGCGGCACGATACCGGCGTCCAGGCAGCGGCCTTCGTTGTAAACGTCTCGCAAAAACAGGTTCAGCGCTGTGATGCGCTGCGTCAGCCCGCGCTCGATGACCTCCCACTCGTTGCTGGTGATAATGCGCGGCAGCAGGTCGTTGGGAAAAATGCGTTCCGTGCCTTCTTCGCGGCCGTAGACCGTAAATGTGATGCCCTGGTGCAGAAAGGAGATGTCGGCGGCCTGTTTCCGGCGTCGCATCTCTTCCACGGGAAGGCCTAAAAGCAGCTCATACAAAGCCTTGTAGTGGGCGCGAGGAACTCCCTCCGCCTCGAACATCTCGTCGTAAGCGCCATCAAGCCAATAGTTTTGGAATCGGGTTTGGGAAAGCGTATTGTCGAACCCAGGCGCCGCCATTAGCCCCTCTGCTTCGACGTGGAAGTTTTCTCAATGTAACACACGTGTTAACGGGTGGCCGGGGCGCTTTTTGTAAACGCGATCCAGCGATTCGTGCGCTCGTCCAGCACGTCTAGCGGCAAGGCTCCGCCATTCAACATCTCGTCATGAAAGGCGCGGATGCTGAACTTCGTTCCCAGTTGTTCCTTAGCCCGCTGACGAAGTTCGAGGAACTTCAACTGCCCCAACTTGTAGGCGAGCGCCTGCCCCGGCATCACGATATAGCGGTCCGTCTCGGCCTGGATGTCGGGCTCGTCTTCGCCGGAATGCTCGTGGAAAAAGTCGATCATCTGTTGGCGCGTCCAATGCTTCGCGTGCACGCCGGTATCCAGCACCAGCCGGCATGCGCGCAGCAGTTCATCGTTCAACCGGCCGAAATCCGAATATGTGTCCTGATAGAACCCCAGCTCTTTTCCGAGACGCTCCGAATAAAGCGCCCATCCCTCGGTGTACGCCGTGTACTGCTCGTGTTGGCGGAACTTCGGCAGCGTAGGGAGTTCCTGTGCAATCGAGATTTGCATGTGGTGCCCGGGAATGCCTTCGTGGTAAGCGGTTGATTCGATACTTATCGTAGAGCGATGTTCAAAATCGCCCGTGTTCACGTAAACCTTGCCCGGCCGCGAACCATCCGGCGTACCCGGGAAGTATTCGGCGCCAGGCGCGTCCTTTTCGCGGAACTGCTCCACTGGATCCACTTCCACCTGCGCCTTCGGAAGCAGTCCAAACAACTGCGACAGCTCCGGCTTCATCTGCGCCACGTATTTGCGATACAGCGTCAGAATCTCCTCGCGCGATTTCGGATGCACCTTCGGATTTGTCTTCAGAGACTCCCGGAACGATTTCAGATCCTTGAACCCGAATTTCGCGGCGATGGCGGTCTGCTGTTTTTCTATTTCGGCGACCTGTTCCAGCCCCAGCTTGTGAATCTCGTCCGCGCTTTTCGACGTGGTGGTCTGGGTACGGATGGCGTAACGGTACAGCGCATCGCCGTTCGGTAACGACCAGACGCCAACTTCGGTGCGTCCTTTCGGCGCGTAATCGGCTTCTATAAAGGATGCCAGCTTCTCGTAGGCGGGACGCACCTTCGTGTCGATCGCAGCCACCATCTCATCGCGCAGCCGTTTCCGATCCGCCGCCGGTATCGCGTCGGGAAACTTCGCGGCGGGTTGGGCGAAAGCACTGCTCGTACCCGCGGGCTTCGCGATCGAGCGGCATTGCACGACCACTGCTTCGAGCAGATATTTCGGCGGCATCAGCTTATCGCTTTCGCCCTGGCGCATCAGCGCGGTCAGATTCTCGAGCACAGCCGGCACGGCGTTAAGCCGCGCGATATAGTCCTCGTAATGTTTGACCGAGTCGAATGGGGCGAGAGCATTGAACTGGGCCAGTTGCAAATGTAGCCCGTTCATCTGGTCGACAGGCATCTCATAAGTCTTCAGCTCAAAGCCCTCAATGCCATCCTTGAGATCGCGGACCATCAACTCCTTATTGAGCGTTTCCTGCTCCGGAAAGCCCGTGGTGTCGATGGCCTCAAAGCGCGCCAGGAACTTTCTGGCATCCTCATTCTGCTGTATTATGTGTGCCGCCGAAAGATCGCTCCAACGGTCGTTATAGCGGTAATCGCCGACCACCGTCGCAAATTCGGGAGATTCGCGCATCGAGTATTCCCACTGCTCATCCAGCAGCTTATCGAGCGCATGACGGCGTTCCTCAAGCGGCGCCGATGTCTGAGCCTGGGTTGTTAAAGGCGCCAGGAAAGGTACGAACAAGATTGCGGCGAATAGCCGGAACTTCATGAAGTCTCCAGTCGAACGTAAGTACAACGTCATGCCGCCGCGGCGGCGTCTACATTAGCATTGGACGTTCGCCGGCGCGCAACGTACCAGAGACAAGCGAGCGAAAGCATAGAAAACGATTCGAGGCCGAGGAGGACGCGCGAATCGTGGACTCCGCCGAACCAGGACCCCGTCGCAACCACGGCGATCGCGATCAGCAGCAGGCGTGCGGCTTCGAGCAGAATAAACTCGCGCCGATTCTCGAGCACGCCGCCCAGGACGAAAAGTGTTCCAAGGATGAATCCGAAGTAGAGAACGTTCAGCGCTGTCCCCTCTTTCTGCAGCACCGCCAGGAAATGGCTGTTCGCCAGGATGAGCACAACGAATTGCGCGAATGCGTAGAGGCTCAGTCCGATGTCGCGCGGCGGATCGTACACCTCGAAATCGCGATGAGGGTCATAAGCGGGCTTCGGAAATCGAGCGGCTACATCGGCCGGACGCCAGCCGGGCGGCGCGAACCACACGCGCACCTTGTCAGCCCAGGACTTCGCATACCACGAATCCTTCGCCATCGCCCAGTAATAATGCAGATTGGCCCACACCGGATTCCAGCTTCGGAGCTGTCCGCGGATGCCGTAGATCGGCGGTTCCTCGTCAAGCTCTTCCTGGAAGCTGCCGAAGATGCGATCCCAGATCAGAAACACTCCGACATAATTGCGGTCGAGGTAGATATCGTTCTGGGCGTGATGGACGCGGTGATTCGACGGCGTCTGTATCCAACGGTCGAGGAAGCCCATGCGTCCGATATGGCGCGTGTGCGGCCAGAACTGATAGAAGAGCTGTGCGACACCGACCAGCAGAAACACGAACAGAGGAATGCCGCTCAGAGCCATCGGCAAGTAGAAAATCCAGCTTGTAAATGCGCCCGTTCCGGTTTGCCGCAGCGCCGTGGTGAGATTGAACTCTTCGCTCTGATGATGGACCACGTGCGAGGCCCAGAAGAGTCCCACCGTGTGCCCCAGCCGGTGGTTCCAGTAATAACAGAGATCGTAAAAGACGAAGGCGAACGCCCACGTCACCCAGTTGCCTGAAGGCAATTTCACCGGCGCCCAGTGGTTGAGCACCCATTCGTAGGTGTAGATTCCGAGGAAGCCGAAGAACACGCGCATGCCCGTGCTCACCACGCCGCAGCTCAGGCTATTGATAGCGTCGGCGAGATGGTAATAGCGTGTGCGCCGGACGCGGTCGAGGATAAGCTCGATTGCAATGAGGAGAAGGAAGACGGGGACTGCGAGGGCCACCGCCCGGCCATACGTGGTGTCCATGAGCGCCTATCGCAATATGATACCGCGCCGGGTGGAACAGACGATCGGTTTCGTCGTCTGTTTTCCGCTCGATTAATTATCCAGAAAGGACAGGTCACTGAAAACGATGACCTGTCCTACTGCCTAAGCGATATCGACGCCCATGCTCCGCGCCGTGCCCTTCACGCTGCGAATCGCAGCGTCCAGCTCGAAGCAATTCAGATCGGGCATCTTGATCTTCGCGATCTCTTCCACCTGCTTCTCGGTGATCTTCCCCACCTTATTCTTATTCGGTTCCGCCGAGCCCTTCGCCAGGTTAACGGCGCGCTTGATCAGCACCGGAACCGGCGGCGTCTTGGTAATGAACGTGAAAGAGCGGTCCGAGAATATCGTGATCACGACCGGAATAATCAGGCCTTCCTGGT
>JBEKUT010000188.1:0-12712 GCA_049514735.1 Bryobacteraceae bacterium
GTCATTGCCACGGAGAGATGAAGCAGTCATAGTCTTCGTTGCGTCCCGCTTGTAAAAATGCTGTAAACAAATTGTGCGTTCAAACGGCAACGTTACTATGGAAGAAGTGCTTGTATCGATCTCACCCACGCTCGAACGGCCAGCCTGGCTTCGCGCGCCCGCTCCCGTGGGCGAAAACTATCGCGAGTTGAAGCGCCTGGTGTCCGATCTCAAACTCCACACCGTGTGTGAAAGCGCCGCGTGTCCCAATGTCGGCGAGTGTTGGAATCGCCGCACCGCGACGTTCATGATTCTTGGAAACGTATGCACCAGGCGCTGTGGATTCTGCGCCGTGCAGAAAGGCGCGCCGCTGGAGGTCGATTACGACGAACCGCGCCGCGTCGCCGAGGCTTGCCAGACGCTGGGACTCAAGTACGCCGTCATCACCAGCGTGAATCGCGACGACCGCAAAGATGGAGGCGCGGAGCTCTTCGCGCGGACCATTGCAGCCATTCGAGAGCGCATCGCCGGATGCAGAGTGGAAGTTCTCGTCCCCGATTTTCAGGGATCGCGCCAAGCCATGGAGATCGTAATGAACGCGCATCCCGATGTTCTGAATCACAACACGGAAACGGTGCCGCGACTTTATCGCCAGGTCCGCCTCGGCGCGCGTTATGAGCGGTCGCTCGAAATGCTGGCCTACGCGAAGCAGCTCCGTCCGTTCATTCCAACCAAGTCCGGCCTCATGCTCGGCCTCGGCGAGAATCGCGAGGAAGTGCTCACCGTCATGCGCGATCTGCGCAAGCACAACGTCGACATTCTCACGCTGGGCCAATACCTGCGTCCATCGCAAAAACACTTGCCCGTGATTCGCTACGTACCGCAGGATGAGTTCGACGATTACAAGCGCATCGGATATGAACTCGGCTTCACGCACGTAGAAGCCGGTCCATTGGTGCGCAGTTCCTACCACGCGAGTGACGCGGTCTAGCTTGGACGTTCACCGCATCGAACTTCCGCTGCCGTTCGAACTGGAAGTCATCAATCTTTATCTCGTCAAGCTGAATGAAGGATGGCTCCTGATCGATTGCGGCATGGACACGCCAGAGGGCTTCGCGGCGCTCGAGACCGGACTCGCCGGGATTGGCATTGCGTGGACCGATATCCGTCTCATCCTGCTCACGCATATGCATCCCGATCACATCGGCATGTCGCATCGTTTGAAGCACCTCAGCGGAGCCACCATCCTGATGCATGCGGCCGAAGCGGAGCACCTCGATTCACTCGAAGACGAGACCCGCCGCTTGCCCTACCTTCACGCCGCCTACGCGCTCGGCGGAGTCCCTGTCGATCTGCAGGTTCGCATGGACGAGCACTTCGCGTTCTTGAGGAAGAGCCTTCACGCCATCACGCCGGACCGGCTGTTGCACGGCGGCGAAGAGTTTCCTTCGGCCATCGGTCCGCTGACGATAATTCCGACTCCCGGTCATTCACCCGGACACGTCTGTCTCTATGCGGCCGAGCGCAAGATGCTGTTCTCAGGTGATCATATCCTGAACACGATCACGCCGAACATCTCATGGCATCCCGGTACCGACGCCCTCGGAGAATACATGGCGTCGCTCGATAAAATCGGCCGGCTCGAAATTGAAGAAATATTTCCCGCCCACGGCGAGCCGTTCTCCGGCCATCGCGAATGGATCGCCGACACCATCGCGCATCACGCCGCGCGCTGTGAAAAAATCGTCGCGGCGATCGACGGCGGAGCCGACACGGCTCACGCGATCGTGCGCAAGCTCTGGAAGCGCGAACTCGAACCCATCCACCACCACTTCGCCGTTTTCGAAATCCTGGCGCACCTGGAACACATGCGTCGCCACGGCCGCGTCGGCGCTATCGAGACCGATGGCGTCATGCAGTGGGCCCGCGCGCGAGTTAGAAAAGACTAGGAAAATTGACCGCAATAGACGCATTTTGCTAAGATTTCTGGGCGCGCCACAATGCGATGTCACGATCTAAATCCAGCCGCACCAAAGGAAAATCCGTAAATGCATCCTCCCGGCCAGATTCTCCCGGCGGGACGCCGCCTTCTTGGCCGGTCCGCTTCGCGGCTGTCTTCGGCGTATGTTTTCTCCTTGGTTTCGGCGTGCTCATGCTCCCGCCCGTGCAGACCCTTGACGGGAAGTTCTCGCAGGCGCTGGTAGGGTTTTCCCACCAATTGATCCGCCTCTGCGGGGGACATGCGACAGTCCAGGGTGCAATCCTGCAGGCGCCCAGCGGGTTTGCCGTCGAAATGCGGGATGGCTGCAACGCCGTCAATGTCACTATTTTGTTGTGGGCGGCAGTAATCGCATTTCCGGCTACGTGGAAAATGAAGGCGCTGGGTACGCTAGCCGGCAGCCTGCTGATTCAAGCCGTGAACGTGATCCGCTTTATCACGTTGTTCTATATCGGCCAATACAGCGCCACCTGGTTTGACTTTGCGCACGGGTACCTCTGGGAAACCTTAATCGTCCTCGACACGATGGTTATCTTCGGGTTGTGGGTGAGCCGCGTATCCCGCGCCGCCAACTTGCCGCATGCCAGCGCTTAAGCCCCAGACGCGTTTTCTTCTCCGCGCGACCGCATCTATAACGGTGCTGCTGATTGTCTGGTGGTTCGTCCTGCAGAATCCGATGCGGGCTTTATTGCAGGCGTCGGTAGAAATATGCGGGAGTCTCGTTTTCGGTCTTCCCGCAAGCAAGCTCCTCACCGTCACGCCCAGTGGCGACTGGACGTTCGAAATTCCGATAGACTTCACCGCCCCCGCTGAATCGCCGAATGGCGGTCTCGTTCATTACAACTCCATCGACTTCGATTTGGCGCGCTCCGACATCGGCGCCTTCACTTTCAGCCTGCCAGTCTACTGGGCCATTATCTTGGCGGTGCCGGGAGCCTGGCGGAGCAGGCGCGCAATAATCCAAGGAACGTTGCTGATGGCTTTATTGGAAATTGTCCTGCTACTGATCTTCATCGAGATCTTCGCTCATAAAACGGCTGCGAAAATGGCGCAGTCTCAAGACCCCCTGACGAACTGGCTCTTGCATTTCTGCGACTATCTCGTGGTGTCCGCGATTCCTTATGCCGCGCCCTTTATCGTCGCGATTTGGCTGCAGCCGGAATTGCGGCGGCAAATCCTTCGACCGTAACCGAGCCGTGACCGGCAGGGAGTGCCCATGGGCCTGCGGCCCACCCAAGTCGATGAAGAACCTCATCGGCTCCGTTCCGAGCCGTGACCGGCAGGGAGCGGTCGCCTGTGGGACCGTTACAGGCGCGCATGTGACCGATTCTTCAACGGAGTCGCATGGCCCTGCGGCCCACCCGCAACCGAGCCGTGACCGGCAGGGAGCGGTCGCCCGTGGGACCGTTACAGGCGCGCATGTGACCGATTCTTCAACGGAGTCGCATGGCCCTGCGGGCCACCCGCAACCGAGCCGTGACCGGCAGGGAGCGGTCGCCTGTGGGACCGTTACAGGCGCGCATGTGACCGATTCTTCAACGGAGTCGCATAGCCCTGCGGCCCACCCGCAACCGAGCCGTGACCGGCAGGGAGCGGTCGCCCCAATCATACATGTTCTTCAGGGGAGCGGAAATGACCCGTAACTTTTTCGACAGGCTAAGCTGCGCGCCGCGCAAGCGCCTTAGCACCGAACAGAAGCAGCAAACCACAAAGCAGCGCCATACCCCACGCGCCGAGCGTCGGGACACCAACCACCGCCGCGGCAATAACGACGACCTGAACAGTCACGAGACCCGATTGCAGTTCATTCGCGCCTTCCGCGTCTACGCCCACCGCCGAATATTGAAACGTATCGGGGCCCGAGTAACCGTTTGTAGGAGTGTACTTTATCGTATTTCCGCTGGTGCTTAACGTGCCGTGGCTGGGGGCCGTGCCCGCGGCTATGACACCCGTAACGCAGCCATACACGGCACCCGGCGCTGGGCCAAGCAGTGCGTTTCCACCCACAGTGCAACCGCTGACGCTACCCGCTGGTACCGGAACCGTGACTGGCGCTCCGTTAGCCGTCAATGTCACGGTCGAAGGTATCACGTTTAAAGTGATCGCCAATGTGGCAGGTCCGCCCGGCGACGAACTTCCGCCTGCCGAACCGGTGCCGCCCAGGCCGTTCCAAACCGTCGTCACCGGGATTGAAAACGTGTCGAGACCGGTAAAAGTCGGCGTGGGAGGCGTATATACGTAGTTTGCGGATGGGGACTCCAGGGTCGCGACGAGTGTCCCACTTTGGCCTGTCGTTATGGAAGTGGTCGTATCGTTATTGATGTTGTTGCCGAAGCAGTCCTCGTATATCGTGAATACTCCCGCCCCGCCGTTGACGATCAGAAACACGACGCCTTCATTCGGATCGCAGTAGAGCGGGTTCCCGGGGTTGCTCCCTACCGAAGCGGTAAATACCGGATTAGCGGAACCTAGAGTTGCCATCGCCGCGAAAAACGCAGCCATCGCGAGAAGTTTTCGGGTGGTTATCGCAATTTGAGCCCCGCGCCGTCCCACGCAAGGATCACGCAGTGCCTGCGCGTGCGCAGTAAGAATTACTTCCGTTAATTCTTCGTTCATAAGGGGTTTCTGCGCTAGTATACAACGTCCAATGGCGATTGTGAAGCCAGAATTGTCAAATAATTTACGATCTTTGAAACGAGAGTTAGTAAGAAAACAACGAGCGCGCGCTTTAGCGTGGGAACAACCACGACAGCACATTCCCAAACCGATGCGCCCTTGCGGCCGCGTGCGCCGTTGCATATTCTCAAACCATGGAGTTGCTCACTCCTGACGAGATCGTTCGTTTGACGCCCCCGAACGTCTGGCGCTTATCTCACAGCTTTGGGACAGCCTGGAACATGAGCAGCTTCCTTTAACCAGCGCGCAACACGCGGAGCTTGAACATCGCCTTCTTTCGCTCGATGAAGATAGGTCCAACGGCGTGACGTGGGGATGCCTGAAAGCTGAACTTAAGCGGCGTTGCCCGTAGTGTATTCGGTTAATTCACTCAAGCCGCGTGTGGAGTTGGTCGAGTTCCCATGATCGATCGGCGTTAATCGGTGTTCATCGGCGGCCCAGAGGTTACCGCGGATACAACCACGCCAGCACATCCCCAAACCGGTGCGCCCACGCCCGTTCGTTATGCCCCGCGCCCTGTATCTCCGAATAACGCAAATTCCCGCCTTCGTGCCAACCCTTTCTCACCAGGGCGTCCCGCAGATGCCGCGCGTCGTCGATAATATGATGCGCCGATTCACCCTCCTCAGTCCCCGAATCCAGCCAGATCCGCGGCCGCATCGTCGATCTATACGCATCTACGATTCCGACGATCGAGCGGTTATCCCACCACACCGACGGCGAGATCGCCGCAACGTTGCCGAACACGCGTGGATAATTGAATCCAGCCACTAGCGACGCCAGCGCCCCCAGTGACGACCCGCCAACCCCAGTATCGCCGGCGCCCTTCTTCGTGCGGTATTCATGATCGATGAACGGCTTGACCTCCCGCGCCAGCATCTCCGCATAGCGAGCCGCCTTACCCCCCTTGCGACGCCGCGGGCATCGCGTCGGAGTGTATTCGGAGACGCGCCGGATGCCAGTGTTGTAGATCCCAACCATAATCAGCGGCTTGATCGCGCCATTGCAAATCAGATGGTCGGCGGTCGCATCCGCATACCACGGATGGCCGCCAAAGGCCGTTGCCGGATCGAACAGGTTCTGCCCGTCCTGAAGATACAAGACGGAATATCGTTCGAGCGATTGTTCGTACCCCGGAGGAACGTAAACAATCACGTCGCGGCGTGTAGAGAGGAATCTGGATGCAAATCTGGGATGGAGACGAAGTCTGCCTTCGTCTTTCGCTCGAGAGGCCAACACTCTATTGTACGGTACGATGCATAGATACCTTTCGAATGCGTCGAGACTACATCAAGTGGTACAGCCCGTCGCTGCATCGCGACATGGAACTGCTGGCTTATGGCGATCGTGGATTCCCGCTGGTCGTCTTTCCCACCTCCGGAGGACGGTTTTGGGAGTATGAAGAACGCGGCATGGTGGACGCGCTGCGCCCCAAAATGGATCGCGGCGAGTTACAGGTGATCTGCGTCGATTCCGTCGACCAGGAATCCTGGTACAACTATCGCGCCCGCCCCGAAGACCGCCTGAATCGTCAGAATGCCTTCGACGCCTACCTGGTTTATGAACTGGCGCCCTTTGCGCGTAATCGCACCAACTGGCCTCAGTTGAGCACCACGGGCTGCAGTTTCGGCGGCTATCACGCCATCAATTTCGCACTGCGGCATCCCGATATAGTGACGTACGCCGTCAGCATGTCCGGGGCGTTCAATATTCCGAATCGGTTTCTCAACGGATTCTACAATCAGGACGCCTACCTGAACGCGCCGCTCGATTACTTGCCGGGTCTGAACGATCCCTGGTTCCTCGACCGTTTCCGGCGCAATTATTATGTTCTTGTGGCCGGCAACCACGATCCGTTGTTCGACCAGAATGTGAAAATGGCCCACGCGTTCGGCATCAAGGGAATACCGCACATCTTGGATGTGTGGGAAGGGTTCGGGCACGATTGGCCGTGGTGGCACAAGATGGCTGCCAAATTTTTCGGATGAGGGGAAACGAAGAGCATGAGTAAGATAGGCGTTCTGTATGGCATGGAGGAATCCTTCCCGCCCGCGCTGGTGGATCGTATCAACGGCATGGGCGTCGATGGCGTTACGGCCGAGCACCTCAAGACCGGAGCGGTTCAAATGGCCATCCCGTCCGGCTACGACGTGATTGTCGACCGCATCTCGCACGACATCCCGTTCTACCGGTCGTATTTGAAAAACGCCGCCCTCAGCGGCACCCGAGTTATCAACGACCCGTTCTGGTGGAGCGCCGACGACAAGTTTTTTAACTACGCCCTTGCTGAGAAACTAGGAGTCGCGGTGCCGCCCACCGTGCTGCTTCCGCACAAGGTGCATCCTCCGGGAACCACGGACCGTTCCATGCGCAATCTCACCTATCCTCTCGATTGGGATGGCGTGTTCCGTTACATCGGCTTTCCCGCGTTCTTAAAACCGCACGATGGCGGAGGTTGGAAAAACGTCTACAAAGTGAACTCCCCCGAAGAGTTGTTCAAGGCCTACGACGACAGCGGAAGTCTCTGCATGACGCTCCAGACGGGCGTAAAATTCCAGGAATATTTTCGCTGCTACGCCATCAATCAAGAGAAGGTTCACGTTATGCGTTACGACCCCGGCGCGCCCCATCATCTCCGCTATGTTCCCGGCAATCCTCCGGCAGCCCCGGAGTTGCAGGAGCGCATTGTGCGCGATAGCCTGACGCTGTGCCGCGCGCTCGGCTACGACCTGAACACGGTGGAGTTCGCTGTGGAAGACGGGGTTCCTTACGCGATCGATTTTATGAACCCAGCCCCCGATGCCGCGCTCGAATCGGTCGGGCCAGACAACTTTAATTGGATCGTGGATGCGGTCGCGGAAATGGCCGTCGATCGCGCCCTGAAGCCACAAGCCGCGCTCCCCTATAATTGGTCGAAATTCTTAACCGGCCAAAGTTCGAAAGCGGCCGGCGCAGGCACGCGCGTTACCGAGCCATGACCGCGTTACCGAGCCGTGACCGGAAGGGAGCGGTTCCCGTTTTACCGAGCCGTGACCGGAAGGGAGCGGTTCCCGTTTTACCGAGCCGTGACCGGAAGGAAGCGGTTCCCGTTTTACCGAGCCGTGACCGGAAGGGAGCGGTTCTCGTTTTACCGAGCCGTGACCGTGTTACCGAGCCGTGACCGGAAGGGAGCGGTTCTCGTTTTACCGAGCCGTGACCGGAAGGGAGCGGTCTTAAACTAGGAGGACACAATTATGAATCGCGCAGCAATGAGCGGCGGACCCCCCAGCCTTAGTATCGGAATTGAAGAAGAGTATCAATCCATCGATCCCGAAACCCGCAATCTCCGCTCCCACATTGCCGCCGAGATCGTCTCCAAAGGCAAGACGCTGCTGGGCGAGATTGTCAAACCGGAACTGCACCAGTCCGTCGTCGAAATCGGAACCGGCATTTGCAAAAACATCAAGGAAGCGAAACAGCAGATCTCTTCCATCCGGCGGCAGATGATCACTCTGGCCCGCGAGAACAACCTGCGCCTCGCGGCCGGCGGCACGCATCCCTTCGCACAATGGCGCGATCAGGAGATTTATCCCGACGACCGCTATAAAACGATCGTTGAAGACATGAAGATGGTGGCCCGCGCTAACCTCATCTTTGGACTGCACGTGCACATCGGCATTGAGGATCGCGAAACCGCCATCCAGATCATGAACGGCGCGCGCTATTTTCTGCCGCACATTCTGGCGCTCTCCGCGAACTCGCCCTTCTGGCTCGGCATGGACACCGGTCTGCGCTCCTACCGCTGCAAAGTCTTCGACAAGTTCCCGCGAACCCAGATTCCCGACCTCTACCAAAGCTGGTCGGAATTCGAAAACTACGTCAACTTGCTGATCCATACCAACTGCATCGACAACGCGAAAAAGATCTGGTGGGACATCCGCCCGCATCCGTATTTCCCGACCTTGGAATTTCGCATTTGCGATATGCCCATGCTGGTGGATGAGACCATAGCAATCGCGGCGCTCTGCCAGGCCGTGGTCGCGAAACTCTACAAGCTGCATGAGAGGAACCTCGCGTTCCGCCATTACAGCCGCGCCTTGATCATGGAAAACAAGTGGCGCGCGGCCCGCTATGGACTGGACGGCAAGATGATCGACTTCGGCAAGCAGACCGAAGTTCCCATCCGCGACTTGATCGCCGAAATTCTCGAATTCGTCTACGACGTGGCCGAAGAGTTAGATAGCGTGGCGGAGATCAACTATATCCGCCACATGCTGGAGAACGGTAACGGCGCCGACCGTCAGCTTAAAGTATTCGCGGAAACAGGCGATTTGAAACAAGTAGTGGACTATATGATCCAACAAACCGAACAGGGATTGTTCCACGGCGCCGGAACGGCGGCCGGGAGCCATCATGATTGAAACGAAGCAGCGCCTCCACGATATCGCGTTCGATCCGGAACTGCTTCCCGGAGCTCGCAATGCCGTGGAGAGCTGTCTGCGCATCCAGCCCGGCGAAAAAGTCACGCTGATCACGGACCATGCCTGCCAGGAAATCGGCGCCAGTCTCGCGCACGAACTCGAGCGGCTCGGTAACCCCTACAACGCCTTCATCCTCGAAGATCTGGCCCCTCGACCTCTCAAAGACATGCCCCAACCGGTGCTCGACGACATGGAAACCAGCCAGGTAAGCATCTTCGCGGTGAAAGCGCAAACCAATGAGCTGCGCACCCGTATGCAGATGACCGACGTCGTGAATCGCCGCAAAATGCGCCACGCCCACATGGTTAATATCGAGCAGCGCATCATGCTCGAAGGCATGCGCGCCGACTACGACGAAGTGGATCGCATCAGCACGCAAGTCTGGAAAATGGCCAGCGCCGCGAAAGAGATCCGCGCGACGAACCCCGCCGGCACCAACATCACGGGACGTTTTACGCCGCAGCTCAAGTGGGTGAAAACCAGCGGCATCATCAGCATTAATAAGTGGGGCAACCTGCCCGGCGGCGAGACCTTTACTACGCCAGAGCGCGTGGACGGAACCTTCGTCATCGACGGCGTCGTCGGCGATTATCTGTGCGAAAAATACGGCGATCTGAAGGAAACGCCGTTGCTGATCCAAATCGAGAACAGCCGCCTATTGGAAGCGCATAGTGCCAACAAGGAACTGGAGCATGAGTTCTGGCGCTACTGCCACACCGACGAAAATAGCGACCGCGTAGGCGAGTTCGCCATCGGCACCAACACCGGACTCCGGGGCGTGATCGGCAATATTCTGCAGGACGAGAAGCTGCCCGGCCTCCATATCGCGTTCGGCAATCCTTATGGCGCGCATACCGGCGCCGATTGGTATTCGTCGACGCACATCGATGTAGTCGGCCGCGAGTTCGATATCTGGATCGACGGCCATCAGATCATGCGAAGCGGAGCCTTCCTCCTTGATTCCCTGGCGCCGGCAACAGTTTAATCATCAGTACACGCCCGAAAAATACGCTCGCTTCCTGGCGTTGCTCGAACAGCGCTTCGGCGAACCAGTGCAGTTCCGCCACAGCGAGACGCCCGCCTTCCTGCCTCACGCCGAGGTCGAAAAGATGTCGCGTTACGGCGCCGAACTGCTACAGTCCCTCGACAATCCCCAATACCGGCAGGAATCGAACGCCGCGATCCCCGAGAATTACCGCGTTCCGAACGAGCCTTCCAAACCCCTTTTCATCCAAGCCGATTTCGGCCTCGATGAAAACCTGGAACCGAAGCTCGTTGAGATCCAGGGCTTTCCGTCTCTCTACGCCTACCAGCCCGTGATGGCCGCCGCCTACCGCGAAGCCTACGGAATCCCAGACGACCTCCAACCCGAGCTCACACCCGGTGCCTACGACTCGCTATTAAAGGAGGCGATCGTCGGAAAACACGATCCCGCCAACGTGTTTTTAACCGAGATCGACCCCTGGCACCAGAAAACGCGCCACGACTTTCGCGTCACCGAACAAAAGTTTGGCATCCGCGCGGTCGATATCAGAGAGCTCACAAAACGCGGCAACCGTCTGTATCACGGCGAGGCACCCGTTCATCGCATCTACAACCGTGTCATCTTCGACGAGATCGAACGCAAACACATCGAACTGCCTTTCGACCTCCGCGACGACATCGACGTCGAATGGGCCGGCCATCCCAACTGGTTCTTCCGCCTCAGCAAATTTTCATTGCCTTACCTCCACCATCCCTCCGTCCCGCACACGCAGTTTCTAAACAAAGCTAGCCGCGTGGATCATCCCGAACGCTTCGTGCTGAAGCCGCTCTATTCCTTCGCCGGACTCGGCGTCATCGTCGGTCCCACGCAGGAACAAATCGACGCCGTCCCGCCCGCGCTGCGCAAAGACTACATCCTGCAGGAGCGCGTCGATTTTCGCCCCGTGATCGACACGCCCCGCGGTCCCACCAAAATCGAGGTCCGCATCATGTATATTTGGCTAGATACATTGATACCGGTGAACACCATCATCCGCATGGGACGGGGAACGCAAATGGGCGTAGATCACAACAAGAACATGGAATGGGTCGGAGCGTCAGCCGCCTTTATTGACCTCGGCCGCCTTTATTGACAATGATCGCCTTCATTGAAAAATGACCATCCTCTGCCTCGCCTCCTACGACAAAGGTCACGACTTCCTGCGCGAAGCCAAACGCCAGGGCGTCAACGTTGTGTTGCTCACGTCGCTGAGCATCCAGCACAAATCGACCTTCCCGATGGACTGCATCGACGAGATTTTCTATCTCCCGGACCACGACCACAAATGGGAACGCGATCACGTCATCAACTCCGTCAGCTATCTCGCCCGCACGCGCCAGTTTGACCGCATCGTCGCGCTTGACGATTTTGACGTCGAAGTAGCAGCCATGCTGCGCGAGCACCTGCGCATTCCGGGCATGGGCGAGACCACCGTGCGCCATTTCCGCGACAAGCTCGCCATGCGCATGAAGGCTCGCGACTCCGGCCTGCTGGTGCCGGATTTCGTACACGTCCTCAATTACGATCGCGTGCGGCGTTTCCTCGAATCCGTGCCTGGCCCCTGGGTCTTGAAGCCGCGCTCCATGGCGGGCGCGATCGGCATCAAGAAGGTCCACAATCAGGACGAGTTCTGGCCGCTCATCGAAGCGCTCGGCGACATGCAGTCCCACTACCTGCTCGAAAGGTTCGTCCCCGGCGATATCTTCCACGTCGATACCATCGTCTACGAGCGCGAGATTCTCTTCGCCATCGCCAGCGGCTACGGCCGCCCGCCCATGGAAGTCTCGCACGGCGGCGGCATCTTCACCACGCGTACGCTCGAACGGGATTCGGACGATGCGCACCGGCTCCTGTCCGAAAACGCCCGCGTGATGGCGGCGTTGGGAATGCTGCGCGGTCTCTCGCATACGGAGTTCATCCGGGCGCACGAAGACGGCCGCATCTACTTCCTCGAAACCGCCGCCCGCGTCGGTGGCGCGCATATTTCCGATCTCGTCGAAGCCGCCTCCGGATTAAATCTGTGGGGCGAGTGGGCGAAAATCGAGATCGCCGGAGGCAGGGCCCCCTATCGTCCGTCGCAGCCAAGGAACGACTATGCCGGTCTCCTGGTATCGCTCTCTCGCCAGGAACACCCCGATACTTCGGCGTATACGGATCCGGAAATCGTATGGCGGCTGAATCTCGATCATCACGTCGGTCTAATCGTGAGGTCCACCAGCGCCGCGCGCGTCCAAGAGTTGCTCGCCAATTACACGCAGCGTGTCCTGTACGATTTCCAGGCGGCCCTCCCGCCCCTGAACAAACCGAGCAGCTGATCGCTCCGTGAAAGAACCGCTCGCGCTAACATCCAATGCTCCTAACCGAGCCGCGCCCGGCATTCGTTACGCTCGCTGACGCGCACGGGTTGGACGGAGTTGCAGAGCCGCGACGGTCACGGAGCGCAACTGCCGATAAAATCACAGCGCGGCATAGCCGCAACCAAACACTGATGGCGTCTCCCGTTCCCGTATGATGATTGGTTGTTCGAAAACTAAACATCACAAGGGAAGGGAAACGCCATGAACGAGTTTATCG
>JBEKUT010000189.1:0-20503 GCA_049514735.1 Bryobacteraceae bacterium
TCTTTTTTAAGTGGGGTCTTATTTTGGTTGCGATTATCGTCGTATTTACCACCGTCACAGGGACGATGAAACAGATTTACTGGTGGATGTACCCGTAAAAATAAAGGAGACAAAAAATGGCAGAGTCGCCCGAAAAAGGCATGGAGAATACGAAAGACGGATCGGACAAAAGTGGTCCGAATGACCCAAATCAGGGAAGCCAAAAACTTTCGCAGGAGGCCAATGATGGGACCAAGGCGCCACCAGCCCCAGACACCTCGAAACCCTACCTTCCGGATGTGCAGTTGGACAATGCCGAGGCCGCGAACAAGCAGAATTCCGGCCCTCCTCCGCGTGGAGCGGAGCAAGGCGCTCAAGCACAGCCGCCACCTGAGCGCGCAGCACAGCAGGATGGTCCGTCTACGCCACCGCCGGACCGGTCGCAACCCCCGCCGCAGCAGCCCGATAATCCGTCGCAAGAGCGCACGAAATAGAGGTTCAAGAGCCGGAGGAACAGAGGTTTCAGTCGCGAAAGGGGAAGAACCATGACCGATAAGTCTGACGACAAGGACCTCGATAAGGTCAAAGACGGTACCGATCAGAAGGGCGCCCCTCCTCAGCCGGTCCCGCCGAACGAACACGCTAGAGGAGAGGCTGTTCGGGGATTCGGGACAAAGCTGCCAGAGAAGGAAGACACCTCCAAAGACGCCTTGGGAGAAGGCAAAGGCGCCAAGGGAGAAAAGTTCCAAATTGGCGATCAAAGTGCGGCTATCAAGAAAGAACCGGAACTCGTCGCGCCAGATCCGGCTACCGCTAAATTGGACGAAGCGGACGCTACCCAGAAGCTGCGGAAAGAGTACTTGGACGATCCGGGGGGCACAAGAATCACTCCAAGGGAGGACACGGCCCAGAGGCACCTTCCGAATCTTATGATCGTCGACGAGGGCAGCGGGGGGCCACCCGGAGGGGGGCCACCGGGAGGTGGGCCTCCTCCTCCACCTCCGCGTCGGCCGCCGCCCGACGACCCGGGTCAGGGGCCGGCGCCTGTGCCAGCGCGGCCAGGGCCTTCCTCTCCCGAAATGGGAGCCCAAGCTAAGGAGCCACCGCCCCGGTTTGAACTTCAGCCAGCGGTTTCCCCTCCCAACGATCCATCGGCAGCCCGATCGAAGTAAACCATGAGGCCCGATCCGGAAAGACTACCGCTTCGTCCCGAGCCGCAAAGAGCGCCAGCCGCACCCGCGCCCGCGCCGAAGGTCCAGCGTCTCGCGCCTCGCGAGCCGGATGCCCGCCCTCTCGAGGAACGCCCGCCTGTTTTGAAGCCGGTGCGCCCCGCTATACCGGACGCGCCGATAGTCACCCCTCCACGAACGGGCGGTTTGTTCGGTCGCAACGGCAGAGTGGCTGCGCTGGCACTACTATTGGTTGCCGGCGGAATGCTGATCGGTGGTTCGGATGGAAAAGTAAATTCGCCGCCGCCGGCGGCAGTGATGAGCGAGAGCATTCCCGATGAGATCGTCGTCGATCTCAAGGACAACGCCACGGATGCGCAAATCGCGGATCTGCAGCAATCGCTCGGAGTCACGCTGCGCTACAACAGCATTCATTCGGTCGCGTCCAAGTTGATGGTGGGCCGGGTAGCGCCAGCCGATCGCGACCAGATCCTGTCGAGACTCCGCGCGAACACGCTGGTGGAAGCGGCCGAGCCGGAGTTCCTTTACCACACCGATCAGGCTGCGGCTCCCGCTCCCGTTTCCTCGCCGGCGGTCAAGGGCAAGACCTTCGTTCCCAACGATCCGGACTATCCGCGGCAGTGGCACCTAAAGTTGATCGGAATGGAAGAAGCCTGGACCCGGACAAGAGGCAAAGGCGCCACCGTGGCCGTGATCGACACCGGCATGGGCGCCATGAGCCAAACAGGGTTGGTGGAACCGCAGGACTTCGATCAATCCCAGTTGTTGAAGGGTTTCAATTTCACGAACAACCAGGATCTGGCGCCGGACGATATCGGTCACGGCACCCACGTGACGGCCACCATCGCCGAATCCACGGACAACGGAGTGATGGGCGCGGGCATTGCTCCCGAAGCGAAAATCATGCCGCTACGCGTGGCGGACGCACATGGAATGGCGACGCTCGCCAATCTCGCCGATGCCATTCGATACGCGTCGGACCATGGCGCGGACGTTGTCAACCTCAGCATGAGCGGGGCGAACTATAGCCAGATCATGGAGACTGCCATCAAGGATGGCTATAAGAGAAATGTCACGTTCGTGTGCGCCGCGGGCAACAGCGGACAGGAAGGCGTAGAGTATCCGGCCAAATACCAAGAATGTATCGGGGTTTCCGCGGTCGGTCCAGGCAATCTCTTCGCCTACTACTCCACCTTCGGAAAGGAGGTCGACTTGGCCGCACCCGGCGGCAATCCGCGGCAAGGAGAAGCGGCCATGGTCTGGCAGGACAGCATCATGCAGAAGAGCGGATTCTTTGGTCCGTACGGGCCGCGCATCGATGCTCTGTTTCCCATGGGCGGGACGTCCTCGTCCGCGCCGCATGTGGCGGGCGTGGCCGCGCTTTTGGTGTCGCTAGGTATGAAGGACCCCAAAGAGATCCGGTCGCAACTGCGCAAATCGGCCCAAAAATACGCTCCCGCCGATCATTACGGAGCCGGAGTTCTGAACGCGGCCGAAGCCGTGCGCACTGTTCAAAAGTCGAACCGTGAAACATGGATTCAGATTGGAATTATCGTAGGAGCCGCGGCGCTGCTACTCACTATCGGCCGTACTTTGCAGAAGCCGGCCGACCCCTTATATTTCGTGCACCGGCTTGCCATTGCGCTCGCGGCCGGAATGTTTCTGCCCATCGTCATTGAAAAAGTGGCAGGCTTTGGATCGCTGTGGAACCTGGTCGGGCACAGCGTGATTCTGGCCGTTGTACTGCTCTCGATGCCCAAGCTGGGCCGCGCGGGCTTCTGGCAAGCGGTGGCTTTTACGGCCGGCTTGATGTTGCACCTTCTGCTGGACGCCGACTCCGGGCGGGCGCCCTTTCAGGTGCTTCCGCAACAGCGTATCCTGTTTTGGCTATATGCCAACGTGGCTGTTGGTTTGTACTTCGCGGCATCGGCATTCCGCGCATCCCGCCGCAACGAACAACAAGGAGTGCGGGCGTGACCGGCTTCACAAGATTGTTGGCGATGTGCGCGGTTTGCGTGCTGGCACAGGCACAACAAGGACCGTCGAGATGGGCCGATGGGCAAGGCGCGCATGTTCCGGTTCCGCAAGGATGGAGCGCTAACCAACGCCTGCTGGACCATGGCGGGCCGCTTTCGCTTACCAGTTTTGGCGGCGTCTATGCTCCCGGCGGAATCCTTCCGCCGCTCGGCGCCGAAATTGAAATTGCCAGCTTTCCACGTCCTCGGGACCTGATGGAAACCATCCGCAAGGAACTACGCGGTCCCCAGTTGAACATGCAGGAGGCATCGCTGGGGGCGCAATCCGGCGTGCGGGTCTCGTATCGAGACTCGATAAGTCCGGAGATTGAGTTAACGACGGTCGTGTACTACATACCTCACGGGGAGCGCCTCTACAAATTCTTCTTGAGTTACCGGACAGGTCATCCGGAGGGAGCGGCGCTCGAGACTTCATTGGAAGACGTGGTCCGGAGGGCCGTACTGCGTTGAACCGAATTACTTGTCTGCTCGCATTCTCGGCCGCGGCGTGGGGCGCCTCGCCGGCCAGTCTGGACTATTCTCCGGACAGCCCGGCCGCAACCCAAATCGACGCGTATCTGGCGCAAAAAAGATCCCCGATGGCCGGAGTAGGATCGGCATTAACATCGTTGGGACAACAATATGACGTGGACCCGCGCCTGGTTGTAGCTATATCGGGCGCGGAGACGACCTTCGCGGTTCATACCTGCGCGGCGAACAACGCGTGGAATTGGTTTCATCACTCTACCTGTCCGCAGTCTCCCTTTGCCAGTTACGCAGATGGCGGGGAACATGTAACCAGGTATCTGCGGCTGAGCTACCTGAATCGCGGATACAACTCCATCGAGCTGATCCGCTATAAATACTGTGCCAGCGGTTGCGCGAATTGGATTCCACTGGTGACGCAGTTCTACAACGAAATGCCGGCTGGATCGCCGCCCACTGCCGGCGCTTCCAATGCGAGTTCCGCAAGTGCGAGTTCTGTAAGTGCGAGTGCGCCCAGTACGGCGTCGGCCGATAACCCTGGCGTAGCCAGCCACGGAATCGGTGGTGTGCCCCTCTACCTCATTCTCTTTACGGGTGCGGCGTTGGTAGGACTCTGGTCGGTTCGAGGTTTCCGCAGATGAGAAAACAACTTATAATTCCGACTCTGCTTTTCGTGCCACTTACTTGCGCCGCGCAGGTGAGACGCATTGCCATTTACGATTTCGCAACGCAAGCAGTGCGCGGCGACGCCATCAATATCTATGGGGACGACAAGAAAGTCGGCGGCATCGTTGCGAACCGCATCATGGCGAAGCTGCTGGATGCTTCGGGATTTGAAGTGATCGACCGCCAGCAGATCGACAATCTCATGAAGGAGCAGAACCTCCGCTTCAGCGACCGCTTCGACCCGCATGACGCTCCCCGCCTGGGAAAGATTCTGCACGTCGATGCTATCGTCGTTGGCTCCGTGGATTCCATGGCGGGAGCGGTGAAGAACAATCGCATGGGCATCGGGAAGTTGGGGCTGGGCGGCGCTGGATCCACCGCCCAGGCCACCGTCAGCATGCGCGTGATCAGCACCGAATCCGCGCGGGTGCTTATCGCCGAATCGGTGAACACGAAGGGCAGCCATAGCTTGGGGAAGGGCGGCAGTATTGCCGGGAAGGGAGGGACCTCGGACAACACCGTTTCGGAAGCGCATCCGGAAGCGCCCGCGGCTACCGAGGCTCTTCAGAAAGCTGCCGACGAGTTGGCGCAAAAGATCATTTCCAAGTCGGCCTCCCTGCCGACGCGCGGCGGTGGGACCCAGGTTGCTTCGAGCGCCAGTCCAAAGAGCACGAAGGAAGCGGCGCCAGTTAGCACGCCGGTAGCGTCGAAAACGGTTGGCTCTTCGCCGGCGGCCGGTTCGGCGGCGGAATCCAAGAGTTTAAAGATCGGCAGGGTGGACGGCGGTAAAGTGTATGTCATTGGCGGCGAGGACGCCGGCGTGAAGGTGAACGAGACCTTCGAAGTGCGGCGCGTCACCGGAACGATGAAAGACGACGCCGGCGGCGTGATCGAAACGGATGAGAAAGTAGATACGATCGTCATTACCGAAGTGGAGGACCGTTTTGCCGTCGGCAAGAGCACTTCAGCGACCCTGGTGGCGAAGCCGGGTGACAGGTTAAAGCCGGTCAAAACTGCGGTGCGGCATCGCACGGCCTCGCCCGCGGCGAGTACAACGGCTCCGGCGAGCAGTTCCGGCCTTCCCGCTCCGGTGCAGAGGCATCCATGAAATCCAACACACTTCGACTCGCCCTAGGCTGGGTTTTCCTGATGCTGCTCACGGCGGGCGGCACATTCTACGCGGCCGATGCGCTCGACCAACACGGTGCATTGGATAAGTTGGCGCTGCATGACAAGTTCGGTTACACAAAGGCCACCATCGCCTCCGTCCCCACTCAGGGAACCGGCGCAGCTTCTTCTAGCGCTCCGGCGGGCAGCGGCACGTCCGCGGCTCCGAACAATTCCCAGATTGCCCAATACAACGGATCGAACCAGCAGCCGCAGCTCCCGCCGCAGCCGCAACAGACTCAACAGACCTTGCCGAACGCTTCGCAGCTATTTCCGCAGGCGAGTCAACAACAGCAGCCGCAACAGGCTCAACAGGCCTTGCCGAACGCTTCGCAGCTATTTCCGCAAGCGAGTCAACAACAGCAGCCTCAGGTGGCTCCACAGCAACAACCGCGAAACCAGCAGCAGCCTGTTCCGCAAAATAACCAGCCGCCGCAAATTTCCCAACAGCAGCTCTCTCAGCAGCAGCAAGCGCAGAACAACAGGCCGCAACAAGCTGTGCGCACCATGAGTCCGGCGCTGCGCGATCGCCTGACGGACGTCGTCAGCCGCGCTGAAGCCACGTTTGCACAATGGCAGCCGATCAAACGAAGCTTGCAGAGCATGGGGCAACCGCTTCGGCCGGAGATCTCCGCGGCGCTCGGCAGCTTGCAACGCTACACCCAGCAGGCGCAATCCCTCGCGCGCTCGGGAGATGCCGCTGGAGCGGAACATGCCTTGGATATGGCGGAGAAGCAGATGCAAATTTTGAAGGAGGCCCGGGAGTAGCGGCAATATGAACGAACCGATGCTTTCCAAAGCACAGCTCGACGGCGAGGCTCAAATTCCTGCCGGGTCGACACTGTTTGGGGTCTATGAGGTCCTCGGCGTTCTGGGCGGCGGGGGAATGGGATGGGTGTACCGGGCCCGCCATAAGCAGCTATCCAGCTTGCGGGCCATCAAGGTGATCCGTCCGGATCTCCTGTTGAATTCCAACATGGAACAACTGTTCGTCCGGGAGGCGCACGCGTTAATGGAAATCCATCACGACGCGGTAGTGCGCTGCCACGACCTGTTGAGTGAAAACGGGCGGATTTACTTAGTGATGGAATTCGTGCAGGGACCGTCCCTCGAGGAAATGTTGCGGGATGGTCCCATCACGCCAGAGGAAGTGCGCGCGCTCATGCGGCGCGTGGCTTCAGGCCTGGCGGCGGCGCATGCGCTGGGCGTGGTGCATCGCGATATTTCTCCAGGCAATATTATTCTTCCGGATGGCCGCGCCGAAGAGGCGAAGTTGATCGATTTCGGAGTGGCTGCGGTGGCTGCGGTGCCCGGGCAGACCATAGCGGGCGATTTCAAGGGCAAGCTGGCCTATGCGTCGCCGGAACAATTCGGTTTGTTCGACGGCAAGGTCGATGCCCGCTCCGATATCTATAGCTTGGGCCTGGTGCTGGCGGAAGCGGCGAGCGGCGCGCAGGTTCCGATGGGCCAGACTTTTTACGAGGCAATCGAACTGCGCAAGGCTCGGCCCAGGATTCCGCCCAGCGTTCCGGCGGACCTGCAGGCGGAAATCCTGCCGTTGCTCGAGCCCGATCCCGCGCACCGGCCACAGACAGCGGCCGAAGTTGCCGAAGCCCGGCACGTACAGCAGCCAATACAGAAGTTCGCCCCGAACACTGTGCCAGTGGAGAAAGCGCGGCCGGAGGCAGCGCCTGGAACAACTGCATCGCCCGTCCATTGGTTGGTCCCTCTGGTCTACTCGGCGACCGCCGTCGGCGTAGGCATCGCTCTGGGGTTGATGACGTGGATTTATTGGACGTCGGCCGGTCCGGCGGCGCCGAAAAATCCGGTACCGGCCGCGAAACCCAGCACTATGACGAATCCAGCGCCAGCCCCAACGCCCAGCCCGCCACCCGCTCAGCAAGCCTTAACACCCGCACCATCGCCGGCGAACAATGCTGCGCCAGCATCCGTAGCGCCCTCCTCCGGAGGCGGGACGGTCAGCCGGGCTCAGGTTATTGGCACGGCCGATCAGTTGTCAAAATATGTCTGGCAATGCTCCGAGTCGAACCGGCGGGCTCCCTGCGCGCACGGCGTGGCGTACCGGTCCGATTGGCAGCCGAACCAACAGGTGCAGGGATTGCCTTACAACTGGGGCGGCGTCGATGGTCCCGATCAGTTTTCGTCAAAACTGCGCCGCGGTCTGGCCGCCGGATCGCACAAATGGAACGGCGTTCTCGGTTGCACCGCCGGCATCGATTGCTCGGGCTTCGTGGCGTACTGCTGGGGTCATCGAACCGGCGGGCACAGCTATTCGACCGCGAACATGGGTTCCTTCTGTACCCGGATTAAAGGCGACGTCTACTCGACGCTCAAACCCGGCGATGCATTGAACAAGCCCGGCTCTCACATTGTCCTTTTTGCCGGATACCGGCGCGATGGAGGCCCGATTGTTTATGAAGCGAACGGAAGCGCAGCGCGGGTGATTCGAAACGAGAACCTGTCGTGGGCCAAGCTGGCGGGCTACTATCCGGTGCGGTCGAACGATTTGGTGGATCCATGAGCACGGCATTGGCGGCCCTTTTCGCAGCCGTCTTTTGTATGGCATGTGCTGGATGTTCTAACAAGCGCGCTGCCGATACCAAGAGCGCGGGCGCCGCCCCTGTCAAACCGGCGGGTGTTTCGGTGACTCGCTCTGTGTCTTTGCCGGTCCAAGTGGTTCCGGATCCTTCGAAAGGCAGCGCCGATCCCGCCGTGCTCACCATTACCGAAGCCGATGACGATGAGCCTGCTGAGGGACCGTCGACGTTCGATGTACGGCCGGACAAAGGTTTTGTCGTGGCCGATCCGCTTCGCCAGCGCGTCGTGTTTTACGACGCCGCCGGCAAATATCAGCAGGAGCTCTTACTGTCCATGGCGCCGCAGCACGTGCGCGTTTTGCCGGACAACGCCTTGAGTATCGTACGGTATGAGACCGGACAGCGCTACATCTACGAGATGGATGCCGCCGGACAATACAAGGCGCCGCGGCTTGCCACGCCATCCGATCCCGATCTGGACGCCGAAGATGCGGGCGAATCTAATCTGAACGGGCCACAATCCGGAATCGTGCGCCCGCTCTCGCGGCCGGGGACCGAAGTGGCTCCCGTAGCGATCCGCTTCGATCGGCCCGGCGAAAACATGGTGTCGCTGCGCCGCTTGGGAACGGACCGCGGCAATCACACCTATGTTCTGATCGAGGCCTCCGCGCCATCCGACACCGTAGCTGTCGAGACGGCTGTGCGCAAGTACACGGCAGGTCGCGAGGCTGGGGAAATCGCGGATTTGAATGACGACTATCTGGTAAATCCCGAGGACGCCTTGCGCGTGCGGGATGGCTTCGTCTACCAGCTTGTGCCGAAGAGCAACGAAGTGCGCATCAACATTTGGGACACCAGCTCCATTCCGTAAAGACTACGATATGGCGAAATACCCCGCTCTTTATTTGCCCGATCTGCAACAGTTAATCTCGCTGGAGCGCTTTGCGGACGGCCCCTGCATCATTGGCCGGGACCCTTCGGCATCGGTGCAGGTGCCGGATCTCACCTGTTCGCGCCAACAGTTCTCGGTTCTGGCCGAAAATGGAAAGTATTTCGTCGAGCAGTTGTCGCAAGGGGTGGCAACACTACGCAACGGGACTCCCGTGCAAGGGCGTCAGGAGCTGCAGCACCAGGACGAGATCAAGTGCGGCAGCACGACCATCAAATACCTGGAGCGGGACTCCACCGGAGCCGGGGTTGGTGCAACTGCTCCCGGGGCGCAGGGTGGCGTGAGGGCACGGTTTGGCGGCCCTCGCGGCGACGTCGGAAGTACTGGCGCAGGTTTGGCGACTCCTCCGTCGGCTCCGCCGCCATCGACACCGCCAGCGTCCCATCCTCCGCCGTCCAGCCCTCCGCCGTCGAGCCCTCCACCAGCCAATTTGGGATCGCCGCCTGGCGCTCAGGCTACCATCGTGGGCAATTTCACCGAAGCCCTGGAAGTCCTGGCTCACGCTGGCGAGATCCGTCTCAATCGCGACGCGGTGATCGGACGCGCGCCGGGTGAAGGTGGTATCACGCTCGATCATGCGCGGGTCTCCCGCAAGCACGCCGAAGTTCGATTCATGGACGGCGGCAAAATCTTTTTGCGCGACCTGGGCAGCAGCAACGGCACCTTCTTAAACGGCGAGCGCATCACCGGCTATCGCGAGTTGCGGGTTTCGGACCGCATCGACGTTGGTCCCTATTCGTTCAAGTTCACCGGAAACGGATTGGTTCAGTCGACGCGGGAAGGGAACCTGCATGTGGTGGCGCGAAACCTGACCCGCACCGTGCGCTCACACTCGACCGGACAAATGATCCGGATTCTGGACGATGTGACGATCAATGTCGATCCCGGCGAGTTCGTTTGTATCCTCGGTTCCAGCGGTTCGGGCAAATCGACGCTGATGCAGGCCTTGAGCGCGCGCAAACCCGCCGACGCCGGGCAAGTTTTTCTGAACGATTTGAGCTTGTACGAAAACTTCGCCACAGTGAAACAAAGCATCGCGCTGGTTCCGCAGAAGGATGTGTTGCACGAGGATTTGACGCTTGAAGAGTGCATCGGCTATACGGCGAAACTGCGCTTGCCGCCGGACACCTCGGAGAAAGACTTAAAGGCGTCAGTCGCGCAATCCATCGCGCGGGTAGATCTCACGCATCGCGCGCGTACGCCCATTCGCAACTTGAGCGGCGGGCAGAAGAAGCGGGCGGCGTTGGCCAACGAAACCGTATCGAAGCCAGATTTACTGTTTCTCGACGAGGTCACCAGCGGCTTGGACGAAGGTACCGATTGGGAGATGATGCGCCTCTTCCGCCGCATGGCGGACGATGGTATGACGGTGATTTGTGTCACTCACACGGTGGCGAACGTGGAGGACTTTTGCCACAAGCTGGTCATCATGACGCCGCCCGGAATGCTGGCCTATTATGGACCGCCGGCGCGAGCCAAGAAATATTTCGGCGTCGATAAACTGGGGGACATCTACCGCAAATTGGCTGAGTCTCCTGGAGAAGAGTGGCGCGACCGTTTCCGTTCGAGCGATGAATACCGCCGCTACATCCGCGATCCACTGGCGGCAGCCCCCCTCGAATCCTCGGCGCCCCCGCGCCCCGCGGAACAGAGTGGACGCGCCAACGAACAACTCGCGGAAGTGCGGCGTCAGTTCTCGATTTTAACGAGCCGGTTCTCGAAACTCGTTGCGGCCGACAAAAAGACACTGGGGATTGCCTTCGCCCAAAGCGCCCTCATCGGGCTTTTTCTTGTGATGGTTTTTGGGAAGCTGGTGTTCCCCGATCCCAAAGAATTATCTTTGGTGTTTTTCCTTGGAATTTCGTGTTTCTGGTGCGGGTGCAATAACGCCTCGAAGGAGATCGTGAAAGAGCGTTTTCTTTACAGCATGGAACGCGACGTCAACCTCTCGGTGCCGAGCTATGTGCTTTCTAAAATAGTCATCCTCGGAGTATTCGGCATTCTCCAAGTGGCGGTGTTATTCGGAATCGTTTATCAATTCGGAACCGTGCCGGGCGACGGGCCGAAACAATTCCTGGCCATGGTCTTTGCGGTGATGACCGGAACGGCGACCGGGCTATTTCTGTCTTCTCTAGCCCAAACCGAAGACCAGGCCAGCACGCTCGTGCCGATCGCGCTCATCCCGCAGATCCTGCTGAGTGGCGTCATCGTGAGCGACTTACCGAAGATCCCAGACTTGCTGGCGCATTATTGCATCAGCGGATTTTGGGTGAACCGCGCCATGGTATCGGTTTTGGTGACGGACCAGCACAAGGTGAACCAGTCGATGCTGGTGCTCGGCGCGCAGTTTTTATTCTTCGCCGTCGCTTCCGGCGTGTTGCTGGTGATGCGGGATTCGCGTGGCCAGATGGTTTACGGAAAGGCTGTGAACCAAAAGTTGAAACGGTAACTTTTTGCCGTTTCAGATGCCCAGGATATTTGCCTGCACCTTTGCATAGCGATGTTCCTGAGCCCATAGGTTCAGGGGAATTGTGGCCAACTCGTCGACGACCGGAACGGCGTGGCCGTTCTTCGTCAGATCCACCGTCTTGACGTAACAGCCACACGTGTCGCATGCTTCGACGCGAACGTGGGCGAATCGATCGGCCGTATAGATCGCGAGCTTGTCGACGTCCTCCTCACCGCACGCGGGACACAATATCCGTCCAAATGGCCACTCTGTCGCGCACATAGAACAGATCAGCGATCGCTTGGCGCCGTCGCCTTCCGGCCGCAGCACGCCGGCCACGGGCTTCCTTGAACAGAATGGACATACAGCCGAGACGGTTTTTTCAAGAACGCCGCTGGCATGATCGGCGAGGTGTTCGGCATAAGGCTGCAGAAACAGCCAGGCGAGCAGCCCTTCCGCGCTGGAGCCGGACGAGGCCGATCGCCAATATAATTCGAGCAACTCGCGCGATCGATCCGTGTCCTGCCTCAGCCACTCGTGAGCGGACCGTGCTAAGGGATCGGGAGCGGCAGACTCGATTTTTGAAAGAAACTCGGGAAACTTCGGTAACAGCACGTCAAGATCGCAGGCCGAAGATTCCGGCAAACACCAATACAATCCCTTCTGGAAAGTAGCGACACGCCGATAGAAACGGAGCGCCTCGGCTGCGAAAGGATACGCGGAGGCCAGTTCATCCGCACGCTCGATCCGCAGATCCCACTTACATCGACTCATCTCTGTGCGGACGTGTTTTTGAGGATTTTCTCGTACCAGAGGCGGTGATGCGTCCTGGCCCAGGCGGCCGAAACTTCTCCTCGGATGATCGATGTGAAACCGCCGCGCACCATCGCCGTGCCCATGTAGACATGGATGATGAAGCCGCCGATTGTGGCCAGTGCAACCGCGACGTGGACCGCGATCGCCAGATAGCGCACCCATCGCAGACTCCACGGGATGGATTCGACGAACCATAGGGCAACGCCGGAAAGCGATAGCAGGATTACGCCATAAAACATCAGCCAGAAAAACATTTTCTGGCCGTAGTTGAAGCGCCAGATGGGAGGAAGGTTCTGGTCTTCGTTGCGGATGTAATTCTTCACGGCTTTCAACCAGGCGCGGTCGGCATCCGTCGTCAGCATGTCNNNNTCGCTGCGCCAGCTGCTGTACATCCATAAAACCGAAGCGGTGAAGAACAATCCGGACCAGGGATGCCAGAAGCGGGCAGCCGGTCCGCCGCCAACGATGATGGCCAACCAGAACAGGTACGGCGACCAGAAGGCCAAGCCTGTGATCAGACAATATATGTAAGTCAAGGCGGCGATCCAGTGGTGGACGCGTTCGCCCAGCGTGTAGCGAAGAACCGGGCCGGCGGTGTTCGCAGCCGTGCGGGACGAAGGGACAACTTCGGAAACGTTCACGGCTGTCCGCCTTTCTGGTCCTTATCGTCAACGCTCTTGGGGCCGAACCGCAGGTAGTGCAGCGTCACGCCGACAACGCCGCCCAGCATGGCAAGATTGCCGATCCATTTAGCGGGACCTTTCCAGAGCTGGACGATCCATGGAATATGTGGATTCTTGGGCAACCCGCCATACGCCTCCGGGTTGGTCGCGTCGTGAAGCACATAAATGACGCCGGTCCCGCCGACACCCGCGGGATCGTAGACCCCCGCCTTTTCGAAACCGTAGTGCTCGCGAAGTTGCTGGGCCCGCGTCTCTGCCAGGTCTTTCATATCGTCCTTCGATCCGAAATGAAGACACCCGGTCGGGCAAGATTTGATGCACGCGGGTTCCAGGCCCTCCGAGACGCGGTCGACGCAGAGCGTGCACTTAAACATCTTTTTAGTTTCCGGGTTGAACTTCGGAATGTTGAAGGGGCACCCGCTAACGCAATAGCCGCAGCCGATGCAGTGGTCCTGCTGAAAATCGACGATGCCGTTGGCGTATTGCACGATCGCGCCATCGGCCGGGCACGCAGCCAGACAGCCGGGGTCGGCGCAGTGCATGCACTGATCCTTGCGCATCAGCAGGCTCACGCTGCCGTCGGCGCGTTCCACTTCGTTAAACCGGATGAGGTTCCAGTAATTCCACGCCGTGTCGGGCATCGTCTGATAGGAATTATCGAAAACCGTCTCGCGGAACGGATAGCCGTTCCATTCCAGACACGCTACTTCACACGCCTTGCAACCGATACAGGTGGTGGTGTCGATCAGCTTGCATACGGTGTAGGTGGGCTCGACCCCGGCTCCGGGGACCGGTCCCGCATGCGCCGAGATTTTTCGTATTTGCGCGGATGCCTGACTCATCTTTGCACCTACACCTTCTCCAATTTCACAAGAAACCCTTTGAATTCCGGAGTATGAGCATTGGGATCCACCACCGTCGGCGTAAGCCGGTTCGCGATCGTCCGCGCGTCCTTGCCGGCGTCTTCCTGAATACCGCGGTAGCCTTGATTGATTGGCAGGCCGATCTGATACACCTTCTTGCCGTCGATCGTCATCGGCTTGATGCGTTTGGTGACGAAGGCCTTCGCGATATAGAAGCTGCGCGCGCTGGTGACCTTTACCTTATCGCCGCCGCGAATCCCCAATTCCTGGGCGAGTTCCACGGGCATTTCTACGAACGGCTCCGGTATGAGCTGGACATTCATCTGGTTGTTCTTCGTCCAGTAATGATAGTGTTCGGTCAGCCGATAGGTGGTGCAGACGATATTGAAGCCTTCCGCGGCGGTGCCGTATTTATCTGCAGCCGTCGAGAATTTTTTCACCACGGGATTATTAGAATGTTGCGGATGGAACAGATTCGCGACCGGGCTCTCTATCGGCTCATAATGCTCCGGGAAAGGACCATCGGCGAACGCTGCCAATGGCGCGAAGATCCGGCCGACGCCCTCCGCGGTCATAATGAACGGACCCATGTGGTCCTTGGGATGCGAATCGGCTTTGAAATCGGGCACGTCGTTGCCGACCCAAAGTTGCGCATCCTCATTCCACCAGACTTGTTTTCGCGTCTGATCCCACGGCTTGCCGGAGGGATCGCAGGAAGCGCGGTTATACAGTACGCGGCGATTCGCCGGCCAGGACCATCCCCAATTCGGGAAGACGCCCAAGCCGGATGGGTCTTCGGTCCCGCGGCGCGCCAGTTGCGGTCCAGCCTCAGTCCATGATCCGGAATAGATCCAATTCCCGCACGATGTCGTGCCATCGTCTTTGAGTAGCGCGAAGCCGGGTAGCTGCTGCCCGGCTTTGAGCACCACCTGCTGCGTCTTAGGATCGGTGAGATTCGCGAGCGCCTTGCCGTTGATCTCTTTCGCGATTTCGCCGAGCGAAGGATGCTCGGGCTCGGAATACGGCCACGTAAGATTCAAGATCGGATCGGGGAACTTGCCGCCTTCGGTCTTATAAAGCTCGCGCACCTTGAGGAACAGTTGAGCCAGGATGTCCTGATCCAGCCGGGCTTGGCCGGGAGGTGGCACGGCGGCGTTCTTCCAGATCACCCAGCGAGCCGAGTTGGTAAACGAGCCATCCTTCTCCGCGAATCCGGCACACGGGAGGCGGTAGACGGTGGTGTTGATCGTCTTCATCTCCTCGGGCGTGATTCCCGGCGATCTCCAGAATTCGCTGGTCTCATCGGGATAAATCTCGCCGACCACCAGCCAATCGGCTTTCTTAAGAGCGTCGATATTCTTTTGCGAATTGGGACCGATGCACACGCCGTTCATACCGAACGCGAGCATTCCTTTGACTCTGCCTTGATACATGTTGTCCCAAATCTCGGTCCAGGAATAATCGCGATCCACTTTGGGCAGGTAGTCAAGCGCCCAGTCGTTTTCCTTCTTCGCCGCATCGCCGTACATGGCTTTAAGAAGCGAGACGGTGAACTTGGATGTATTCGAGTAGTAATTGAACGAATCCCACGGAGCCGGCTTTGAAGGCGTCGGTGTAACGCGGGCCATGTACGTCTTGAAGTCGATATCTGTTGGAATGGGCGCTTTCAGATAACCCGGCAATGAATCGAACAGCCCCGCCATATCCGTCGCGCCCTGGATGTTGGAGTGTCCGCGTAAAGCATTCACGCCGCCTCCGGCCCTCCCGACGTTTCCCAGCAACAACTGAAGCATGGCGGCCGTGCGGATGATTTGCGTGCCGAAGGAGTGCTGCGTCCATCCCACCGCGTACATGATGGTCGCAACCTTCTTCATGTCGCCGTTAATGCGGATAGATGTGAATAGATCCGCCGCCTTCAGGAACTGTTCCTTCGGGATGCCGGTGATGCGCTCCACCATTTCAGGCGTGTAGCGCGAATATTGCTGCTTCAATAACTGAAATACGCAACGGGGATTCTGGAGCGTGAGGTCATAGGCCACGCTTGCAGGCAAACCGGAGGATGCCGCGCCGCCGTCGGCCTCGTAATTCCAGGTCGATTTATCGTAAGTTTGAGTCGCCGCATCGAACCCCGAGTACAAGCCATCTTCAGGAAGTTTGAATCCATCCTTCACAACAAAAGCGGCGTTCGTGAAATTAGTCAGGTACTCCTTCGCGATGCGGCCGTTTTCGATCGCGTAACGGATTACTCCTCCCAGAAATGCAATGTCGCTTCCGGCGCGGATCTGACAGAAGAGATCCCCGGTCGCCGCGGTGCGCGTGAAACGCGGATCGACGACGATCAACTTCGCATTGCGATTGCGCTTCGCTTCAATCGCCCATTTAAATCCACAAGGATGATTTTCGGCGGGGTTGCCGCCCATGACCAACATCACATCGGCATTCTTGATGTCGATCCAACCATTGGTCATCGCCCCGCGTCCGAACGTTGGCCCCAAACTGGAGACCGTGGGACCGTGTCAAACGCGGGCCTGGTTTTCGATGTAGGCGACTCCCAAGCTGCGCATGGTCTTCACAACGAGATAATTGAACTCGTTCGTGTCCGTGCAGCCGCCGATCCAGGCGAAGCCTTCGCAGCGGTTCGCGGTGCGGCCTTGCGTATCTTTCTCCACGAAGGTATCGTCGCGCGTTTTCTTTATGCGATGGGCGATCTCGTCCAGCGCCTGGTCCCACGAGATGTCTTCCCAACCATCCGAAGCGGGCCGGCGAACCTGCGGCCTCAAGAGCCGCCGCGGATTCAGAATGTCCTGATGGAGCGAAGCTCCTTTGGGGCACAGCGTTCCGCGATTCGTGGGATGATCCGGGTCGCCCTCAACGTGGATGACCTGGGGAGTCACATTCTTCGCGTTATCGCCAATCGTATAAATCAGGATGCCGCATCCGACCGCGCAATACGGGCAAATCGATCGAGTCTCTTTGGCCCGCGCAATTTTCAGCTCCTGAAGCTGAGCATAGGCAGGCGCTAGATCGAAGCCGAAAAACGAGGCGGCAGCGGCGCCTCCCACCGAAATCTTGAAGAAGTCTCTGCGGCTGGCAGCCATGGGTTGACTTTCCTTTCGCCGATCCGGAATTTTCAGTGCAGCAATTTCGAGTCCGTCGTCGTTGATAACTAGATCGCAGGTTTGAAGTATATATCCAATTGGCGGGCCGGGGCAAGTTTAGCCAGGCGCAGTTTAGCCAGGCGCACTGGAAGTCACCGCGTCGTCACCCGGCGTATGCAGCCTGGCGCTGTGCGTCTGGTTCAACTCCTCAAAACCGATAAGTGAAGCCGACATTGACGATAATCGGCCCGCGGTTGTAAGTCACGCTATTGAGAAACCCGCCCGGCTTGAACCCGGCCACGTTGAACGCGACAATCGTATGCGCCATGGGAGCCCAGCGAATTTCAACGTCTCCCTGATTGCCGAGATAGCGGGCGTGGCTGGAGCCGGCTGGGTCAATCGGTAGGTCACTCCCAAATGCGTAAATCCCATCTTGCGTCGATTGTCTCCAGTACCAATCCCATGCAAAGGCGCCAGTGATATTGGTTCTCAACTGAAATTGAATCAAGGGATGTAGATCGATAATGTTTTGGGGGCTAAGAGAAGGAACGGCCTTAGCGCTAAAATACGCGCCGCGGGGGAAAAGAGGATCGAAGGTCCCCAGGGTGTGATTCGCTGAGCTGCCGTCGCCGCTGTACACGTCCGCTCGCAACATGGGCCGGGGGTGAAAGCGGGTCCGGTCAAAAGTGAACCCCGTTTCGGTCGAGACGCTCCACGCCCGAATGGAATCGTTGCCGAACGCGCCCCATTGGTAGTTTGCTTCCCAGTTATAGGCGAACCCTTGTTCTACTGTGCGAAACATAGCGGAATGCGGAGTGTGTGCCGTGTTGTGCCCACTGAGGGCCGCTCACCGTTTGGAGAGCTTCTAATAAGAACAATTTAATTCTGAAATGCCGTGGCGCAATACTGGAGGTATTGCACGCCTTGCCGCCACGGCGCAGGGTGTTAGAATCTTTTGTTAGTTGACCTCGATCTCGGTGCCGCCCTAAGGGCTTATCGGACCTTCATCACCTGGGCAATCGTCTTTTTGGCGATCTCTGGAACCGTCGCGTCCGCGGCTGGGAAACCGACTGGAATCAAGACGAATGGCCGTTCGTTTTTCGGACGGTCGAGGATGCTCGAAAGGAAACCCATCGGGCTCGGCGTGTGAGTGAGGGTGGCCAGACCGCTCATGTGGAGCGCAGCCAGAAGAAACCCAGTCGCTATGCCGACTGACTCCTGCACGTAATAATGCTTGGTCTTGGTTTCGCATTCAGCGGCGTGATTTAGCCCAAAATCGATACGAAAGACGACAATCAGGTATGGCGCAGTCTCGAGGAATTCCTTGTGCCAATCGGTCCCTAAGGGAGCCAGAGCATCCAACCAGGCCTGCGGCATCCGGTGCTCATAACTCTCGCGCTCTTCTGCCTCAGCCGCTTCGCGGATTTTTCGTTTAATTTCCACATCTTTCACGACCACGAAGGTCCATGGTTGTTGATTGGCGCCGCTCGGCGCAAGCGCCGCGCAGCGAATCGCGTTCTCGATCAGTTCAAACGGGACCGCCTCGGAAGACATGAACCGAACTGATCGCCTTGCTGACATCCGCTCGACAAACTCCCGCGAAGCCCGCAACTGTTCAGTTGGAGGCATGCGTTTGAAAACCAGAGGAACCTGCTTATGCGGCTTCATACCATCAGTCTGATAGCTCGACGATCTTCTGACGTTTGCGATTCACTTCGAGCTTTGTAACATCGGGCCTGGAGTAGTGGCCCGAGGGATCGAAGTTGTGCCTCTCTTCAAGCACGCGCCGGCGGTCGATCGTGGTTACGAGCAATCCCTCCTCCGGCCCCGACGGCGCGACTAGCCATTGTCCGTCGGGCGATGCAATACACGAGCCGCCATTCGCCAGTATGTCAGGGCTCGCCGCGGCGACGATCTCGCGCCATTCTGAAGACCCGCCAATGTCTTCGCGCCGCATCAATCCCGAAACAGATGCGACGTACGACCTCGATTCCAGCGCGATGAACCGCGTAATGTCGCGTGTGTTGTGAATCCCACCCGGCCACACGGCAACATGGAGATCTTCGCCCTGTGCGTAAAGTGCCGCCCGCGCCAGCGGCATCCAGTTCTCCCAGCAACTCAGGCCGCCCAACTGAAACGGTCCCACCGAATGCGTTCGCAACCCGTGGCCATCACCAGCGGCCCACACGAGCCTCTCTTCAAAAGTCGGCATTAGTTTGCGGTGAATTGAGCCGATCTTTCCTTCCGGATCGATAAACACGAGTGAACAGTACAAGCTGTGCCCGCCGCGGTCGGCGGCCCGCTCCACGCAACCCAAATAAACGGCGATCCGATTCTGCGCCGCCGTCGCACGAATTTGGTCGAGATGTCCCGATTCCGGTTCAAGGGCTTGAGACGCGTACTCCGCGAAAATCGTCTTCTGGAGAGGGGAGTTGAATCGCGCTCCTTCGGTCAGTTCTAGCCAGAATGGATAACCGGGGACCAGCGCCTCGCCGAATGCCACGAGGCCGCAACCTTGCTGTGCCGCCTGTTTGACGTAGGCGTTCGCTTTCGCAAGCGTCGCCGCGCGATCCAGCCAAACTGGCGCGATCTGGGCGAGCGCGACCGTCAAAGAGTCGCTTGCCATTTGTTAGTATTTATTGCGCCCGGCCATGACGCCGCCGTCAACGTCCCAGATTGCTCCGGTTACCCAAGACGCCCTGTCGGACAATAAAAAGCAGACCACCTCGGCCACCTCCTCAGGCCTTCCGATCCGTCCAATCGGGTGAAATCCATTGAAGCCCTGTAGTGCTGCGTGAACCTGATCCTTTGGAATGAATGCCTCGAAGATCGGCGTCTCGACCACCGCGGGAGAAACCGCATTCACCCTGATGTTAGCGTGCGCCAGCTCCAGGGCAAGGTGCTGAGTTAGAGCATGCAATCCCGCCTTTGCCATCGAATACGCCGAGGAGGGTGTTGCCTCGACCGCCTGCCGCGCCCACATCGATCCCACGTTCACGATAGATCCGCCGGCGCGACCCGCCATTCCTCGTGCGACAGTTTGCGTTATGAAAAAGATTCCCCTGTTCAACTCGAGGTATCGGTCATAGTCCTCCATCGTATGTTCGAGAAACGGCTTCGGGAGAAACACACCTGCGGCGTTGACCAGCAGATCCACGCCGTCGAACTGGTTGCCGGACTCCCCGAGAACGCGCGCCAGTTCGGTTTGGTTGGTGATATCGACCTCGCGGCCGGCCACCCTTCCAAATGCGCTTAATTCGCTCTCCGCCGCGTGAAGCTTTTCGACGTTTCGACCGGCTACGATCACGCTTGCGGCTCCCCGTTCAAGCAGAAGCCGGGCGACCGCCTTTCCGATTCCGCTCGTTCCGCCCACGATCGGGGCGGAGTTGCCCACAAAACCCCGACTCTCCAAGGTAGATGCTCCCGTTCGATTATTGCGCATTGTATTCAAAACCCTTTCCGCCACCGGCAGCGAGGAAAACAACCCGCCGGTCTGGTGGATTGGACGCGATCTTGTTGACCCCCGCGAGTCGGCGGTGCTCGCCGTGGTGATCGACACCCGCACCCCAAAAAACTGTTCGTTC
>JBEKUT010000190.1:0-12609 GCA_049514735.1 Bryobacteraceae bacterium
CCATCAGGCGTTTCGGGTCGGGCTTATCGTGAATGCGAAACAGGCTCGGAATGCCTTCGTGTTCCAGGTGCGACGCTACGGCTTCATTAGCGGCCAGCATGAACTCTTCAATGATCCGGTGCGCGATGTTCCGCGACGCCTTGATCACGCCCTTCATCTGGCCGAATTCATCGAATTCAATCAGCGGCTCCGGCATGTCGAAATCGATGGAGCCGCGTTGCGCGCGCTTGCGGTTCAGAATCAGCGCCAGTTCCTCCATCAGCTTGAAGCGATCCACCAGCGGCGCGTATCTATCGCGCAGTCCCGCGTCGCCTTCGAGCGCCAGGTGGACGTTCGTGTACGTCATACGCTCCACGCTGCGAATGATGCCGCGCGTGAAATCCTGCGAGACCACATCGCCGCGACGATCGATCTCCAGCAGCGCGGAAATAACCAGCCGGTCCACTTGAGGTTTCAACGAACAGATTTCAGTGGAAAGCTCCAGCGGCAGCATCGGAACCGCGCGATCCGGAAAATAAACGCTGGCGCCGCGCAGCAGCGCCTCTTCGTCGATAGGAGACCCCGTCCGCACATAATGGCTGACGTCCGCGATGTGGACGTGCAGCGCGTAGTTGCCGTTGGGCAGCCGATCCACCCAGACAGCGTCGTCGAAATCGCGTGCCGTCTCGCCGTCGATCGTAACGACGTCCATGCCGCGAAAATCGCGCCGCCGGGCCACCTCTTCTTGCGGAATCACGGACGAATACGACTGCGCCTGTTGCAGCACCTCAGCCGGGAAACGATGCGGGATATGATGCTTCCGAATCACGATCTCGACATCGACGCCGAAATCGCCGGGATGGCCCAGAATTTCGATGACCCGCCCTACCGCGCGATCGCCATCTTCGGGAAACTCGAGAATCTCGACGTTGACGATCATACCGTCCAGGTCTTCCACGCTCTTAACTTCGACCGGCGCGGCACCCACGCGATCGGCACTGATCGACTGCTCTGGAATTTCCAGCCCTTCCGGAATCTCGATCCATTCTTTGATTCGTTCGTCGTGCGGAACAACGTAATTCTGCCGCCGCACCCGGAATTCGCCGACGACAGTCAGATGCGCGCGCCGGACGATTTTCACGATTTCGCCATCCGCACGCCCGTCGGAATCGATGCGCCCAATCGACGCCACCACGCGATCGCCATGCATCGCGCCGCCCATCGAAGACCGCGGGACGTAAACATCGCCGCGCACACCTTCAATCGGGCGATCGGGAACCACGAAACCATAACCGCCATCGCGATGCATGTTGAGGCGTCCGATGGTGAACTCCCGGCTCAGCGCCGTCACCACGTATTGCCCCGACCGCACTTTGATCAGATCGCCGACGTCGACGAGCCGTTCGAGCGCCGTTTCCAGTTCATCGCGCTCTTCGCCCTTGGCGCCCAGTTCGCGCACCAGTTGCTTGAAAGTGGCGCGAGCATGCGGAAGGTTGGAAATATGATCGAGAAGCGCCGCGGGACTCACGCCTCTCATGATACTGACAGCGAGCCATGACGCTCCGTAACCGTCGCGGCTCTGCAACTTTTCAAACGTTACCGAGCCGCGCGCGTCAGCGAGCGTAACGGGAGCGGTCTCCGGTTGATAGACTAAAACCGCTTATGTCCGTATCTGCTTCCACAATTCTCGAACACCTGGATTACAGCTCCTGGGCCAGCCGCCGCCTAGTGGACGCCGTGTCCCAGTTATCCCCCGAAGATCTAACCCGCGACTTCGCCACCGCCGACCGCAGCATCCTCGGAACGCTGGTCCACATCTACGCAGCGGATCGTGCCTGGATAGGCCGCATCGAAGGCGCACCGCCCGACACCTTCATCGATCCCGCCATCGACATGCACCTGTCCGTTCTCCAAAACGATTGGCCAGTGGTGCAACAGCGCTGGCACACCATGGCCGCGAACCTCGACGACAACGCCGTGCAGACAGTCGTGTCCTACACCGACACAAAAGGCAATCCCTATAAAAACACCATCCAGCAAATTGTTCTACACGTGGTCAACCACGCGACCCATCATCGCGGCCAGGTTTCCGGCTTTCTGCGCACCATGGGTCACCGCCCACCGGTCCTCGATTTAATGAAGTATTATCGTGAGCACCCATCCGCATAACATGGCCAATGTCTTTCGAGAAAACCTGCTCGATGGCAAAGTCGCGGTGATCACCGGCGGCGGGAGCGGAATCGGGCAACGAATAGCGGAACGGTTTGCGGAACATAAAGCTACGGTCGTGTTGATCGGCCGCAGGCAGGACAAACTGGATGCCGCCGCCGGGGCGATTCGGGAGCGCGGAGGCCAGGCGCAAACCGCCGCAGTCGATGTCCGCGATTACGACAAATTAGCCGCCGCGCTTAAAGAGACCGGCCCGATCGACATCGTCGTATGCGCGGCCGCCGGCAATTTTCCGGCTCCCGTCACCAGCATGTCCGCCAACGGCTTCAAAGCCGTCATCGACATCGATCCGATCGGAACCTTCAACACGTTTCGAGCCGCCCACGAGCACCTCCGCAAACCTGGCGCGTCTCTCATAAGCATTTCCGCCAATCATGCCACGCAGCCCATCGCCAACCAGGCGCACGTTTGCGCGGGCAAAGCCGGCGTCGAGTTGTTGACCAAGACGCTGGCGATCGAATGGGGACCGCAGGGCATCCGCGCCAACTGCATCACGCCCGGACCAACCGATGACACCGAAGGAATGCGCCGCCTCGCGCCCACCACAGAGCTCCGCGAGCGGACCATCGCGAGCATCCCGCTCCGCCGTTACGGCGCCAAGGACGAACTCGCCGACCTCGCGCTGTTCCTTTGCTCCGACGCCGCGTCTTTCATTACCGGAACCGTTTACGTGTGCGATGGCGGGCAAGGACTGGTTCGTTCCGGTTATATTGAAACGGGACGTTGAACACAAAGGAGTCCATCTCGGTGCGCTCGTACCCGGGACGACCCAGCGGCACGCTGCTTCGGCAACTCGGAGTCGCCAGTGCAACCGCGCTCGTCGTCTCGAACATGATCGGAACCGGCATTTTCGGTACCACCGGGTACCTGGCCGGACAACTCGGTTCCCCGCAGCTTATTCTCTGGATTTGGGCCGTCGGCGGCGTCTGCGCGCTGGCCGGCGCCATCAGTTATTCAGAGCTTGCAGTAAATTTTCCTAGCTCGGGCGGCGAGTATGTCTACCTGACCGAGGCCTACGGTCCCACCTGGGGCTTTATGACCGGATGGATCTCGTTTTTCGCGGGGTTCTCCGCGCCGATCGCGGCCGCCGCGCTGGTCTTCGCCGACTACATCGGCTATTTCGATCCCTGGTTCAAACAACAGAACGCGGTGCACATGTTTGGCTCAGGATCGTGGGATTTTCGCGCCGGCGGAGCGCAGGTGCTCGCGTCTTCGCTGATCGCCGTTTTCACCGTCTTGAATTGCATCGGCGTGAAGCGCACGGCGCAGGTTCAAAATGTTCTCACCGGCGCCAAGGTCTTCATCATCGTCGCATTCCTCGTTTTCGGATTTGCGTTCGGGGCAGGGAATTGGGCCAATTTCTCTACCCCGATCGTTCATCGCACCACGTCGATTCCGATTTTTTCGCAGTTCTTCGTCAGCCTCTTTTATATTTACGTCAGCTATAGCGGATGGAATGCCGCGACGTATGTCGCAGAAGAAATTCGGCAGCCGGCCCGCACGCTCCCACTGTCGCTGGCGTTCGGCACCGCTCTGGTTGCTGCACTTTTCGTCGCGCTGAACATTCTCTACATCTACGCCATGCCGTTGCAGCAGATGGCCCCGGCCGCCGACCGCATCGTGGTGGCCATCGGCAGCGTTGCGGCATCGCACCTGTTCGGTCCCGCCATTGCCGGCGTGTTCAGTTTTGCCATGGCACTGGGCCTCATGGCGACCGTCAACGCCATGGTCACGGTCGGTCCGCGCGTCTACTACGCCATGGCGCGCAATGGCGCGTTCTTCAGCGTGGCCGCGAAAGTCGACCCCACCTGGCGAACGCCCGTCATCGCCATTGTGTGTCAGGGCGTTTGTTCGATCCTGATGACCTTTACTCCGTTCATCAATCTGCTGATGTACATCGGCATCACGCTCAATTTTTCGGCCGTGATGTCCGTCTCGTCGCTGCTCATCTTCCGGCGGCGCAGCGGTTGGCGATGCTTGAAAGCCGTCAGCTTTCTCTACCCGCTCATCCCGTTGTTCTTCATAATCGTCGGCATTTGGATCACGCTGTTCGCGCTCAAAGAGAAGCCCTTCGTATCGCTGGCGGCCATCGTTACCGTCGCTACCGGCGCGCTCGTATATCATTGGCGCATCGCGCCAGTGGGCCCGCGGCGCGAACCACCTGTTCTACACTGAGATCAGATGGTCGAAAATTTCCGTAAGTTCAAGGCTGGCCCGGACCCGTTCGGCCGCATGTGGGATGTGGAGTTCCGCTGGCTCCAGACTGCGATTTCCATTCGCCACGCCGACACCGTCGATGTGAAGTTCGAAGTAGAAACCGATGGCGAGCCGAAAGCGGAAAAAGTCGTCGCGCTGCTGCATCCCGACCTGTTGCGTCTCAGCACGAGCACCGGCCATCCGTTGACCGATCCGTGGTGCATGAAAATCGCGGGCCTGCATCTTAAGAACATGATCGAGAGCGGCGAAGACATGGAAAAGACGCTGGTGACCATTCACTTCGACCATATGGACCGCTACGCGAGAGAACTACAAGCCGCCCACGCGTAATTGGCGTAAGCTTTTCTCTGAGATCGAAATGGCCGAAGACGACGATTCGGCGCGCACAGCTAGGTCTGTTCGCCGCTTGCCATCACGGGTGTGCGTTGTGCCGCGGCGAGCCCCCCAGGCCACCAGTTCCAATCGCCTGCAACACGAAGAAGCGCCGGGCCGATCACAATGCGAACCAGTGTCGCGTCGATAAACACAGCTACCGCCAGTGTAAATCCGATCATTTTAACTACCAGGAAGTTACCGAATGTGAATGCCGCGAATACCACAATCATGATCGCGGCGGCGCTCGTAATCAGGCCTGCCGTTCTGGCTAGCCCCTCCGGGATTGCATCCACTTCACTCAGCCCGCTCCTCCTCGCTTCGAGGACTCGGGCAACCAAAAACACCTCGTAATCCATGCTCAGCCCGAAGACGATGGCAAAGGCAACGATAGGTACAATGGGGAACACGCTGACCGTTCCCTCACGAACTCCCAGCAAGCTACTTCCGTGTCCATCCTCAAAGACTAAAACCAACGCTCCGAAGGAGGCCGCAACCGAGAGCAAGTTCAGAGCAATGGCCTTCACGGCGGCGAATAGCGACCGGAATCCGGCAAGAAGCGCCAAGAGCGTCCCGCCCACTACCAGCGCCATTACCGAAGCAAACCGGTCCCTGACAATAGTCTCGTAATCGGCATTGAGTGCCGGGATGCCTCCAATGAGTAAAGTGGCGCTGGGTATTCCCGTAAGAGCTGCCGCACCGGTCTTTCGCAGCTCCCGCACCCACCTGACCTGATCGTTCAGAGAAACGGAAGCTTTGGGTAACACCTCAAGCAGCGCCGCCCGTCCGTCGCGGCTCAGAAACGTTCGACGCGTCTCACGCGAGAGATCGCCGAGGGAAGACCGGTTGCTCTCCGCCAACGTAGTGATAGAGATGACGCGATCGGAACGGGGGTCGCTCGCGAGCCGTTTGCTTAGACGATCGAGCGTATTCCACCCCGAGTCCGTTTCCGCGATGGACTCCGTTGGAAGTTCGAGAATCACGCGCAACGAGTAAACAATGCCGGCCCGGTTCATTTGTTCAAGAGTGTGAAGCGCGTGAACCGATTCCGCCGCTGGCGGAAGCCAATCCCCAGTGGGGACACTGGTACGGAGCCGCGCGGCCTGCGAGGCGAGCAGAAGCAAGGGGGTGCCGGCCAGAATAAGGGCCAGCCAGGGATGGGCGACGATAACCTTCCCCCATTGCCTCCAGCGGTTTCCCGTGCGTGCGGCCTGTTGCGCATCCAACCTCGCGGTAAAGGGCAACCGGCCAGCATCGATCCGCGGACCGAGAATTGCCAGCACGGCCGGAACGAGAGTATTCGCGAGCAACACGCTCATTCCCGCCACCAGGAACCCCGCCACGCCGATGGAACGGACTTCGCTGATGGGAACCGTCAGGAGGGCTAGAAATCCGATGCCTACCGTCGAGGCTGAAATCAGGAGCGTAGGACCTGCCTGATGTGCCGCGATGAGCGAGGCTTTCAGCCCGTTGTGCCCGGCGAAAATCGCTTCCCGGAAGCGGCTGACCATGAGGAGCGCGTAGTCGATTCCCAAGCCTAGCCCAAGCATTGTGGCCAAATTCTGAACCAGAACGGACAAGTGCCAACGCAGGGCCAAGAATCCTGCAATCGCCATAGTGGTCGCGATGGCAAGCTGGCCAACGGCCAATGGAATCAGGGCCGCCGCCAAGCTCCCGAAAGCCACCAACAGAAGTACGAGAGTCGCGGGAATCACGAGACTCTCGCCCTTACGCACGTCATCGGCGCTGGCTTTCCGCATGTCGAAATTTAGTGGCGTCTCGCCCGTCAGTTCGATCTTGACTGCCGGATAACGGCTCCGCAATCGATTTTGAAAAGAGGCCGCCCACTCGTGCAGCCTGGGGACCAGCGACTCGACGGAACCCTCGGTCGACGCCAGTCCCACTAGAACAAAAGTTCCACCTCCCTTGCCTAGGAACATCGGATCGCGCAAATCGAGACGGGAAACGACTCCGGACACGCCGGGTTCCTCTCTCAGTCCCTCCACAATTGGCGCTAAAGCTTGCTCGCCCGCCTCCGAATCCGCGGGTGGGAGTCCCTGAATGACCAGGACCACGCGGTCAACGAATGGCGAACGAAAACGACTGGCTAACTCCTGCCTGACAGTTTCCGCCTGGCTGCCTTCGACGCGGGTTGCAGTCTCCAGATGATGCTCGGCGTGAAAAGAAAATGGAACCAGCACAAGGACGGCCGCAAGCACTACGCCGGCCAGCCAAAAACGGAGCCTATGCACGAGATTCATGATCTCATGCTGAATCGTCACCGTAAAGACATTCACATCACGGGGCTCCGGTGAAGCCGGTGTCCGTCCAAATGAATCTGCGAAAATTGGTTCAAGCTTCACCCGGTTCAGGAGGACCAATGTACAAATTCGCGTTGCTCGGGCTGCTTGCCGCCGTTCAACTTGACGCCGCGGATCCCCGCATTGGCTCCTGGATACTTATATCCGCGCAGTCTACCCTGGATCCCCCCAACAAAATCTCCATCACAGCTCTGCACCATGCAGTGCACGTAGTAATTTCAGGCGAGACCCACCTCGATTTCACGGCGAAGTTTGACGGACATGAAGTGTCCGTACAAGGCAATCCGGGGTTTAATCAAATCGAGCTACGCAGGATCGGTAAACTTCAAGCCGACATCAAAGAAAAGAAGGATGGAGCTATGGTGGCGGCCGTCCGTGACAAACTCTCGAGTGATGGTAGCGAGTTAACGAGCACGACTTCACAGACGGGCCGTGCCAACCAGATCGCAGTGTGGACGCGGAGTGGAGGCACGAAGGCCGCCGATAACCTATTCGCCGGCGAATGGACCGAAGATCTCAGTAAAACTCGTTTGCGGCAAGGGTTGGCGCTCAAGATCGAGGCGGACGGAAACGAAGGGGTTCGCTTCGCGGGCGATTTCAGCTACACCGCACGTTTTGACGGCTAGGACTACAATCTGAAGAACTCAAACAACGATACTGTGACCCTCGCACTGGTCGATGCCCACACGGTAAATTCGATTTACCGGCGAGACGACAAAGTCACTCAAAAGGATGCGTGGGTGGTTTCCGCCGATGGACAACAGATGACACTAACCACGGCGGGCGTGTTGGAGACAGGTCAGCAAGTAAAAGAAAAACTCGTATTTCGGAAGCAATAACGGAATGCCTACCGGCCGGCGGTGATGGCATCAAACTCGCGAGGCGCCACCGAAATGATTCCTTTTCGCTGCATGAATCTCAAGATGCCGTTGACGGTATCTTCGAGAGACGGATCCGCCTTGCCCCAGGCGGACGCATTCCGAGCCGCCTGGTAGCAGGAACTGTCGTAGCGTTTAAACTCCATCGCCGAAATATTGTCTACCGAGCCCACCAGAAAATCCAGCAGCGGAAAGAGTAGATCCTCCTTCCTGCATCTCCCGATAAGTTCGGGAACGAAGCCGGGCAGGCTAAACACCTCGAACTGCCGTCCCGTCGCCTTAGTAATCAGCCCGGTAATATCCAGCATGTTCGCGTAATCGTCCCTTGTAACGTGATAAGTCTTATTAGCCGTTCCGGGCGTGGTCGAGATCGCGACAATATTATTAGCCGCGATGTCCGCGGGAACGAAACTAACCTGATTCAAAGCATCCACTCCAATGCCGTGATTCACCATGAACGCAACCAGACGAACGGCTATATCGAAGTTGTTCCCGCCGCCGTCAACCGAGGGACTGACCAGAGCCGGCCGGAAAATCCGGGCAGGAAGTCCCCGGCGGCGCGCGTTTACAACCACCTGTTCGGCTACCCACTTGGACTGGCTATATCCAAAATCGAGAAGCTCCATGTTCTCATTCAGGTCGGTCTCATACAAGACGCTCTTAACCGCCCATCCAAACACGAAGGTAGTCGAGACGTAATTGAAGCTCTTGGCTCGTCCTTCAAACGCCAGTCTTAAGACTTCGTTGGTCCCCAGAACATTGGCGTCACGCATCCGGTCGTAATTGAAGAGGTAGTTTACGGTGGCGCCGTTATGGAACACCGTGTCTATTTCGCCCGCGAGGAGATCCCAGATTTCCTGCGTCAGGCCCAGCTTCGGCTGGCCGAGATCTCCGCAAACAGGGATCACGCGAGCCTCGAACTTCTCCAAAAGAAGGGACGCGGAAGGCCCCATCGTTTCCATGGCCGCCTTCAGTCTTTGCCTGCCCTGACGCTCGTCCGAAGCCCTTACGAGAACATAGATCTTGGCCCGCGTCTGTTCCAGCAGACTCTTCACCAGGAACGGTCCGATGAAGCCCGTGCCGCCCGTGAGCAGCACACGATTCAGGATTGGCGCCTCGGGCAATAGTGCTGGCGCGGGAGGCTCGAAGATGAGTTTTCTGTCGTTACTCATCATGAGCTTTTCCGCCGCGCGCTGCTCATCGCGGAAGGTTGCCAGGGACTTCTTCAGCAGAACTACTGCTTCTTCGGGAGCACGCTCCAACTGTTCGGCCAGTTGAAACAACTCGGCTATGCTGACACGCTGAATAAGGCCGATATCTACCTGCCTGGCTAGCATATCGGCGCCCTTGTCCTTTAAGAGCTCCTTGATCTCGTGCATGAATACAACCAGATCTACGGAGTCCAGCCCCGCTTCGATCAGGTTGTACGATTCCGTGCCGGTCAGGTTGTAGCGGGCTTTCAATGCGTCGAAAGACGACTGGCCCTCAGAACCGGACGTTGAGGCTGCATCTTTCTCCCGCGAAAACTCCGCCAGAACCGTAAATCGGCCTTCCAGCCACATCTGCTTGGTCTTGTGGCGCATGATCTTGCCCGAACTGGTTCTCGGTATCGCACGCGGCGCGATGAAGGAAATCCGCGCCACTTCCACGTTGAGGAAATTCCGAACGGCGGCGGCCGTCTTCAGCGCTTCCGGAAGCGCTCTTGGATTTTTCACTTCGGCTACCACCGCCAGTGCCGGTTCGCTGTCTTCGTGAATCTGGAAAGCGGCTACACAATTGGTCCGGATCAGCCCGGATGCTTTCTGCACCACTTCCTCGATATCCTGCGGGTAATAATTTTGCCCGCGGACGATAATCATGTCCTTGATACGGCCGCAAACGAAGAGTTCGCCGTTGTGCAAGAAACCCATGTCGCCCGTCCGCAGGTAGCCATCGTCATAGGGACTGTCGTCCACCAGCCGGGCATGAAACATCTTAAGCGCCAGCTCCGGATTATTCCAATAACCTTGGCACTTACTGCCTCCAGCGACCCAAATCTCGCCGATGTGACCTGGCCCGAGAGCGAGATGCTTCTCCGGATCGACGATTTTTACGGTGAGGCCCGGCAGTGGAGTTCCGCAACTGACAATCTGTGTCGCCGCGCCGATTTCGGAAGCCTCAGTGGTCATGCGGGCCTTCCCCAGCGTGATGGCGTTCTTGTTGACTGAAATGATATTGCGGCCGCCGTGCGAAACCGCCAGAGTATTCTCGGCCAGCCCATACGCGACAAAAAAGCTCTCCGACTTAAGTCCATAGGGCTGAAACGCCTGCAGAAATCGTGTGTATGTACCAGGTTTGACGGGTTCCGCGGCTGCCATCAGCAACCGGAGCGAGCTGAGATCGCAATTTTCCAGGCTCTCCTTGGAAAACCGCCCGGCGCGCAGGCAATAGTCGTAAGCGAAGTTAGGCGCCGCCGAGGCGGTTGCGGCATAGGTTTTTATGGTGTCGAACCACAGGGCCGGACGCTGAATGAAGTCGGTGGGAGCGAAGCCGTAAGTCGTGCCGCTTTTTAGCGCCGGATAAAGGTAGCACCCGATAAGCCCCATATCGTGATACTGCGGAAGCCACGATACGACCACCGGCGCGTTATGGTCGATCACCAGAGGACAGTTATGGAGTATGTTCTCGTGCGTCACCATCACGCCTTTGGGATCTCTGGTAGATCCCGAAGTGTACTGGAGAAACAGGAGCTTCGAAGAGCCGTTCTTCGAGGCGCCGTTGAATGTTTCGTCCGAAATCAGATCGGCGAAGTCTTCCGTTACGATCCACGGAAGCCGTGAAATATAGTCGACATCGGCTCCCGAGGCCGAGACTCCGCTTCTGGCTAGATTTGTCTTCAGGGATCCGTGGTAATCTTTGCTCGTTAAAATACCGGCCGGCCGGCAATCCTTGGCGATGTGGATCATTTTGTACAGCGCGCCCTGGAAGCCATGCGAATTGGGAGGATAGACGGGAACGGGGATCAATCCCGCGCGCACGCAACCAAAAAAAGCGCAAATCATCTCGAGGCCCGGCGGGTAGGCGAGCAGAAGCCGGTCCTCGGCCGCGAACCGATGCTCTTTCCGCAAATGTCCGGCGATCACTTTCGTCCGGTGGAGAAACGACTCGTAGGAGTAGTTTTCCACTGGATTGCCGTTCAGGTCAATGTACGAATAGAGAAGTTTGTGCGGGTGCTCGTCCCCTAGCCTATCGAGCTTGTCTAAAATCGACGCTATCATAGATCGGTTTTGTACTCATTGCGCCGCCATCGCGGAACGAAAGTGCTGGACCACTTTAAATCACCAGGGTCGCTGGAGCCGGCGCCGGCCAACCGCACCAATAGCTCGGCCGATTTCGCCACGGTCTTTGTCGTCACGCGAGAAAGCGGCTTCAGCGCGTCTCTCCTCGTATTGTCCATAATGGACGCCAGGCTATGTCACCGAATCAAGGGTGGTCCGCCTTGACGCGCAGACGCTGAAAGCGTCTTAGTTCCATACCATCCATCGATGCATCTTAGCAGAGTTCTACGAACCCCGGAAGCAATGCTGCCCATTATCGCATCGGAAGAAGGTGCGCCCCGCGCCTGATCTCGCGACGTCCCGCGATATCGACATTTCCTTGATCTTCCTTAGATTTCAAGCTAACATGCCTGCTGAAACTAGCAGTGGTGCAGTCCCGGCAACGCAATCCGCTGCTGGCCATCAACGTGGAGGCGCCAGTGCCAGTGAAGCAAGACATCGAAGATCTCGTGCGATCTGAGACGCCGGCGCGTCACTCCATTGGCGAACCTGCAAATGCGTCTTCATTCCCGAAGGTCTTACGAAGGCGGCTGGACAATTTCTTTTCCGAGGGGCACATCTCTCCCAAAGCCGGCCGCGCGATGTGGGTAAAAATAGCCTTGGGGTTCGCAGTGCTGGCGGGCAGTTGGATTGCTCTTTACACGCTCAATCCGGATTCGTGGAAGTTTGTCGCCGTTTACCTCCTGGGCGGCCTCGCCCAAACATTTCTTATGCTGAACATCGCGCACGACAGCAACCACAATGCCATCTCGCCGGCGCGGTCTGTAAACAAAATCCTCAATTATGTTTTCGATCTTTGTGGAATCAACTCATATATGTGGCGTATCCTCCATCATCGGGGCCACCACTCCTGCATCAATCTCCACGGTGAAGATGACGCGCTTACGGGACGCCGCATCTTTCGGTTTACACCGCACGAACCGCATGCACCCTGGCAACGGTTGCAGCACGTCTATGCACTATTCTTTTACGCTCTATTTTCTCTCGACTATGTTTTCTAAGGGACTTTGAGTGCTTTTTCTTCCCGTCCCACGGATATTTGAAACGCACCAAACACCCGACGCGAGAATACGCCATCCTCTTTGCGGGTAAAGGACTCTATCTCACCTACATGATTATTTTGCCGGTGCTGTTGCTGGGGAAATCGCTCCCGCTGATCGCTTTGGCTTTCATGCTGACCCATATAATCGCCGGTTTGACGGTTTCGCTCGTAATCCAGACCAGTCACTCGGTGGACAGCGCTTACTTTCCCGCCAGCCGCAACGACTTCGACAACGGCGTCTATCACATCTTCGC